>JAIRNG010000102.1 GCA_031258135.1 Mediterranea sp. (in: CFB group bacteria)
ACCCAACAGCCTCACCCCGGCCCTCTCCAAAGGAGAGGGAGGAGGAAAGCTCACTCCGGCCGGCCTGTACGTATATCACATGTTGCGCCATAGACGGCAGGTATGGATATATCCATATAAACAACAATACAATCTTTCTATTCATAAATACGCTTTAGTTACTTTTAATGTCTAACAGGGTTTTCTCCCTCTCCTTTGGCTTCTTTCTCCCTCTCCTTTGGCTTCTTTCTCCCTCTCCTTTGGCTTCCTTCTCCCTCTCCTTTGGAGAGGGCCGGGGTGAGGCTGTTAGGTCTCGTGGGTCTGTTAGGCTTTTTAGGCTTCTTTACTTGACCACCGGCATCCATACAGTCATTTCCGCCTTCCCCCTGTTACCCCAGGCATAATACGGTATCAGCCTGATGTTTACCTTCCGGTTCGCCCGGCCTGCGGGACGGTACAGCGTCCCTTCCCACGGAGCGTTCTCCGCCAGCAACGCCGTTCCCCGGAGCGCCACTACCGGACTTCCTTCGATGGTCATTCTCTCCGGGGTCAGTCTGATGCCGGCCGGTATCAGCACATCGTCAATGCGTTTGCCGCCTTCGATGTCGATGCTTTCCAGGCAATAGACCAGCGGCCCGCGTTTCACGGCTACCTGGTTCCGGTTCTCTTCCACCAGCGGATGCGCTTCCATCAGCACCGCTTCCATCGGCATCGCCAACTCTACCCTGTCGCCCTTCTTCCATACGCGATGGATTTCAGTGTACGTATCCGGTGCAAGCGTTCCGTTCACCCGTTCACCATTCACCGTCAGCGTCGCGTTTCCGCACCATTCCGGTATGCGCATGAACAGGGAGAACGGTTTTTTCCCCGCCGCTTCCACTGTCAGCCGTACGTTCCCGTCCCATGGATAGTCCGACACTTGTACGATCTTCACTTTATCGCCGCCCGGCAGCTTCGTTTTCAGTACGCTACCGCCATACATGTTGCACCAGACGCCTTCCCTGCTTATGGAATACGCATAGTTCTGCGCTTCGCACAAGGTGCGTACCGTGTTCGGCGGGCAGCAGAAACAACTGATATATTCCGTGCGCTCTTTCGGCCAACGCAGCGTATAAGGCAGATCATGGCTGATGCGCAGCGGATTGGTATAGAAGTATTTCTTCCCATCCAGGCTGATGCCGCTCAGGATACTGTTGTAGAAACAGTTCTCCACCAGTCCGGCATACGTTGCGTTCCCGCTCGTCTGGAACATCCGCCAGTTAAACAGCATGTTCCCGATGTTCGCACAGGTCTCGTTGTGCGCCGCGCTGTTCGGCAACTGATACGGGCGTCCATAGCTCTGGTGCACCTTCTGTATGCTGTCCGGTTCGTAGCATGTTCCTTCCGGCGATGTTCCGTCGTACAGCGCCCCGCAGGCTCCCGTGATATACATTTTGCGGGTCACGATGTCTTTCCATATACTTTCCAGATTCTCCATCAGTAGCTTTTCTCCTGTTTCGGCATAGACATCCGCTACCCCGGCATACAGATAGTTTGCACGTACGGCATGCCCCATCGCCTGCTTCTGGTCGCGGAAAGGAATACGGTCCTGGTTGTCGTCCGTTCCGTTCTCTACCATGCCGCGGATATCGATCAGGTTCTCCGACAGTTCCAGGTAGCGCGGGTTGCGGGTCGTGCGGTACATTTCCACCACACCCATGTAGTGTGACGGACAGATCGCGTTGCGCGCCAGTTCGGCCGACGCCGTTTCGTAAAAGCGACACAGGAAATCGGTCGCTTTGATCGCTACGTCGAGCAGCGTATGCTTACCCGTTGCCCGGTGGTGTACGATAGCCGCCATCATCAGATGCCCCAGGTTATACGTCTCGAAGTTCAGGCGATTGGCAAAGGCTCCCTTTTCGTTCCCGTCTCCCACGCCGGTCCCAATCACAGGATGTGATTTCCGATGGGTATCTATCCCCTTATTGCGCTCTTCAATGATCACCGGCGTGTGGATATACCCATCTTCGCGTTGCGCCCTGGCGATATATCCGGTCACATAATCCATCAGCCTGTCCAATTCGGGACGCTTATCAACCGCATATACAGCCGCAACGCCTTCCAGCCATTTATATACATCGCCGTCGTGAAACGGAGGCCCCCAATGTTCACCCGGACAAGCCCCCGCCGCAATCTCAAAGTTACGGAAGCCATGCGACACTTCCGGCGTATTCCACGTTTTCCACATGCTCAGGATCGTTGTCTCCCCGAACACGGAGAAACGCTCTCCCCAGAATCCGTTTGTCCAGCGAACCGATCCGAGTTCCGTATTCGTCATTCGTGAGAACTTACTCCGGCTCATATCCGTGAGCCCGTTTGTCTGGGCGGAAACTCCCGCCGCAACACTTAAAAATAACAGAATAACCTTAAACGCTTTCATTCTGCATAATCCTATATTAATAAAGAAAGGACGGAAGAAGCGGCCGGTTGTACTCAAATGTAAAATTTACACTTATTCTTTGATTACAAACGAACCACGCCTCCGTCATAAGAAGAAAAACCAAAGAAATGATTATGAGAAAGAAAGTTTTCCCGGGAGTTTTAGTCCTGGCCCTGGCCATTCCTTTTTCCGTGTTGAAGGCGCAGTATCCCAGTGTGCCCAAAGATGTGCAGGAGGCAACCCATAAAAAGATGAGCGAAGAATACCGCCGTTCCGAAGAAGCCTGGCAAAAGGCATGGCCTGTTATCGAGCGGGAAGCGAGGGAAGGACGTCCGTATATTCCCTGGGCCGCCCGTCCGACGGACTTGCCCCAGGCCAAGATACCGGCTTTCCCCGGCGCCGAAGGTGGCGGCATGTTCAGTTTTGGCGGCCGCGGCGGCAAAGTTATCACTGTGACCAACCTGAACGATCGCGGCCCCGGCTCTTTCCGTGAAGCGTGTGAAACAGGCGGCGCCCGTATTGTCGTGTTCAACGTGGCAGGGATCATAAAGCTGGAAACTCCGATTATTGTCCGCGCCCCGTATATAACGATTGCCGGTCAGACAGCCCCCGGAGACGGCGTGTGCGTTGCCGGCGAATCCTTCTGGGTAAATACGCACGATGTGGTTGTGCGCCACATGCGTTTTCGCCGGGGCGAAACCAATGTAGGACGCAGGGATGACTCTTTCGGGGGAAATCCGGTGGGGAACATCATGATTGACCACTGTTCCGCCAGTTGGGGACTGGACGAAAACATTTCCTTCTACCGTCACATGTTCGACCCGGGCGATGGCAGCAAGGAGCTGAAACTCCCCACAGTGAATGTGACCATTCAAAACACGATCTCCGCCCAGGCGCTGGATACATACAATCATGCGTTCGGCAGCACACTGGGTGGAGAGAATTGCGCTTTCATACGTAACCTCTGGGCGAGCAATGCCGGCCGTAATCCTTCGATCGGCTGGAACGGCGTATTCAACTTTGTGAACAACGTCATTTACAACTGGGTGCACCGCTCCGTGGACGGAGGCGATTATACCGCGTTATACAACATCATCAACAACTACTACAAGCCGGGGCCTTCAACTCCCAGAAACTCCCCTGTCGGATACCGTATGGTGAAACCGGAATCAGGCCGCAGCAAACTCGGATACAAAGTCTACGGCCGCGTGTACTGTGACGGTAACATCATGGAAGGGAATGACGCCGTAACCAAAGACAACTGGGCGGGCGGCGTACAGGTGGAGAACCTGCCCAACACCGGCCAATATACGGCCAACATAAGATGGAACGAACCTTTCCCCATGCCGTATATTACGATAATGAACGCCAGGGATGCATACACATCGGTGTTGAAGCATGTAGGGGCCACCCTTCCGAAGCGTGACGCCGTGGACGAACGTATCCTGAAAGAAGTAGAGACCGGCAGGCCTTACTATATTGAAGGGCTGAATTCGGATTCATTCTATCAGTTTGAACATCGCCGCCTTCCGGCCGATTCCTATAAAAAGGGTATCATTACGGACATATCCCAGGTAGGCGGATATCCCAAATACAACGGCGTCCCTTATGCAGATACCGATAGCGACGGCATGCCCGACGCATGGGAAAAAGCGAACGGTCTGGACCCGAACGACCCGTCCGATGCGAACAAAGACCGTACAGGCGACGGATATACGAATATTGAAAAGTATATCAACGGCATCGATACCGGGAAGAAAACAGATTGGGCCGACCTGAAAAACAATAAAGACACATTGACCGGAAAAGGTAAACTGATGTAACGATGAGAAAGACCCGTTTATTATTATTTCTTCTTTTATCCGCAAGCGTTCTGTCTGCTTATGCCATAGAACTGGATAAGGAAAACCGTGATCCCAACTATGTAACGTCCATCGTAGAACGTTCGCGGAAGATTGTGGATAAGTTAGGCGTCAGCGACCCCAAAAATGCGGAAACCGTATGCAACATCATAGCTAACCGCTACTTTGAATTGAATGACATCTACGAAGTCCGCGATACGAAAGTGAAACGGATCAAAGAGACCCTGCGGGGTGATGCCGGGAATGAAGCCCTGAAAGCTGCTGAGAATGAAAAAGATGCAGCTCTGTTTCGTTCCCACTTTGCTTTTCCGGCCGCGTTATCGCTCTATCTGAACGATAAGCAGATCGAAGCGGTGAAAGACGGCATGACTTACGGGGTTGTCAATGTAACGTATACCGCCACTTTAGAGATGATACCCTCTCTCACCCCTGAGGAAAAGGCCCGTATCTATGCGTGGCTGATAGAAGCGCGTGAATTTGCCATGGATGCCGAAAGTTCGAAGAAGAAACACGAGGCATTCGGCAAATATAAGGGCCGTATCAATAACTATCTCTCAAAGAGAGGGTATGACCTGACCAAAGAAAGAGATGAGTGGTATAAACGTATCGAGGCTAAAAAGAAATCAGGAGTCAGGAGTTAAAGGAGTCAGGAGTTATCAGGAGTTAAGGAGTTAGCGCTTCGCGCAGGAGTTAAAGGAGTTAGCCTCGATGGTATTTGAGCTTTAACTCCTGCGCGAAGCGCTACCTCCTTTAACTCCTGACTCCTGCGCGAAGCGCTACCCCCTGACTCGTCTCAGGCGTCAAACGACTGGTCGAAAGAACTTGTATATTCCATCTCTCCCTGAACGATAAAAAGAACTTCTTTCGGATCGTATTTACCCATCCCGTTTTTCTTAGCCTCTTTCACGATGTAGTCGGCCACCTTTTCCAGATCAATGTTTATAAAGCCCTCCTCATCAGGATCATCTTCCAGAACACCACTTTCAACATAAAAGTCGTCTATCAGGTCAAGGAAATAATAGAGTGTATCGTCATCGAACTTCTCTTTTAATTCCTGCGGCAAGTAGTTTTTGATGTACTCGACGGTCTGTTCGTCATCGTCATCATCAAATAAGAAATCATCTTCCATATAGCCTCCAAATTATTTTTAGTCCTTAAAACAACGCTTTAATCTTATCCGCCAGCACTGATTTCGTTGCGGCTCCCACATGTTTATCCACTATTTTGCCGTCCTTGAAGAAAAGGAGCGTAGGAACGTTACGGATTCCATGCAGAGCAGGCAAATCCGTATTTTCGTCAACGTTACATTTTCCAATGACCACCCGGCCGCCGTATTCATCGGCCAATTCTTCGATTACCGGCCCAATCGCCCTGCAAGGGCCGCACCACGGAGCCCAAAAGTCCACAACCACCGGTTTGTTACCACTCAAATAACTTTGAATATTGCCGTCTGTAATTTCTAATGCCATATTTTCCTGTTTTATAAATTGAAAACTCATTTTTATTCTGCGCAAATATAACTAATTAATTCAAATTACCGCCATATTATACATTTGTACGGCAGAATATTTGATATCCGGTGGAAATATATATATTTGTATATCATTTGCAGTAATATTAAAGCAGAAGAGCTTATGTACACCATACAGGCAAACCCCTCCGGTACGAGAACCATTAAGGTTTCGGAAGAGAACTTAAAGACGATAGAGAAACATGCACTGTTTCGCCAACTCATTGACAGCAACGGCATTGTGGACGAGGTTGTATTAGAAAAACTGAAATTGAACGCCCGTTCGCTGATTACGGCATACGAAGATGAAGACAGCGATGACCTGCTGGACCTGTGTATCGATGTGATCTATCACAACGATATGAAGGCATTCGGCCTGCAGCAACTCATCAAGCTCTATCTGACCTGGCTGAACGGACAAAACAGCGGGGAAGAATAGTCGTGGCGGGAAGATTTGACCGTTTGCAGCCATGAAAGCGTATCAGCTGACAGATTGGTTGCCGACAACCAGGAAAGAGGTAGAATTGCGGGGATGGGATGAATTGGATGTCATACTGTTCAGTGGTGATGCCTATGTTGATCATCCATCCTTTGGCGCAGCCGTTGTATGCCGGATACTTGAAGCGGAAGGGCTGCGGGTAGCAATCGTACCTCAACCCAACTGGCGCGATGACTTGCGCGACTTCAGGAAGCTGGGACGCCCGCGCCTTTTCTTTGGTATCAGCGCCGGCTGTATGGACAGCATGGTAAACAAATATACTGCCAACAAAAGGTTGCGCAGCGAAGACGCCTATACGCCGGACGGACGGCCTGACATGCGGCCGGAATACCCGACCATCGTTTATACACAGATCCTCAAAAAACTATATCCCGACGTACCGGTGGTTTTGGGAAGCATCGAAGCGTCCCTGCGCCGCCTGACCCACTATGACTATTGGCAGGACAAACTCATGAAGAGTATCCTGTGTGACAGTGGCGGCGATTTGCTGATCTATGGCATGGGGGAAAAACCAATCGCCGACCTGGCCCGGCGAATGCGGGAGAAGGCGAAGATACCGCACGACCTTCCGCAAACGGCGTACCTCGCGGCCGGCGTGGAGAAGCAAGCCGGAGACATCGAGCTTTATTCGCATGAAGAATGTCTGAAGGACAAAAAGAAACAGGCGGCCAACTTCCGGCATATCGAAGAAGAAAGTAACAAATACGAGGCGGCGCGCATCCTGCAACGGGTCGGCAAGGAAACGGTCGTGGTAAATCCACCCTACCCGCCCATGTCGCAGACCGATCTCGACCGTTCGTTTGAGTTCCCCTATACCCGCCTGCCACATCCGAAATACAGGAACAAGCGTATTCCGGCCTATGACATGATCAGGTTTTCCGTCAATATCCACCGCGGATGTTTCGGAGGATGCGCGTTCTGCACCATATCAGCGCATCAGGGAAAGTTCATCGTCAGCCGGAGCAAACAAAGCATATTGCGCGAAGTGAAGGAAGTCATGGAACTACCCGGATTCAAAGGCTACCTGAGTGACCTGGGAGGGCCATCGGCCAATATGTACATGATGAAAGGAAAGGATGAAACGGTATGTAAACGCTGTAAACGCCCGTCGTGTATCCATCCGGAGGTATGCCCCAACCTGAATACGGACCATCGTCCGCTACTCGACATTTACCGCTCGGTAGATGCAATAAAAGGCATAAAGAAAAGCTTTGTCGGAAGCGGCGTGCGTTACGACCTGCTCCTGCATCAAAGCAAAGACGAGGCGACAAACCGCAGTGCAAGCGAATACACCCGCGAACTGATCATCAATCACGTGAGCGGACGTCTGAAAGTAGCTCCGGAACACACCAGCGACAGGGTGCTGGACATCATGCGCAAACCGTCATTCAATCAATTCGAAACGTTTAAGAAGATATTCGACCGCATCAACCACGAACAGAACCTGCGCCAACAACTTATCCCCTACTTCATCAGCAGCCACCCCGGCTGCCGGAAAGAAGACATGGCAGAGCTGGCAATCATTACCAGACAAATGGATTTCCATCTGGAACAGGTACAAGATTTCACGCCCACGCCAATGACCGTGGCGACCGAAGCATTCTACACCGGATACCATCCGTATACGCTGGAACCCATATTCAGCGCAAAGACTCAACATGACAAGCTGGAACAACGCCAATTCTTCTTCTGGTATAAACCGGAAGAACGGCGCAACATTTCCGGACGATACCACAAGCAAAAATAAAAACCGGCGCTTTTTCAAAACCGGAAAGCGTCGCGGCGACATACCCGGCGTTCTTTTATTGGGGAATTATTCCATCGGAAACCCTAATCTCGCAGATAATTCCGCATAGCCTTCAAAAATCTCATCTGCCTCCGACAACTTTTCTTTTTTAAAAGAAGTAGCAAGCGCAAAGACTTTACACCCTGCATTCTTTGCCGAAAGAATGCCATTGGGGGAATCTTCTATAACAATCGTACTTCCGGTTGAAGCAGGCAGCAACTGCAAAGCTCTAAGGTACGGTTCCGGGTGCGGTTTATGATTGGCCGTATCTTTTTCCGTCACCAGCAAATCAAACAAACGGGTGATATTGAAATACCTGTCAATCCATTCAAGGGTATAGGCCGAAGTGGAACTGACCAAGGCTGTTCTTAATCCTTTATTTCTCACCTGCCGGAAGAAAGACGGAAATCCGTCGACAAACTCCATTTCAGGAAGCAAGCCTATGAACAACTCATTTTTCTTTTGCAACAGCAATCCGGGAGAGTATTTCCCATCCGATTCCGCAGAAACATAACCGAAAAAGTCCTCATCGGTCTGCCCGATGAATTTATCAAAAATCGATTCGGGATAGCCTATGCCATATTCATCCAACGTAAGTCTTTTGGCTTTGGCGTGCACAGGCTCCGAATCTATAATCACGCCATCCAGATCAAAAAATACCGTCTCAATCATATCTATAACCTGATTTTTATTGTTTTACCCCATTTCATTCAAAAGAATGGCGTAACACCATTCCGGGCTACGCCATATAAGAAGAGTTTCAATTTTCAATTTAAGAAGGTTCTTCAATGATACTTCCGTAACGGTGATACTCGTAAGCGATACTCTGCTCTTTCACGTAGTGCAGCAACTCTACACGCCCGTTGGAAACCGGCTCCGCCGTAGCAATATACAAACCGAGTCTGGCCGCCCTGTCGTAAACGGCATCCGGCAAATCTGCCGTACAGGTGCGGATACGTTCATACTTATCCATATCGGCAATAAACTCTTCTTCGGTTTGCAAGACAAGCATCTTTCCGTAATCGGCCGTTTCTTTCTTCAGAATGTCCAGATAGGGATTAGTCCCGGTAGCGCTGACAACCACGTTATCCACAACCGCCGCCGCCCCAAAGAACGCCAGCAGTACGTCGATCAGCGAATCACTGTCCAGTACGCGGATAACCAATGACTTCACCGGCAGGTAACGGAATGTATTCATCTCACCCACAATATGGCTGACATCCCGTTCAATACTGAATTCTTTCTCCCAGGCCTTGGCAAAGCTCTGACGCGCCAGACGGAAAAGCTCGTTCCTGTCCGTGAATTGAGATTTCCGGGTATCGGTAAACGCCACGAAACAGGAAACATAGTTCGGCCCGCCGGCTTTGATACCGGCGCCGAAAGCTGAACGTTTCATACCGCCAAACGGCTGCCGGCGGACGATAGCGCCCGTTATCCCACGATTTATGTACAGGTTTCCGGCCTCCATAGTGTTTTTCCACAAAGCGATCTCCGTCTCATCCAGACTTTGCAGACCGGCAGTCAGGCCATATTCGGTAGAATTGGCAAATTCCAGCCCCTCTTTCAGATCATGGATACAAACCACGGATAGCAACGGAGCAAAAAGTTCCGTCCTGAACGTATAGTTACCCGGTTTAACTCCCCACTTGACACAAGGCTTCAGTATATATTTCTTCCCGTCGGCAAACACAGGAGGAACCAACCACGATTCACCCTCTTCCGGATGCCCGATCGCATACAGCAACTTATCATTATCGTTGGTTATCATCGGGCCGACCACGTTATCCGTATCCCAGACGCTACCTGTATGCAGGCTGGTCACCGCATCTCTGAGTTTAGCCTTAAACGTTTCATCGTGATAAGTCTTCCTGTCGAGCAACAACAGAGAACAGGCGGAGCACTTCTGTCCGGCATTGCTAAAGGCGGACGAAACGATATTCAGAATAGCATGATCCTGATCGGCGGCCGCAGTTACGATGATCGCGTTCTTTCCACCCGTCTCGGCGGAAAGCGGAGTCCGCGGACTGTTTTCCAACAGTTTGAACGCCGTGTCCGTTCCTCCGGTCAGGATGATATGTTTCACCGACGGATGCGCCGACAGGTAATTCAGGGAACTTCTTTCAGCCGGACAAATCACCTGCAACGCGTCTTTGGGCACTCCCGCATCCCAGAAACATTTGGCAAATTCCCAGGCTACCGGAAAAGCCGCGGTAGCCGGCTTGAGGATGACCGAGTTACCGCCCGCCAACGCCGCAGCCACACCTCCGACAGGGATAGCGAACGGAAAGTTCCAGGGGGGAATAACGAGAATAATTCCCTTAGGCTGATAAGATATGTCGTTCAGCTCTTCAAAAGCCTGCATGGAGATCGGATAGAAACGGCAGAAGTCCATACCTTCGGACACCTCCACATCTCCTTCCATGAAGGTCTTTCCGGTAATGGCGGACATACAGGCGACCAGGTCACCCCGTTTCTCCCCTAACCGCCCGGCCGTGGCATGCAGTATTTTGTTACGCTCCGCAAGCGAAGTCTTACGCCAGCCCGAAGCATCCTTTTCTGCAAGGACAATGATCTCCTCGATCTGCTCCTGCGTAGACATATTCACTTCACAGAAACAAACTTCATCGTTGCGGCTACGGTCATAATATCTTTTCTTTTTGCCGGTCAGCGCCTCTTTATCACCCACTTGTACGGGTATAACATAATCTTCGGCGCGCATATCCCACCATTTCTTCAGTGCAGCCAACGCCCATTCCCTGTTCTGTTTCAAGTCAAGATCCGTATCCGGTTCATTCCGGAATGTATGGATGTCGGTGCGCGGAGCAACTTGTTCGTTCCTATTCTGCGTACGGAAGACGGCAGGTTTCACACTATCTTTCCCGGCATACGCCGCAAGGAACTGCTCTTGCAAAAAGTTCCACTCATCGCTATGCAGTTTCAGATTAAACGAATAGGTCAGGAAGTTATCTTTTCCCGTATTCTCATCCAACCGGCGCACAAGATAGGACACTGCGTTCAGGAAATGCTCCTTGCATACCACCGGCGTATAAAGAATGATCTGTTTGTTCAGGCCGCGCATCACGCGAGGCAGATGGTTAGCCATACCCTCCAGCATCTCGAAGGTCACACCGTTCTGTACCCCATTCGCCTGACTCAACAGATAAGCATACCCAATGGTAAAGAAATTATGCGAAGCCACTCCCAGGCGGACAGCTTTTATGTTCCCGGGCTGTAAAGCAATGTCCAGTATGTGCATATAGTTGGCATCCACATCGACCTTGGACGGCAACACCGGATTAGGCCACCCCTTAAGGGAAGAAATGATCGTCTCCATTTGCAAGTTAGCCCCTTTTACCAGACGGACTTTGATCGGTGCGCCCCCGGCAACAACCCTCTCCCTGGCAAACTTCAGCAACCGCTCGTAGAAGAAAACGGCATCAGGCAAATAGGCCTGTACCACAATACCGGCCGTATAATCCTTGAACTGAGGCATGCCCAATACGGTAATGAACACATCCAGCGTCAGCTCGGTGTCCTTATATTCCTCCATATCCAGATTGACGAACTTGGCGCTCTTCGTCCCGTCCTTCTCAATATAAGGATGGTCAATCGCCGCCTGGAAAACAGCAGCTATACGTTTACAAAGTTCCTCCTTGCTCTTATCGTAACTCAACGGATGAAGCTGGGCATAAATACCGGAAATCTTGACGGAGATATAATTTATATCAGGTTCTTTCAACGCCTCGATATAATGCCGGTAACGATGATTCGCCTCTTCGTCGCCGAGTACGACTTCACC
>JAIRNG010000127.1 GCA_031258135.1 Mediterranea sp. (in: CFB group bacteria)
GTTGAGGTTGATGGAAGGACGATAGCAGTATCCGAGGCTCGCCCAAGATCAGAAGAAGCTCCGCGCCGTAACAATTATGGCGGCGGAAACCGTGGCGGACATGGCGGTGGCAACCGTGGTGGATATGGTGGCGGCCGTTATTAAAATAACACGCTAATAAAGAAATGAAGAACGGAAGGCGATGCGCTTTCCGTTCTTTTTAAATCGTCTAATCGTAAATATCAGTATGCCTGTTCGTGTACGCCTTTTACTGCGCGTCCGGACGGGTCGTTTGTATGCCGGAACGAGGCATCCCAGGCCAGCGCTTCCGCCGTGGAGCAGGCGACGCTCGGTACGCTCGGCACGGAGCGGGCGGCGCTTTGGCTGGGGAAGTGCTCTTCAAATATGGTGCGGTAATAATATTCCTCTTTGTTCTGCGGCGTATGGATGGGGAAGCGTTCTGCGGCTTTTTCCATCTGCTCATCGCTTACCGCTGCGGCAGTGATCTCTTTCAGCGTGTCGATCCAGTTGTAGCCTACGCCGTCGCTGAATTGTTCTTTCTGGCGCCAGGTCACGCTTTCGGGCAGCATATCCGCAAAGGCTTCGCGCACGATCTTCTTCTCAATGACCTTTCCCGGCGCCATTTTCACTTCGGGGTTCAGGCGCATGGCTACATCCAGAAATTCCTTATCCAGGAACGGCACGCGTCCTTCGACCCCCCATGCCGCCAGGCTCTTGTTGGCGCGCAGGCAGTCATATAAATGGAGCTTGCCGATCTTGCGCACGGTTTCTTCGTGAAACGCTTTGGCGTTGGGGGCTTTGTGGAAATATAGGTATCCTCCGAATATCTCGTCGGCGCCTTCGCCGCTAAGCACCATCTTGATCCCCATGGATTTGATGACGCGGGCCAGGAGATACATCGGCGTGGAGGCGCGGACGGTGGTCACGTCGTAGGTCTCGATGTAGTAGATCACATCCTGAATGGCGTCCAACCCCTCCTGGACGGTATAGTTGATCTCGTGGTGAACCGTGCCGATGAAGTCGGCTACTTCGCGGGCTTTGCCCAGGTCGGGCGCGCCTTTCAGTCCGATAGCGAAAGAGTGCAGTTGCGGCCACCAGGCTTCGCTCTGATTGCCTGTTTCAACGCGCTTTGCGGCATATTTCTTGGCTATGGCGGAGATCACGCTGCTGTCTAATCCGCCGCTGAGCAGCACTCCGTAAGGCACGTCGCTCATGAGTTGGCGTTGTACGGCGTCTTCAAGCGCTGTCCTTATCCGCTTTATGTCGGCGTCGTAATTTGGCGGCGCCGTCCGGTCGCCGTCACTCCAGTCGCGCTTGTACCACTGTTTCATTTTCCCTTCGCGGCTCCAGTAGTAATGACCCGGCAGAAAAGGCTCGTATTCGTCACAGAACCCTTCGAGGGCTTTCAGTTCGCTGGCGAAGTATATCCTGCCGTCGCTGTCCCTGCCTGTATATAGAGGTATCACGCCGACCGGGTCGCGGGCAATCAGAAATTCATCCTTTTCTTCGTCGTAAAGGGCAAAGGCGAAGATCCCGCTGATGTCTTCCAGGAAATCAATGCCCTTATCCCTGTAAAGCGCCAGAATGACTTCACAGTCCGAACCTGTCCGGAAATCATACTTCCCGGCATACTTTTCGCGGATGTCGCGATGGTTATAGATCTCGCCGTTGACGGCAAGAATATGTTTCCTGTCGGGTGAGTATAGCGGTTGCCCGCCACTTTGCGGGTCGACAATCGACAGGCGCTCATGGGCCATGATGGCGCTTCCGCCAACGTAGATGCCACTCCAATCCGGCCCGCGGTGGCGCAGTTTCTGCGCCATCTTCAGCACTTTACTGCGAAGCTCTTTGGACTGCTGTTTGATCTGAAAGATTCCGGTTATTCCACACATGATGTTATTTACGATTAGACTGTTTACTATTTACGATTTGCTGTTTATTATTTATGTTCCTGTTTCGATGACAGGTAGCGGTCTATTCTGCGTGCGGCCTCGCGTCCGGTTGCCATGGCTTTCACCACGAGGCTCGGACCAAGTATCAGGTCGCCGGCCGTGAATACGTTCTCAGGGAGTTCCGGCACTTCGGGTCTGAGGAATCCCATGGCCAGCAGCACAAGGTCGGCCTCGATCACTTCTTTCCTGCCTGTGGGTTTCATGGTCATCCGTCCGTCCGCCGCCGGCATCCATTCCACTTCTTCTACTTCCACGCCGGTTACTTTACCATTCTTTCCGATGAATTGATTGGATGCCAGGCTCCAGCGACGGATACAACCTTCTTCGTGACTGGAAGTGGTTTTCAATACCACCGGCCATTGCGGCCAGGGAGTAGCCGGGTTATGTCCGGCCGGCGGCTGAGGCATGATCTCGATCTGTGTAACGCTTGCCGCGCCTTGGCGGACACTCGTGCCGATACAGTCCGAACCCGTGTCTCCACCGCCGATAACAAGCACTTTCTTTCCTTTGGCGTTCACCCGTTTATCTTTACTGAAGGTCATTCCGTCGATGATCCGGTTTTGTTGCGCAAGCATGTCAAGGGCAAAGTGAATGCCTTTCAGATTACGTCCCGGAATCGGCAGGTCGCGTGGGGTTTCGGCTCCTGTGCACAGGCAAATGGCGTCGAAAGCCTCACCCCGGCCCTCTCCAAAGGAGAGGGAGCAAAATCCTGCGGCAGTATTAATGAGGCGTAAGCTATCTTCTCCCTCTCCTTTGGCTTGCGCCGACCGTTGGTTGGAGAGGGTCGGGGTGAGGCTTTCAGTTAGGCTGAAATTAACCTCCGTATTCATTTCAAACCGGATACCTTCTTCGGCAAGCAACCGCATACGGCGGTCGATGATGGTTTTGTGGAGCTTGAAGTTGGGAATGCCGTAACGGAGTAATCCTCCGGGCGCTTCCGCTTTATCGAATACTGTCACGTGGTATCCTTTGCGGTTCAGTTGATTGGCTACAACCAATCCTGCGGGGCCTGCACCGATCACCGCAACCTTTTTACCGTTTCTTTTCGGGTGGACAGGCACGATGTAACCTTCACGGAAAGCCGCTTCAACAATTGCGGCTTCATTCTCACGGATCGTAACCGGTTCATCGCAAGAGAGTTTCAGTACGCAGCTTTTTTCGCAAAGGGCAGGGCAGATACGTCCCGTAAATTCCGGGAAGTCGCAGGTTGACTCCAATATCCTGTAGGCTTCCTTCCATTTTCCTTTGTAAAGGGCGTCCTGCCATTCGGGCTGTTTATTGCCCAACGGGCAACTCCAGTGGCAGAAAGGAACGCCGCAATCCATGCACCGTGACGCCTGCAACTTACGCTCACGGGTATTCAGGGTTTGCTCTACTTCTCCGTAGTCGGTAATACGCTGGTGGATAGGCCGGTATCCGGCTTCTTGCCTGTGTATCGTCAGGAATGCTTTTGAATCTCCCATTTTTATTTATGATTAGACGATTTACGATTTTACGATTGATATTACTTTTATTTACGATCAGACGATTTACGATTTTACGATTGATCTTACTATTCAGGTGACTTCAATCGTAAAATCGTAAATCGTAAAATCGTAAATCTAATAGTCTCTTTGCATATCGGCGATCTTGCGTTGTAGCTTTTGCATTTGTTCTTCCTGCAAAACCTTTTTATATTCGATCGGTACGATCTGGATGAACTCTTCTATGTAGCGGTTCCAGTCGTCGAGCATGGTGCGCGCCAGTTTCGATCCGGTGTACAGGTAGTGCTGGCGAATCAGTTCATGCAGTTCCTTGCGGTATCCGGCTTCTTCGATCAGTGATAATTCTACCATCTCCATGTTACAGAAGTAGTCGAAGTTGCCGTTCCTGTTCCATACGTATGCCACACCGCCGCTCATACCTGCGGCAAAGTTCTTGCCGGTTTCGCCCAGTACAACCACGCGCCCTCCGGTCATGTACTCACAGCAGTGGTCGCCTACGCCTTCCACAACGGCTACAGCTCCGGAGTTACGTACGGCGAAGCGTTCTCCTACGCGGCCATTGATGTACACCTCGCCCGAAGTTGCGCCATATAATAAGGTGTTGCCGGCAATGGTGTTTTTCTCTGCTTCAAAATGGCTGCGTACGGGAGGCAGTACGGCGATATGCCCGCCACTCAATCCTTTTCCCAGATAGTCGTTCGCTTCGCCTTCGAGTTTGAAAAACACTCCGGAGACGAGGAACGCGCCGAAGCTCTGACCGGCCGAGCCTTTGAACCTGATGTGAATGTTGGCGGCCTCGCCTCTTTGGAGAGGGGAGAGACTGTCCATCCCTTCCTTGGCTATCAGGCCGGAAAGCATGGCTCCTACGCTACGGTCCGTGTTGGTGATCGTATATTCCAGGGGTTTTCCTTCCCGGATATCCTGAATAATCGTTGTATCTTTTACTCCGTTCACTCCATGATCCTGTTCCGTTGTTTTCCGGATAGATGTATTTTTTGGGTTGGAAAGGGCCGGGATGGGGCTGTAGAGCACTTTGCTGAAATCCAGTAGCGCATGCTTCGGGTTGCCGCCGTTGGGTTTACGTTCGATGAGGTCGGTACGTCCTACGATGTCGTCCAGCTTTTCAAAGCCAAGTTCGGCGAGGTATTCGCGTACTTCTTCCGCCAGATAGCTGAAGAAGTTCACCAGATATTCGCTACGTCCGAGGAAGCGCTTGCGAAGTTCTTCGTTTTGTGTGGCCACACCCACGGGACAGGTGTTGATGTGGCATTTGCGCATCATCACACAACCCAGTACGATCAGCGCCGATGTGGCAAATCCGAATTCTTCCGCTCCCAGCATGGCCATTAATACAATGTCGCGTCCGGTTTTCAACTGTCCGTCTACCT
This sequence comes from Mediterranea sp. (in: CFB group bacteria), assembly GCA_031258135.1. Taxonomy (GTDB): domain Bacteria; phylum Bacteroidota; class Bacteroidia; order Bacteroidales; family Bacteroidaceae; genus Bacteroides. The sequence continues at coordinate 4,825 of JAIRNG010000127.1, forward strand.
GTAGCATGACTTGTCCGCGCAATCCGTTGAGGACAAGCGTCTGTTGCGTCTCGCTCAGTCCGAGTTCGGGAGAAATGCCGGCATAGCGGATAGATGAGGCCGGAGAAGCTCCTGTGCCTCCTTCGGCTCCGGATATGACGATCAGGTCGGCTTTCGCTTTGGCTACTCCGGCGGCAATGGTTCCCACGCCGCTTTCCGCTACCAGCTTCACACTGATCTTCGCTTTCGGGTTGACGTTCTTCAGGTCGAAGATCAGTTGCGCCAGGTCCTCGATGGAGTAGATGTCATGGTGCGGCGGGGGGGAGATCAATGAGATGCCCGGTATGCTGTGACGGGTTTTTGCGATGATCTGGTCTACCTTGTATCCCGGTAACTGTCCGCCTTCTCCCGGTTTTGCTCCCTGGGCTATTTTGATTTGTATCTCATCGGCATGAACTAAGTATTTTGTTGTTACCCCGAAGCGTCCGGATGCGACCTGTTTGATGGCGCTGCGAAGGCTTACGCCGTCTTCACGGGGGATGAAACGGGCGGCGTCTTCACCGCCTTCGCCGGTGTTGCTGCGACCGTGGATGGCGTTCATGGCTATGGCCATCGCTTCGTGCGCTTCCTTGCTGATCGATCCGTAAGACATCGCGCCGGTCACGAATCTTTTCATGATATTTTCCGCCGGTTCAACCTTACCGACAGGGATCGGGTTGCGTTTGAAACTGAAGAAATCGCGCAGGAAGATGGGTTTCTCCTTGTTGTCTACGATGGAGGTGTATTCTTTGAATTTCTTGTAGCTTCCCAGACGGGTGGCCAGTTGCAGTGCGCTGATCGTTTCCGGATTCCAGGCGTGAGCTTCGCCGTCTTTGCGGAAAGAATAAATGCCTTCGTTCCTCAGCGGGTCATCGGGTCCGGTGTTCAATCCTTCGTTGTGCATGGTGATGGCGTCGCGTGCGATTTCGTCCAGACGTATCCCTTCGATGCAGGAGTTGATGCCGCCGAAATATGCGTTGCTCAGTTCCCGGCTCAGTCCTACGGCCTCGAATATCTTTGCGCCACGGTAGGATCGGATGGTGCTGATCCCCATTTTGCTTATCACTTTGAACAGTCCTTTGCAGATGGCTTTGATGTAGTTTTTTTCCGCCGTGGCGTAATCCAACTGAATGTCCTGCCTGTCTACCAGCTTGTCCAGAACGGCAAAGGCCATGTAGGGGTTGAGGGCGCTTGCGCCGAAGCCGAGCAGCAGGGCGGCGTGCATCACTTCGCGTATCTCGCCGGATTCTACGATAAGGGCGGTTTGTACGCGTTTACCTACTGAGATCAGGTAGTGGTGTACGGCGCTTACTGCCAGCAGGGAGGGTATGGCGGCCTTTGTTTCGCTTATGCCGCGGTCGGTCAGGACGATGTAGTTCACTCCTTCGTTCACCGATTCTTCCGCCTGCTTGCAAAGTATTGTCAATGCTTCCTGCAGGCCGGCTTTTCTTTTTGATGCGTCGAACAGGATAGGCAGTTTGACGGTGTTGAATCCTTTATAGCGGATGTTGCATAAAAGGTCGAGTTGTGTGTTTGTCAGGATCGGGTGGTTCAGGCGCACCATTTTACAGTGGCTTTCGTTTGGAGTGAGGATGTTCATGCCTACCGCGCCGATATATTCGGTAAGTGACATGACCAGCTCCTCGCGGATCGGGTCGATGGGGGGATTGGTCACTTGTGCGAATTGTTGGCGGAAGTAGTTGAATAGCAACTGGGGCCTGTCCGAAAGAATAGCCAGCGGCGTGTCGTTGCCCATTGAGTTTACGGGTTCCGCGCCTGTGACGGCCATCGGGGTGATGATCCTTTCGATATCTTCTTTTGAGTAACCGAACGTTTTGAGCATGCGTTCGTGGTTTTCCACCCGGTGTGAAACTTTACGTCCGCTCTTCAGTTCGTCCAGTTCAATGCGGTTGTTGGATAGCCAGTTACGGTAGGGTCTGGCTTCCGCCAGTTCTTTTTTCAGGTCGCCGTCGTAGTATATCTCGCCTTTCTCCGTGTCTACCATCAGTATCTTGCCGGGTTGCAGGCGGCCTTTGGCTTTGATGCCGGCAGGTTCGAAATCCATCACTCCCACTTCGGAGGCAACGACCATCATATCGTTGTGTGTGATCAGGTAGCGCGCCGGACGGAGACCGTTGCGGTCAAGCATACCGCCGACGTAGCGGCCATCGCTGAAGAGCAGGGCCGCCGGTCCGTCCCACGGTTCCATCAGGATGGAGTGGTATTCGTAGAATGCTTTCAGGTCTTCGCTGATCGGGTTTTTTTCGTTGAAGGATTCCGGTACGAGCATGGACATGGCGTGCGGAAGGCTCAGGCCTGACATGACCAGAAATTCCAATACGTTATCCAGCGAGGCGCTATCGCTCATGCCGGATTGCACGATGGGACGGATATCTTTGATGTCGCCGAGGGCAGGGGAGGAGAGCACGCTTTCCCGCGCTTCCATCCATCCGCGGTTACCGCGGATCGTATTGATCTCTCCGTTATGGGCCAGCAGACGGAAAGGTTGCGCCAGGCTCCATGTGGGGAACGTGTTCGTACTGAAGCGGGAATGTACCAATGCGATTCCGCTGGTGAAATAGGTATTGGTGAGGTCGGGATAATAGTTTCTCAGTTGCAGGGAAGAGAGCATACCTTTATATATAAGGCTCTTTGTCGACAGGGAAACGATATAGAACTCATTTTTCGTTTCTATATTGGAATTTCTGATTCTGTTTTCAATTCTCTTCCTTATTCTATATAGCTTGCGGTCTGCGGTATCCGTGTCTGTGAATCCGGTAACGAATGCCTGTTTGATGTCCGGTTCACTGGCCAGCGCATCGTTCCCCAGAATGTCCGGGTGTGTCGGGACGTTACGCAAGTGCATCAGTGTCAGTCCTTCCTTTTCGGTTTCTTCGATGACGATGCTTAGGATCGATGCCTGATCTTTTTCGTTTTTCGGCAGGAACAGGAGTCCGGTACCGTACTTACCCTTTTCCGGTACGGGAATGCCTTGCAACAGGATAAATTCATGGGGGATCTGAAGCATGATGCCTGCGCCGTCGCCGGTCTTGTTATCGGCTCCTTCGGCGCCACGGTGGCGCATGTTCTCCAGCACTTTCAATGCGGATTCCACCACTTCATGCGATTTTTCCCCGTGGATGTTTACCAGCATGCCTACTCCGCAGGCGTCATGCTCGTAGGAAGCATTGTATAATCCTGATTGTCCGGGTTGTTGGTAAGGTACTACTTCTGTTTCGTTGTTAAAAAGTTCTTTTCTTTTCATCCTTCCTGTCTTTATATCGTTATAATACCTGCTCGTTATATCAAAAAGCCGTGCAAATATATTCATTTAATTTCATAATGGCACTATTTTAGAGGCATTGGAGAGATATATTTTTTGTTTTTAACGTTCTGTTCTTATTCTTCGGAGGGTATTTTTGCTTTTCAGGTAACAGATATGACGGTTTAAAAGCGGAAACCGCTTCGACGGCGTATTTGCGCCATCCGCGCGGCGGAAATCGCTTCGACGGCGTTTTTGTTACATTTAAGTTGGTGAAAATCGTTTCGACGGCGTTTTTGCGCCGTTTTTTCGGCGGAAACCGTTTTGACGCATATCGTGTAAAATTTTTTCAGCGAACGGCGTTTCGACGAAATATTTGCGCCATCCTCGCGGCGGAAATCATTTCGACGAAATATTTGCTCCGTCCGGAAAGCGGAGAACGCTTCGACGAAAAAATCAGGCGTTATTGCCTGCGCCTTGCCGGTATTCCGTAGGCGATATTCCGTACAGTTCTTTAAATGAGTTTGAGAAATGGGATATGTTGGAGAATCCTGTGGTATAAGCAATATCGGAGATCGTGAGCTTCTTTTCCGAGAGCAGGGTCATGGCTTGTTTCAGCCGTATGTTCCGGATGAAATCACGCGCGGATTGATTCGTCAGTTCCTTTAGTTTCCTGTGCATGTGCACCCGGCTCATGCCGGCATTGGCCGCAAGCATTTCTACATTCAGCATCGGATCGTCCAGATGCTCATTGATGGTTCTCATGACTTTTTCCATCAATATTTCATCGTTGGACTTCTTCTCTATTGCTGCGATTTGCTCATCTACCTGCTTTTCGCTGGAAAATTTGTTTTTTAAGCGCTTGCGGTTGTTGATCAGGTTGCCGGCGGTGGTTTTCAGCAGATCGGAGTTGAACGGCTTCACGATATAGGCGTCTGCTCCGGTTTCCAGTCCTTCGATGCGGTCTTCCGGCTTTGATCTGGCGGTAAGCAAGATGATCGGTATATGATTGATATTGATGTGTTGCTTTGCCTTTTTGCTGAGCGTTATGCCGTCCATCTCCGGCATCATGACATCGCTGATGATCAGGTCCGGTTTTTCTCTGAGGATGTATTCCCAACCTTCCCTGCCGTTCACACATTCGCTGACACGGTACGTGTCGCTTAATTCATCACGGATATAACGGCGCACTTCGTCATCATCTTCAATGATCAATACCCTGTGGCGTGTTTTGGCTTTTATTCTTTTGCTTTCGGCCTGTCCGTCTTCAATGATGCTGTCGGGCAGGGTAGATTCTCTCCTTCCGGGGATTGATTCTTTATTCATCGCTTCTTCCGGATTCTCAAGGTCTTCCGTCTTCAGGTGATTGCTTCCTACGGGCAAACGGATGATGAAACGTGTTCCGGCGCCTTCCTCCCTGTTTTCCGCCAGGATCGCGCCTTTATGCAGTTCAACCAGGGAACGGGAGAGATGCAAACCGATACCTGTGCCGAAGTTGGATTTGGTAACATCATTGTTGATCTGATAGAAACGTTCGAAGATCTGCTCTATCTTGTCTTTATCTATGCCGATTCCGTTGTCCGTAATGCTGATCTCTACGTAATTCCTCAATGGACCTTTTACACTCTCGTTGTGTCCGGTCGTTAGTTTTATGTTGACCTCTCCGCTTTCGGGAGTATATTTGAAGGCGTTGGAAAGGACATTGAGCAACACTTTGTCGAAATTGTTCATGTCGATCCATACATAAAGTTCTTTGTCTTCGTGATCGAACGTGAAAGTGAGGTTCTTTTTCTGAGCCTGATAGTCAAACGTCTGCATCACATCGCTGATGAAGCCTACGATGTCGGTTTCACGATACTTCAGATGCATCTGTCCCTTGTCTAACTTACGGATATCCATCAGTTGATTCACAAGCCGCAGGATACGTTGGGCGTTGCGATAGATCATCAGGTATGCCGGCTGTTTCTCACTGTTTCCCTCTGCGATCAGTTTTTCCAGCGGGTTGATAATGAGTGTCATCGGTGTACGTATTTCATGGGAGATATTGATAAAGAACTGCAGTTTCGCCTCATTGATCTCTTTCTGATGTTCCAGGGCCAGCAGTTCCTGCCTGTGCCGGAAACGGGAAAGAATATACATAATGACGGCGTATAATATGGTACAGGTTATGATCACCCACAGAAAGACAGCCCATGTTGTTTCGTACCAGGGGGGAGTGATCCGGATACTTACCGTCCGGATGTCCGATAGATTGTCATGGTCGGAAGCGCGTACCCGGAAGGTGTACCTGCCCGGATTGAGGTTCGTGAAGGTTATCCGGTTTATACCCGGATAGGTGCTGGTCCACTCATCGCTCAGTTCGTCTATCTTATATTGATATATGATTCGTTCGGGATTGCTGAATTCCAACACGGAGAACTCGAAGCCGAACGTATTCTCATTGTGGGCGAAGGTGAAACTGTCCGAATCCATGACCGACGACCCGGTAATGATGTGATTCCCCGATCTATCGCCTTTCTTCACCGTCCGGTTGACCAGATAAAGCTCTGTGATCATTACCTTCAGGTCTTTCTTCTGTTCCACGATCTCTTGGGGAGAGAAAACCGTGATGCCGTTTATTCCTCCGAAGTACATCATCCCCTGTTTATCCCTGAAAGCGGCTCCACGGCTGAATTCATTTCCCTGAAGGCCATCGGCTGCATAATAATTGATAAACTTCCGTTCCCTGACCACCAGTTTGGATAATCCCCGGTGGGAACTGATCCAGATATTTCCATATTCATCTTCCATCATCCCGCAGATAACGTCGTTTGGCAATCCGTCGCCGGTGGTGAAGTGGGTGAACTCCTCTGTCTTTTTATCAAAGCGGAACAATCCTTCGGTCGTGCCCGCCCAGATGCGTCCGTCGCTGCCTTCAAGAACGGAAGATACCACGTATCCGGGCAGCAGGTTGTTACGGCTCATGTAGTTGATAAACGTATTCTTTTGGGGGTCGAAACAGGTGAGTCCGTAGTATGTGCCTATCCAGAGCATGCCGTCTGCGCCTTTCAGGATACAGTTTATCCAGTCGTTCGGCAAACCGTCTATATGCCAGCCGCTCTCATCACGGATCGATTCGTACCGGGTGATGGCATGGTCGCTAAGCCTGATCCTCCGGATACCTGAGCCGAATGTCCCTATCCATAGATGTTGATGGTCATCCTCTGTTATGCAGGACACTTTTTCGCTTACCCCTATGTTGTTGTGGGAAGATATTTGCGGAATATACCTGCATCGCCCCGTCTGCCTGTTCATTTGCGCCAGTCCGTTGAAGTACGATCCCAACCACAGGTTCTGCCGGGAATCTTCATATATCGCCATGATCGTACCCGGAACAGAATGTGCGTTACCCGGTTGATGACTGTGATGAACAAGCCGTTCACCCTGATCGTTAATGCCGTAAAGTCCGTCGTTGTCCGTTCCTACCCATGTTACTCCCTGATTGTCTTTCCATATAGCCATGACACAACTGGAGCCGATATTATTCTTATGAATGGAATTATAGCCAAAGGATTTGAACTTGTTCTGTGTGCCCGGAATAAGGATCAGGCCCTTCTGAAAAATACCCAGCCACAGATTATCGTCTTTATCCTGTAAAATGGAATGGACTTTAGACTTGGAGAAGTCGAATGGCGCGGCGTTCATCACACAATCAACGATCCTGTTCTTGTCTGCGTCGTATTCTTTCAATCCTTCCCCATCTGTACCTATATATATCGTCCCTTGTTTGTTCAACATCAGGGTTTTGATGTTCAGTGTCATTTTATTATTATAAGGTACGGGCCGGAAGATTCCGGGGTGGTCAACGCTTGGATTCTTAACCATGTAGAGTCCGCCGTTCAATGTCCCGGCAAATATATTCCCCTGCGTATCCTCACATATTACCGCAACATCGTCGTTGGTAAGTCCTTGCGCCGCCCTGAAGTTTCTGAGTTCTCCGGTTTCAGGCGAGTAGCGGAACAATCCTTTGCCTTCGGTCGCTATCCACAGATTACGTCCGGAGTCTTCGGATATCGTATTCAGGAACAGGTTGTTCATCCTTTCGGATAACTCCGTTTCCAAAGCAATGTCGTAAGGCTCTTCCGTACTCCCGTTATTCATCCGGATACGGATCGCGCCCTGTCCCGAGGTCGACATCCATATCTCTCCGTTCGAGCGTTCAATGATGGCCGTAATGTGCGGATCCACCGCTTCGCCGTTTCGCCGTATGCGAACCTCTGAAAATGAATCGGTGGTCCGGTCGTACAATTGCAATCCATTGATGCACCCGATCCAGAAATTACCGTAACTGTCTTCATACAGTGAACGGACATAATTGTTTTTGAGTGAAGTGGAGTCCGTGATGTGGTGGCGGTATATGGAAAAGCGGGTGCCGTCGAACTTGTTCAACCCGTTCTCCGTAGCGATCCAGATAAAACCTTTCCTGTCCTGATAGACCTTATTGATCAAACTGTTCGATAGCTCTTTATCCGTGGAATAGAACCTTCCGGTCTGGGCGTGAACAGCTATGGAGAATAACAATAAGAGCAGGCTTATTGTAACCGATGGGTGCTTTTTCATGATAAATAAGGTTTTTGTATCTCGTCTGTCAAGCAAAGATAAATTAAAAATGCATTGTTTCCATAACTCGACGTGATAATTTCATAATTCAACGTGATAATCCCATAACAATGTGTTTCTTTACGTCGGATTCACGTTATATGCTTTATCTGCCATGTTCTGACGCTGTTATGTAACCGGCAGGCAAACAAATGTAACGTCGGCAAAAGTCGTGTAACGTCCGGTCAAGAAGATGAAACGGCTGTTTAGGAGCAAGGGCGAAAGTTATGTAATTTTGCTACAATCAAAGATAGCTTTATAACCCTGAATACTTATTAATCATGAAGACATGGATTTTATACTTCCTTCCGGCTTTATTTCAAAGAAATACCAATAACATTATTAATCTTAATTTAGAATGATTTTATGGAAAGTACAAATCATTTCCTTAAGCCTTTAGGGCTGCTTTTTATGTTGTGCCTCATACCTGTATGGATGTCCGGGCAGAACATACCCGTTAAAGGTACGGTGGTAGACGTCACCGGAGAACCTATTATTGGGGCGAGTGTATTGGAGGTGGGAACCTCGAATGGGATAATCACCGATATAGGTGGGAACTTCTCGCTGAGTGTTTCATCCAAAGGTAAACTGAGAATTACTTTTATCGGCTATCAACCACAGGAGGTAGCCGTTGATGGTAAGGGACAATTCAGCATTATCCTGAAAGAAGATTCCGAGTTGCTGGATGAAGTTGTGGTGGTCGGTTACGGACAAATGAAACGAAGCGACCTGACAGGTTCGGTCGTTTCGGTGAATGATGCTGCAATCGCCAGGTCTATACCTACATCTATAGATCAGGTATTACAGGGACGGGCGGCCGGTGTGCAGATACAAGCCAACTCAGGCAGTCCCGGCGCCAGTACATCTATCCGTATCCGTGGCGTCAATTCCTTGAATGCGACGAACCAACCCATCTTTGTTATAGACGGAGTCGTTATTGATTCTGCTACCGACGATGCAAGCAGCAACCCGCTGAATGCGATCAATCCATCGGATATTGCTTCGATGGATATCCTGAAAGACGCATCGGCGACGGCCATCTACGGTTCGCGCGCATCGAATGGGGTGATCATTATTACGACTAAGCGCGGACAGACCGGTGAAGCCACCATTACGTATGATGGTTATATCGGTTGGCAGGAGATGCCCCGTCATCTGGATATGATGAACCAACAGGAATATGCCCGTCATCACAATGACCGTGCAGATGCAGGTATTGTAACTAAAAGCAGCGCTTTTGTGCGTCCTGAACTGTTGGGGCCGGGAACTGACTGGCAAGACGAGCTTTTCCAGCAAGCGGCGATGACTAATCATGCGCTTTCTATCACCGGTGGAAACGATAGAACTACATACGCTATCAGTGCGGGTTATCTCAATCAGGACGGCATTGCTTCAGGTTCGGGTTTTAAGCGTTTATCTCTTCGCGGGAATATCGATTCGCAAGTAAAAAAATGGCTCAGGGCCGGTATCAACTTCTCTATGGCCGATACGAAGCAGGAAGTGGGAACCGATAACGATATCATCATGAATGCCCTGCGCCAGCAGCCGACTGTGGCCGTAACCAGCCCCGACGGTTCATTCGACGGCCCCGACGATGTATGGATGCCGGTAAACCCTGTGGGTATGGCTTCTATCCGTGAGAACTATAACCGGAAGTACAATTTCCGCGTCAACTCTTATCTGGAAGCTACGATCATAAAAGGACTGACACTCAAGACCGAACTTTCGGCCGATTATAACTGGGCTAACATATATTGGTTCGAACCCTCTTATCAATTTGGTGTTCTGGAGAACAAAACGCGTACATCACGCCGTACCAAGAACGACACCAAATATTGGTCATGGAGAAATATACTTACCTATAACAATACCTTTGGACGTCATGCCGTTAACGGTATGTTAGGACAGGAAATGTCGGAATCCCAATGGGAAAACTTGCGGGGTGCCACTACAGGCTTCCTGACCAATACGACACACGATCTTGATGCCGGTGATGTTACCGTATCCAGTGGAACGGGGAGCGTTGGGGCAAGTTCTATCGCTTCGTTCTTCGGACGTGCATTCTATTCGTACGACGATCGTTACTTACTTACCGCCACGTTGCGTCGCGATGGTTCGTCCAAGTTCGCCGAAGACAATCGTTGGGGATGGTTTCCTTCGGCAGCCCTTGCCTGGAAAGTCTCTAACGAGCGGTTTATGGAATCTGTGGGCGATGTGCTGAATAATCTGAAGTTGCGTTTGGGCTGGGGCGCTACCGGTAACCAGAATGTGGCCAACTGGACGTACATGGCTTTGCTCACATCGAAGACTACGCCATGGGGAACAGGGGTATTGACCGGAAATACGCCTAATCCCGACTTGAAATGGGAAACGACCTATTCCACCAATATCGGGTTGGACTTCAACCTCCTGCGGAACCGTATTGAATTTATTGCCGATGTATATTATAAGAAAACATCCGACCTGTTATTGCAATTGCCATTGCCTGCCTATATGGGTTCCAACGGACCGGGAGCGGCTTCCAATCCATGGGCGAATATTGGCGAACTGGAGAATAAAGGTATTGAATTGACGTTGAATACCGTTAATATCGATAACAGAGGCTTCCAATGGAAATCTAACGTTGTGTTCTCGCTCAACCGCAGCAAAGTACTCAGCCTGGATACGGAAAGCTCGTCTATCGAAAAGACGTACCGCGTGGGCGATGATAACTCCATCATTACGAAAACGGTGGTCGGCCAGCCTATCGGACAGTTCTGGGGTTATAAAGTAATCGGACGTTTTGATAAAGCCGAAGACTTTTACTATAAGGATGCGTCCGGAAACGTGAAGCCGGTGGCGCTGCCTGCCGGGGTCACAATTAATGAAAGCGGCGCCTGGATAGGAGATTATGTGTTTGCCGATCTATACGAAGATGGGGTGATTGACCATAACGACTGTACGTTTATCGGTAATCCCGAGCCGGAGTTTACTTATGGTATCGGTAATACGTTCTCCTGGAAAGGCTTTGACCTCACGATCTTCCTTTCCGGTTCTTATGGAAACGACGTGCTTAACTATAACCGTAAATGGATTGAAGACCCGCGCGCCAATAACAATCAGTTGAAGAAGGTGCTGAACTACGCCAGGGTGGAAAAGATTGATCCGAATGGCCCCGACGATTACCGCAATCTGCGTGTGACCGGTGGAGACCCCCGTATGTCCCGTATCTCGGCTTCGTCTACCAATGCCAATCAACGGATGAGCGACCGCTACGTGGAAGATGGTTCATACCTGCGCATCCGGAATATTTCATTAGGTTATACTTTCCCAAAGAAATGGATCGCTCCGCTCAATCTGACAAACGTGAAGATCTATGCGAACCTGCAGAACGTATATACTTGGACGAAATATGACGGCTTCGACCCCGAAGTGGGTAGCATGAATGGCGATGCCCTGATGAACGGACTCGACTATGGTCGTTATCCTTCTCCGCGCATTTATACATTTGGTTTAAACGTTACATTCTAACTTAAAAAGAAACAAGATAATGAAAAGTAAAATAATCATCATACTTGCATGGGCTGGTCTGTTTACACTGCCGGGATGCGATGACTTCCTGGAACAAACCAATACGACTAACCCGAATGCGGATACATTCTTCGATAGCGATGAAGCTGTCCGCGCCGCAACTGCTCCGCTATATAATGTGGTGTGGTATAACTTTAACGAAAAGTTCTATTACAGTATGGGCGACGGACGTTCCAATAACATCTCCGCCCAGTGGTCGAATTACATCAAGGACTATACCAATTTCAATGAAACATCGCAGACCGAAGGACTGGAAGATGCCTGGGGTTCTTTATATTCGGTGGTGGCTCAGTCCTGTAATACCATCAATAACATAAAAGATAAAAGTACGGCCGGCGTTTCCGAGTCGGCTAAATCGGAAGGCATTGCCGAAGCCCGCTTTATGCGTGGGGTGGCCTATTGGTACATTGGCTCGCTTTGGGGCAATGCTATCCTGTATGAACGTACATCCGATCTGGCGAGTAATTTTGTGGTTCCCGCCAGTCGTCAGGTTGATGTGATGGAATTTGCTGTCCGCGATCTGGAATATGCCGCCAAGTATCTGCCCCGCACTTCAACAACCAAAGGACGGGTGAATCGTTACAGCGCTTTCGGGATGTTATCACGCGTGTATCTTTCGATGGCCGGCCTGACTGATGATGGCGCATATAACGGGTCGAATATTGCTGAGAATCACAATCGCGGCAGCCGTAATGAATATTATCTGGACTTGGCTAAAAAGGCAACGATGAAAGTTGTCAATGAATCTTCTTTCGATCTGATGGACAACTACGGTGATTTATTCACCTATGAGAACAATAATTGTAAGGAAGCCCTGTTTCAGTTGCAATGGCTGGCCGGTTCCAATGCCGCCCTGCCTTGGGGAACGACGAATCCTATACAGGCTTTCTTCGGGTGGTCGACCATGGTAGCTGATGCCACCAACTGGGGAAATGCGACTTACTCCTCATGGGATTTGGTGGATGCTTATGATCCCAGAGACGTTATCCGCCGGCACGCTACGATCTGTGTATATGGTGATGAATATCCCGAATTGTACAGGAAAGGAGGAGGATATATATACGGGATTACTGAAGAAGGGTATAAGGAGAAATGTAACATTAAGAAGTACGTTATCGGCACCAACGATGACAATGGCATAAGTTATCAGCAAAGCAACGGATTGAATACCCACATGCTGCGTCTGGCAGAGGTTTACCTCAATCTGGCGGAGGCCGTTTTGGGTAATAATACTTCAACGACCGATGCTACCGCCCGCACATACTTCAATAAAGTGCGCAGACGTGCAGGTATGCCGGAAAAGGCCGAAGGCGAGGCGATTACTGCTCAGGATATAAACTACGAACGTCGCATCGAGCTGGCTATGGAAGGACAATATTGGTATGATCTGTTACGCCGCGGGTATTATGAACAAGACAAAGTAGTTCAATATCTCAATAGCCAGAACCGTAATGCCGGCTATCAATATATCGAAGGTACTGATCCCGGTGATGGAGTGAAGATGTATGAATTTCGCAGCGAAGGCACAGGCGTTTTCCCTGCTACGGCAAGACATTTGCTGTTGCCTGTCTCGGATACGGATAAAGGAAAGAATAAATATCTGGATACGGCCAACTATCCGGCGCAGGCTTATGTATTTGATCCTGAAGATAAAATAACCGGTTTGTATGAATAAGTACGCTGATGAAAAACGGTGGGAAGCTGTCGCAGGAGCTTCCGTACTAGTACAGAAAGGCAAACCGAGTGGTAATTCCTTATAATTACCGATTTGTATAATTAATAAAGAGATACAATAATGAAAAAGATGAACTATATATACCTGATGTGTATGGCGCTGCCGGTTGTCGGTTTTACATCGTGCAACGATGACGATAAAGACGGCAAACCCATTACAGTGAAACAAATCTATCTGGAAGACTACGACTCCAATGTACCCGACCGTCCGGTGGACTTTGCACGTCTGGGACAGATGATACGTATTGAAGGCAGCGGTTTTCTGGGTATGAAGAAAGTGTATATCAACGGCTACGATACGTATTTCAATATGAACTATGTAGCGGACAACTCCATGTTGATAACGATCAATAGCAAAACCCCGGTGATCGATGCGGAGGATGAAGTACGTAACACTATCCGTCTGGTAAAGTCGGGAGTGGAGAAAGTATACAATTTCATTATACGCGACGCCCCTCCGGGGGTAACTTCCGTTTCCCACACCATGGCGCAGGCCGGTGAACGGATCACCATATACGGAACGGATCTGGTAGAGATACATACCATAACGTTCCCCGGCGGGATACCTGTGACGGACGGCATCGAAAGCGATCCGAACGGCGCCTGGTGTACGGTGACGGTTCCGGCCGGCATTACCGAAGGGGGTTCAATCCTTCTGGAAGGAGCGAACGGCGGAGCATACTCGCCTCCATACTTCAACTTCAGGAAAGGCTTACTGTTCGATTTCGACGGAGTAGGTTCGTATAGTTGGGGCAGCGGAGGAATATCGGACGATCTTACGGATGTGATTCCTGCCGGTGGTGATGGTCCGAAATCACAGGGCGTCTATCGTTCGCTCAACAAAGAGGGCGCTACGTATCTGACCTCCATTTCAGATGCAGCTTTTGGCTGGGCGAACTCAGAGAACTGGCCTGCTGTGTTAACTCCCGATGTAATTCCGTCCGGAACGGCTACTAACTTATGTGGTGTACAGATGGATATTTATGTAGAAGGTGAGTGGAATTCAGGAAGTTTACGTATGGTCATCGCCGATGGTTCCGGCGCCGGCAGATATTGCATGGTTTATGCGCCATGGGTGGAAAACGGGAAAAGAGCGCCTTTTGTAAATCCGGGCTGCTGGTTTACAGTGACATTCCCATTCAGCGATAGCGATGATTATGTGGATAAAACATTCGCCGATGTGTTGACATCATCGGTCAATGCGGGCTATAAGCAATGGGGGCCGCATTTCGACAATGTGAACATTGGTGATGCGCCCTGCGAAGACACGAACGTGGTGGTTTACTATGATAACCTGCGTGTGGTGTTGCTCGAAGCGCCTAAATACAGTGACTTTGATGATGATGAAGAATAATCCGTAATATAATGAAAGATATGAAACGATATAAAATCATTCTGATAGCAGTAGTGGGCGCATGGGCGCTCACCGGCTGCGACGACGAAAAGATGGAGTGGGGGAAACCCGATGGGCATGGCGACGTGAATATCTCCGACATTCCGCTTAACATTGCCGAACAAATAGCCAACTACAACTTTATCAAAAACTATGCGGCCGAATATATGCCCGGTGTGACAATTGGGCTGGGACTTGATGCTGCGCTTTATCTGGGTGATTCGGACTACAAGCAAGTGGCTGACGATAATTTCCGGTTGTTCACCATGGGGAATGAAATGAAACATTCTTCGGTAGTAGGCGGAAATGGAGCGTTCAATTTCACGACGATTGACCGGTTCTTTGATGCTGTTCCGGCTGATGCGCCCATATACGGCCATAACTTTATCTGGCATTCACAGCAACGGGCTTCTTACCTGAATGGATTGATTGCGCCGGAAACGCTTCCGGCGCCCGGAGGCGCTAACCTGTTGGATAAAAGCGGATTGGAAAGCGGCGACTTCAGTGGTGGATGGGGTAGATATAACAATGCATCCGGTATATCTGTCGCCGAAGGTGAAGGAATGGAAACCGGAGCAAATGCCATACGTTTCGATACGTCCGGCGGTTCGGGAGATGAATGGGCTACCCAACTTCACAGCCCTGATGTAATTGCAACAGAAGGCCATCAATATGAAATTTCTTTCTATATACGCGCTGAAGCAGACGGAGGAGAAATACGCATCTCTTTTAGTGGAATGAGTAACGGATATCCTTGGGTAAACGGGGCGAAATTTGCTTATCCGACCACCGGATGGACGAGGGTAGTCTACAACACGACTACTATCGGAAGCGATTTTACGGCTACTGCTGCACAGATTACATTCAACTTCGATATGGGTCAAACGGCCGATATGATTTACTATGTAGATATCAACACGTTGCAGGTGATTGACCTGGATGCGGAACCGGCTGTGGTGAACCTTATTGCTAATGGTGGTTTTGAAGACGGAGATCTTACCGGTTGGAATGCAGCTAATCCAGGCGCCGGCATCACTGTGGTTGATACTGAGAAAACAGAAGGCGGTTATGCGGCACAACTGATTGCCGGCGCAACCAGTGCGAATGAATGGGACGTACAGCTACAAACAGATGCGCTTGCCTTGACGGCAGGTAGCGATTATACGCTGTCATTCCAGATAAAATCCGATGTAGCGGGAAGAGGGCGTATTTCTTTTCCGGGATTCGATAATGAGTGGCCATGGATGGATTGGACCGGTAGCGGTGCAAGCGGTTACTTTGAAACATCTTCCGGCTGGATGCAAGTATCCGTTGATTTGAGTAATGTTACATACAAACCTGAATCAAGCTCGGTGAAAATCAGTTTTGATTTAGGTAAGCTGCCCGGTGTGACCTATTACATTGACGATGTGATGTTGGTTGAGAAAGCTCCCGCCACCCGCGCAAGTATTACCCGTGCCGGTCCGATCATCATCGAAAAGTCCGATGAAGAAAAGACAGCCATCATTACCGGCGCTATGGAAGCATGGATCAAAGGTATGCTGGAGCATTGTAAAGACCGTGTGAAAATGTGGGATGTACTGAACGAGCCTGTCAGTGACGACCTGAAACTTCGCGGGGTAGACTTTGTTCCCGGAACGGTGGGCGATCAGGAATTTTATTGGGGTCAGTATATGGGTAAGGAGTATGGAGTGAAAGCATTCCGGTTTGCACGTCAATATAGTAATCAGGGAGATTTGCTTTTCATTAATGATTATGGATTGGAAACAAGTCCGGGCAAGTTGGCCAAACTGATTGAGTATATGAATTATATTGATGAACAGAACGGTTCGCCCATCGTTGACGGTATCGGAACACAGATGCATGTGGCGCTATCCATTACCCGTGAGCAAATAGATGCTATGTTCAGGACGATGGCTGCTACCGGTAAACTTGTTCGCGTAACGGAACTGGATGTACGTGTTGAGACTACGAATCCGACAGCGGCGCAATTGGAACAGCAAGCAAAGGTCTACCGGATGATTGTAGAATCATTTAAGGAAAATATTCCTGTAGCTCAGCAATCGGGTATTACACTTTGGACACTTACAGATAATGCCCGTGAACATGAATATTGGTTATCTGATGATGCACCGAATCTCTTCGATGCGAATTATGGACGCAAGTACGCCTATAAAGGATTCTGTGACGGTATTGCCGGACGTGACATCGGTCTGGATTTTACCGGTGATGACTGGAAAGACGCTTATCCGGCCGAAGGAGATTAATGCTGTCTGAAATCCATAACTACAGTGGCGGCAGACAACCTCTGCCGCCACCGTATCAGGCGGATAATTCTATGATGTTACAAATACAAAAGAAAATGTAACATATAGACAAATCAATGTTACATCCGGTAAACCTTATGAAACACAAAAAGGGAAATAATACGTAAATCCTTCTTAAGTTTGTGCACAAATTGAATGAATATTAATCAAGGATTTACAAATAATATTTATGCCATGAAGACAATAAGGTTAGTTCTTGCTTGTTTGTTTCTGATATCATTGAAGAGTTTGGCGCAGTCCGAACCGTTTGTGACAACGCGTGATACGGGAAATGCTTTTGTTCTTGCGCAGGGAGCGGTAGCAGTTCCCATATTGGCGGATAGTTTGGATCATGCAGGGGTTCTGCGGGCTTCACTGGATCTGAAGGAAGATTTAGGCAAGGTAACCGGAAATGTTCCTTTATATGCACTGAATGTTGTTCCCCGGGCGAGCCGCATCGTTATAATCGGTACGACAGGCAAGAGCAGTTATATCGATGACCTTGTACGGCAAGGTAAGATAGACGGAAAGGCCTTGTCGGGCAAATGGGAGAAATACCTGATACAGACGGTGTCCGACCCTTTGCCGGGCATTGATGAGGCGCTGGTGATTGCCGGGAGTGACAAACGGGGCGCCATCTACGGCGTTTATGCATTGTCCCGGCAAATAGGGGTATCTCCCTGGTATTATTGGGCGGATGTTCCGGTACGGAAACAGGCCGACCTGTATGTTATCCGTGGTACGTACACCGATGGTGAACCTGCCGTCAGATACCGGGGCGTTTTCCTGAATGATGAAGCTCCTGCTTTGAGCGGTTGGTCGAGAGAAACTTTCGGCGGCTTTAACAGTAAGTTCTACGAAAAAGTGTTCGGGCTTATACTTCGGTTGAAAGGGAATTTCCTTTGGCCGGCGATGTGGCCGCCGAGTGCTTTCTATGATGACGACCCGATGAATGGGGCTTTGGCCGATGAAATGGGTGTGGTCATCGGTACTTCCCACCATGAGCCGTTGGGACGAGCTCATGACGAATGGCGCCGGTATGGCGGCGGCGCATGGGATTACACCAAGAACAGGAAAGTCCTGGACAACTTCTGGACGGGGGGTATGGAGCGTATGAAGAATTACGAGACCCTGGTGACCATCGGTATGCGTGGCGACGGCGACGAGCCGATGAGCGAAGGGGCCAATATCGCCTTATTGGAGAAGATCGTGAAGGAGCAGCGCAGGATTATTTCCAAAGTAACAGGAAAGAGGCCTGCCGGAACGCCTCAGGTCTGGGCGCTTTACAAGGAAGTGCAGGACTATTATGATAAAGGTATGCGTGTGCCCGATGACGTCACATTGCTTTTGTGCGACGATAACTGGGGAAACGTCCGTAAGCTCCCCGAGCTGAATGGCAAACCCCGCAAAGGCGGCTACGGCATGTATTATCATTTTGACTATGTCGGCGGGCCCCGTAACTATAAATGGTTGAACGTTACCCCCATACAGAAAATCTGGGAACAGATGAATCTCACTTACCGTTACGGAGTAGAGCGTCTCTGGGTTGTCAATGTGGGCGATCTTAAACCCATGGAATATCCTATTCAGTTCTTCCTTGATATGGCTTGGGACCCCGGCCGTTTCAATGAAAGCAATCTGTTGGAGCATACCGAAGCTTTCTGCGCCCGTCAGTTCGGGGAGAAATATGCCAAAGAGGCGGCGCGTCTCATTAATTTATATACGAAATACAACCGGCGGGTAACGCCCGAACTGTTGGATGCCGGGACATACAGCTTGCACAACTACAACGAGTTTGAGCGGGTTACCGGCGAATATAATGCGTTATTGCTCGATGCGATGAAGTTGAATTATTTGCTGCCCGCCGACGTTCGCGATGCTTATGACCAGTTGGTGTTGCACCCCATCAGTGCGATGGCCAACCTGTACGAGATGTATCATGCCGTAGCGATGAACCGCGATTTGGCGGAGAAGGATGATCCTGCCGCCAATGCCTGGGCCGACAAAGCCGAAGCGTGTTATTTGCGCGATTCCCTGATCACCCTGCACTATCACAACGATATAGCCGGCGGCAAGTGGAATCATATCATGTCGCAGACCCATATCGGATACACCTATTGGCAACAGCCGGAGAAGAACGTGAGGCCGGAAGTGAAACGTGTCTCTCGGAATCCTGCCGCAGAGCTTCCTCCGGTATTCATCGAAAAGGACGGTTATGTGTCTGTGGAGGCTCCGCACTACACGCGTGCGGTGGACAGTGAAGAGGTGCGGTGGATTGTCATTCCGGATTTAAGCAAGACCGTTTCCGGTGTGACTACCGCTCCGGTCGGTGAGACGCCCGGTAAAGACGTCTGTCTCGAATATGATATGGAGTTGACCGCCGCGGGGGAGGTGAAGGTGGAAACGCTTGTTTCTCCTACCTTGAATTTCAATGGTAACCGTGGGTTGCGTTATGCCGTCCGTTTCGATGACGGCGAAGAACAGACCGTCAATTTCAACGGTCATTATCGTGGCGGGTTAGGGCAGTGGCAGGCCGAAAGTATCATCAAAACGTCGACCACGCACCGTATTCTTGCCGCAGGCCGGCATACCCTCCGTTTCCGCCCGTTGGATCCCGGTATTGTCCTGCAGAAGATCATGGTAGATACCGGAGGATTGAAGCCTTCCTGGCTGGGCGCCCCTGAGAGTGACAGAATTAAAATAAAATAATGGAGTTAGTTATGGTAAAAGTTTGTTTCAAGATGAGTTTGTTTTGCTTCGCGCTTTGCTTCACACTGTTGTGTGAGGCAAAGGTGAAGCTGCCTGTGCTGATTTCCGACGGCATGGTGTTGCAGCGTGAACAGCGTATTCAGGTTTGGGGATGGGCCGACGCCGGCGAACCGGTAACGGTGAGTTTCCTGAAAAGGAAGTACACCGTACAGGCCGGCGCCGACGGAAACTGGAGCGTGACCTTGCAGCCGGCAAGGGCGGGTGGGCCTTATACGATGAGGATCAATGACATTGAGGTCGGGAATATACTGGTTGGCGATGTGTATCTCTGTTCCGGCCAGTCCAATATGGAGTTGCCCGTCAGCCGGGTGACGGATATGTTCCGTGACGAAGTCGCCGCTTACAGTAATCCGATGATCCGCCATTTCAAGGCGCCATTGCGTTATGACTTCCATGGTCCGCTGGAGGATATGGATCCGGCAAGCTGGAAGGAGCTGAATCCGGAAGATGCCTTGCAGTTCTCTGCTCTGGCTTATTTTTTTGCCAGGGAGATGTACGAAAAGAACGGGATTCCCGTGGGGTTGATTAATTCCGCCGTGGGTGGTTCTCCTGTCGAGGCGTGGATCAGTGAGGAGGGATTGAAGCCTTTCCCCAAGTATCTGAGCGACAGGGAGCTGTACCGGTCGGATGAGCTTGTGGCAAGCATACGGGCTACGGACAACATGCAGCGTAACCGGTGGAATGAGGTTCTTTATCAGAGTGATGCCGGGCTGAACGAATCCGTCAGGTGGTTTGAACCGGCTTACGATGATTCGGACTGGCAGACCGTCGATTTGTTCGATACTTCCTGGAACAACAACGGTTTGAATCCGGTGAACGGTTCGCACTGGTTCCGCAAGGAGGTGGATATTCCTGCCGCACAGGCCGGGAAAGCGGCTGTGCTTCGTCTGGGATGTATCGTTAACGCCGATTCGGTTTACGTGAACGGAACGTTTGCCGGTACGGTTTCCTATCAGTATCCGCCGCGTATCTATCCGTTGCCCGGAGGGTTGCTGAAAGCCGGCGGGAACACGGTGACCGTACGCCTGATCAGTTACGGCGGTTATCCGCACTTCGTACCCGAGAAGCCTTACAGGATTGTGTTCGATAGCGGTGAGGTCAGTCTCGAAGGCCGGTGGAAGTACAGGTTGGGTGCGGCTATGCCCGCCCTGTCCGGTGGAACGACTTTCCAATACAAGCCGATCGGGTTGTACAACGCCATGATCGCCCCTTTGCGGCATTACGCCCTGAGGGGAGCCATCTGGTATCAGGGCGAGTCCAATACCGGACGCCATAATGAGTACTACGATTTGCTTACGGCTCTGATTGCCGACTGGCGCGCCAAGCTGGACGCCCCGGCTCTTCCGTTTGTCATTGTAGAGTTGGCCGGGTTTGGCAATCCCGACGGTTGGGACGTTTTCCGGCAAGTGCAGCGCCGGGTGGCCGGGGATGTTCCGAACGCCGCATTTGCACCGGCCAAAGACCTGGGCGAGTGGAACGACATCCATCCGTTGAATAAGAAGGAGGTGGGTATCCGCGTAGCCGCCCGAATGGAGAAACTAATAAAATAAGCATAGTATGGACGTTACACCACAGACCATCAGCAGCGAATCGAGAGGCTTTTACAAGCTTTCCCGGTTGCAACGTATCGGCTTCGGCTCGGGCGATCTGGCGCAGAACCTTATCTACCAGACGGTCGCCCAGTATTTACTTATCTTTTATACCAATGTGTACGGGCTTCCGGCGGCTACTGCCGCCATTATGTTCCTTATCGTGCGGCTGGTCGATGTGCTTTGGGATCCGCTGGTGGGCGCTTTTGTCGATAAACGTAATCCGAAACGGGGCAAGTACCGTTCTTATCTCGTCCTGGGAGGCGTTCCGCTTACCGGGTTCGCCATCCTTTGCTTCTGGAACGGATTTTCCGGCTCGTTGCTTTACGCCTATATCACGTATGTCGGCCTGTCGATGTGCTATACGTTGATCAATGTTCCCTACGGGGCGTTGAACGCTTCGCTTACGCGCGATACGGACGAGATCACCAGGCTGACCGCCGTGCGTATGTTTCTGGCCAATCTGGGCGGCCTGGCTGTGGCTTATGGTATTCCGGTATGCGTTAAGATGCTCTCGCCCGATGGTAAGATCAACTCATCCGCATCCGCCGGCGCCTGGTTCGTCACGATGACGGTTTATGCCGTTGCGGGCCTGGCTCTGTTGCTTTTCTGTTATAGCCAGACCAGGGAGCGGGTGGTGATGGCGGAGACGGAAACCGCACAAGTGAAAGTGTCCGACCTGTGGATGGAGTTCAGGCATAACCGTCCGCTGCGTATCCTGGCATTCTTTTTCATCACCGCGTTCGCCATGATGGCCATAGGCAATTCGGCCGGTTCCTATTACATGATCTACAATGTGCAGGCCTCCGGCATGCTGCCCTATTTTGCGGCGTTGGGATCCATCCCGGCGTTCATCTTTATGCCTATGGTGCCTGCCATTAAGCGCGCCATAGGTAAGAAGCAAATGTTCTACGTGTTCCTTTCCGTAGGCATTCTCGGCATGGCCATACTCTATGCCGTTTCGGTTATCCCGGCATTGAAGACCCAGGTATGGCTGGTGCTTGCGGCTCAGTTTGTGAAGTCCACCGGTATCGTCGTTGCCACGGGCTATATGTGGGCATTGGTTCCCGAAGTGATCTCTTATGGCGAATACTCCACCGGAAAACGGATTGCGGGCATCGTCAATGCCTTGACGGGCATCTTCTTCAAGGCCGGAATGGCGTTGGGAGGCGTGGTGCCGGGCTTCGTGCTGGCGTTTGTGGGTTTCGACGAAACCAATGCCGTCACCCAGTCGTCTTTGGCCCAGCAGGGCATATTATGGCTGGTGGCCGTCCTGCCGGCCCTGTTGCTCGTGCTGGCCATGTTTATCATTTCAAAATATGAATTGACCGACGATGTGATCGACAGGATCAATCTCGAAATTGAGGAAAGGCATTTGCGATGACATGGATTTTTAGACATGGATTTAAATTTAGTTTTAGACACGGATTTCACGGATGACACGGATTTTAAAAACACAGATTTAATTTTAGACATGGATTCTCAATTAATTATCCGTGTTTTAAAATCCGTGT
>JAIRNG010000129.1 GCA_031258135.1 Mediterranea sp. (in: CFB group bacteria)
ATGCCGGAAAGCATCGAGCGTGGCGTTGGTATGGTCGATCATTTCTACCAGCTTGCTCCTGACCGTGGCGTCGGTGGCGGAGTAGTGAAGCGTTGTGACGACCGAAAAGACAAAGCGGAGCTGTTTCTGAAGCGCCAGCCGGATCTTGGAAGGCCTTCCGAGTTTCTTCCGGCGTTCTCTTTCTTCGCCGCGGGTCTCGATAAGCCCGTTGCATTGTTCCATCAGTTGCCTGATGGTGGTTACCAGGCCGGTAAGGTCAAGCTCGGCTACCTTTGGGGCGATGTCGGCGGCCTGAAGCGCCTGGCAAAGTTCTTCGGCCCTGCCCAGCAGCTCCAGCACGGCCACGCGGTTCCTTCTTTTGAGGTGCGGCTCGGCCACGTAGGCCACCATTCTTACCGTTTCGGATTTGGCGGCATCGTTTATGACTCCGGCCACCCGCAGGTTTTTGGTGAGCAGTCCGAACAGGAGGCGGAGTTCATTCGCAGATTTTCTCAACGACTCCGTTTCGATGTACGCAGGGTTGCGTTTCAGTGTGCCGGCATACCGTGCGGCCAGCGCCACCAGGTCATGATACGGCCTGCCCAGTCCGACGGCTTGCGCGTTGGCGGGCGTGTACACCTTTTCGAGCAGCAGCGTTGTGAGTTCCAATAGCTCGACGATTTTCAATACGTGAATTTTGAGCGGACGAATCAATGTTTGCGTCATAATCTGTTGCCTTATATAAAAAGTTTTGTTTCAACACTCATCATCGTCTGTTTATGTCGCGAAGATACTATTTTCTTTGATTATCCGTTGTTTTTATCGTCTGTTTTTTACGAGGTATAAAAATAAACATGTTTTGTCTCCATGTAAATGACGGGAAAGAAAAACAACTATGTTTTGTTTCCATGTAAATGACGCGGAGAAAAAACAAACATGTTTTGTTTACATGTAAATGACGCGGAGAAAAAACAAATATGTTTTATCTCCATGTAAATGACGAGATATAAAAACAAATATATTTTATCTCCATGTAAATGACGCGGAGAAAAAACAACTATATTTTGTTTCCATGTAAATGACGCGGAGAAAAAATAAACATGTTTTGTCTCCATGTAAATGACGGGGCATAAAAATAGAGCAAAAATCATCTGCCGACGGAATTTTTGCAGTAATTTTATCACGGATTAATGATACAAGATGAATTATCAACAAACACTGGACTACCTGTACGGCAGTCTGCCCATGTTCCAACAAACCGGAAGCCAGGCATATAAAGAAGGCCTGGAAAACACCTGCACGTTAGATAATTACTTCCGCCACCCCCATCGCAACTATAAAACGATCCATGTGGCGGGAACCAACGGCAAAGGGACTTGCTCGCATACGCTGGCCGCCATACTTCAAAGCGCCGGATACAAAACGGGGCTTTACACCTCCCCCCACCTCGTTGATTTCCGTGAGCGTATCCGCGTTGACGGCGTTCCCGTCAGTGAGGAATATGTTGTACGGTTCGTTGAAGATCACCGCGCCTTCTTTGAACCTCTATCCCCTTCTTTCTTTGAACTGACCACCGCCATGGCCTTCCGTTACTTTGCCGAAACCGGCGTGGACGTGGCCGTCATTGAAGTAGGACTGGGGGGACGGCTGGATTGCACCAACATCATACGTCCGGATTTATCCCTGATCACCAATATCAGCCTCGACCACACCCAACTGTTGGGAGATACGCCGGCAAAAATAGCCTTCGAGAAAGCAGGTATCATTAAACCGGAAGTTCCCGTCGTTATCGGCGAGACCACCGCCGAAACCAAACCCGTATTCATACGGCAGGCCAAAGAAAAGAACGCCCCCGTCTGCTTTGCCGAAGAAGAACGCCTGTTGCAACACGCGGCTATAAACGAAAATGGCGAATGGGTCTACCGAACCGAAAACTATCCCGACCTTCGGGGCGAACTCCGCGGCCTGTATCAGAAGAATAACACGAATACGCTGCTGTCGGTCATCGCCCGTCTGATTGAAAGCGGTTACAGGATAAAAGCGGAAAACGTGTACGAAGGATTCGGCAAGGTAAGCGAGCTTACCGGCCTCATGGGACGCTGGCAGAAATTGCAGAATCATCCCTGCTTCATCTGTGACACAGGACACAACGTGGCCGGCATCTCATTTATCGCCGAACAACTCAGGCGTCTGCCCTACAGGCATCTGCGCTTCGTGATCGGCATGGCGGATGATAAAGACATCCGTGGAATGCTTGCCCTCCTGCCTTCCCATAACGTCACTTACTATTTCACAAGAGCGTCCGTCAAACGCGCCTTGCCGGAGGATGAGTTAAAGCGGCAGGCCAATGCCATGGGTCTTCAGGGAGAGGCTTACCCCGACGTCGCGACCGCCGTCAGGGCGGCGCAAAAAGAAAGCCTCCCGGACGATCTGATCTTCGCAGGAGGCAGCAGCTTTATTGTGGCCGACCTGTTATCGCACCGCGATGCACTCAATCTCCACTGACGCACCTTTCGGCAACTCCCTTACGGCAAAAGCCGAACGGGCGGGAAAACCGCCGTCGAAAAAAGCGGCATACACGGCGTTCATCTCGGCAAACGCAGCCATATCGCTCAGATAAACCGTTGTCTTTACGACATCACCCATCGTTAAACCGGCCGCCTCAAGAATATGCCTGATGTTCTCAAGGGACTGCCGGGTCTGGTTTCCGACACCCGCCGCCATACTTCCCGTTACAGCGTCAACCGGCAACTGACCGGAAACAAATACCATACCACCGGCTTCAACAGCCTGACTATAGGGGCCTATCGCCCCCGGAGCTTTCTCGCTTGCAATGACTTTTTTCATGATCTGTTGTTATTTTACGCTTGTTTATAAAGCGAAGATAAGAAAAAACATAATCTTTGTTTTTGAAATAACAAAAATAATTTATTACCTTTGCATTAAATAAACCAAAAAATATATAACAACATGCCTGTTACATCCAAAAAAGTCGAAAAACAAAAGGATATTCTGATAGACAGTATCAGAACCAATATCCGGGAAGAGAAAGAGGTGGAAACGCTTACCATTATGATCAATAAGCTCGTATCGAGAAGGGAAGCCAGAGAAAAAAAAGCCCTGCAGATAAAATTGAAAAAGATACAGGAATCTTATTTAAAAAAAACGAGAGTGTCCAGCATAATCTCTTTGCAGTCGGAGAACAATGTCACTAACGAAGAAGCATTACAGGAAATTGCTAAAATAATCAAATCATGAAAATAACAACGATATACTGGAGAGAAGACGCATTGAGTAACCTGAAAGATATCCTTGCCATGCATCGCCGCAAAGGGAAACTGATGGCGAAAAGGATTATCGACAGTGTGGGCAAAACCATCGAAGAAGTAAAAAAACATCCCTACAACGGCTACAATGAAGCCTCCATGTTGGATCAGCCGCAAAAGATATACTCACATGTTGTCGGCAACAGAAGGCTTAAAATGCTGTATTATACAGAAAATGACACACTTTACATTATTGATTTCCAGGAAGACTGAGCTATTCGCGGGAACAGTCAAAGCCCAACCCTACGGCTTCGCGCAGGGGTACGAATGAATACCCCTTCTTCTTTAACGTTTTAATCATCTTCTCCAGACAGACCTGATAGAATTTATCGCTACGTTGATCGTCGGTGCCCAAATGGATTAGCATGATATGTCCGTTAAGGCCCTCTCCGGCTTCAACAGACATCACCCTGTCGTAGATTTCTTTACTGCTACGGTAGTTCTTCATGTCCGGGGTCGTATAATCCGCGTTGGTAAGAGTGCCTTCCGTAAAATTTATTAATTGCAGTCCCAGCGCTTTGCACCATGCAGCTATTTCCGCATTGTAATGCTCATAAGGCGGGACGAAGAACGGAGCGTCGGCATAGGAAATTCCCACCTCTTCCAACTGTTTATAGTTTTTCTTCAGGTCGTTCGTGAACTCCTCACGGGTGACTAACGTTTTATTACGATCCTCCCATGAACAGTAGAGCAAATGTCCGTAACCATGCGCTCCGATATAATGCCCCCCGGCTTTGAGCCGCCGTACCGCTTCGGGGTACCGGTTGAAGAACTCCCCGGTAAAGAAAAACGCTCCTTTTACGCCTTGTTTCTTCAATGTTCCGATAATGGCGTCTGCGCCGTCTGCCTTGTCAGCTGCGGTGAATATCAGTGTGATTTGCTTTTTGGACGGATCCGTTCGTACAATACCGTTATCCCTGTATATGTTTTTATCAGCGGTCATGCTCGCCGCTTTCATTCCATACCGGTTAATGCGTATCCCTGCGTCCGCCTGAGCTTGTGATGCAATGAAAAGGATGGCTGTTACAAGCAGGCATTGATTTGTTTTCATGATAGGATTTGTTCAGGATTAACTTTTTATGCCGGATGTACAGTATCCCCTGGTCATTTGCAATGCTTTTCAATGAGTGAATCCACATTAAGGTCTCCCAGTTCTTTTGCCCTGGCAAAGTTTGCACAAGCCTCATCCTGCTGTTTGAGTTGCACCTGCGCGATGCCCATCAGACGATAGGCTTCCGAATATTCCGGGTCGACAGCGAGAGCGTCCTTCAATACTTTCACCGCCTCTTCGTAACGTCCCACACGGATATTGACCACAGCCAGCTCCGCACGGTAAGCAACCTCTTCCGGATTGAGCCCTATCGCCTCATTCATATCATCCAATGCGCGTTGGAACTGTCTGGCGTGGAAGCAAGCCTGTTCCCGGTAATAATAAAACACATCATTCACCTGAGCGTTTACCGCATCGTAGTAAGCATCATAGTCCAGCATCGCCTGACGATACTGTTTCGCCTCCATATAAACCCGGGCGCGCTCCAGCAGATAAGCGGCGTTGTCCTGCGTCACCGGCTTGGAACAGTAGGCTATACAGCTATCCATCAAAGCAACGGTTTCACTGATGTCGCCCCCGGCCATCTCCTTAGCCTTGGCCGCACTGAAGAACGCCGCCGCCGAAGCCAGATTGCTTTTCGTTACCTTCTCATAGCAGGTAAACGCTCCTGCATAATCTTTATTCGCAAAAAGGATATCGCCTTCAAGCTGATCATATACAGGAAGCGGATCCATACCGGCCGCCGTGCGGACTTCACTCAACGCCTTTTCGTACGTCCAGTCTTTGTACACCTTTTCCGGAGCTGTCAGTTGATAAGCATAGATCAACTTGGCCAGATTGTAATGCACATCGTCTTTCTTCCGGCTCACGCTCAACGCACGATCCATATCCGCAACGACTTTATCCATCGAAGCCTCATCCGTGGCGCGATAGATGGTGTTGCTTGCACGGCGGACATATCCATCGGCGCTGTCCGGGAACCGGACAATAAAATCATCGAGCAACGCTTCATACTCTTCTGCAGACATGGAAGACGATGACATATACAGGTAAACCAGCGCTTGCTCTTCCGTATCGGGCAACCCTTTCTTTATGCCGATACTCTTCAACGTAATATCACCAACCGACAAGGCGGAAACAGTCAGGCCCCGGCCATACGAAGCGCCCACGGCATAGCATACCTCGCCGGCATCTTTCCCTGATGATTTTTGCGCCAGGCCCATCACCTGACCCGCCTCGTTCATCACCGGGCAACTCACCATCTTATCGTCCAGCTTCATCGCCAGGCTATAATAATACTGGTTATCCCCGATAGAAGCCGCCTCTTTTACCTTGCCGGCAGTAAACGTAGCGGCTTTCCGGGTGGAATAGGGCAACAGATAGACGATAGCCTCTGCAACCGGCCCGGTTGTAGCTATGGGCAACGCAGCTACTTTCTTTCCGCCGGTCGCCACCCTGAATTTCACGACATCATACATGCTATTGGCGCCCTGGATCGTCGACACCTGCATCTGCCTGCCGTCACAATCAACAACCACAGCGCGCAGGGCACCCTTAAACAAGGTATAGTCCGACAGCGCCAGACCGTCTTCCGATATAAAGAATCCGTTCCCGGTATTCAGGATATTATCGTCAGGACCGTACGTTATCACAGAAAACACGGCGCGACGGGATTTATCCAGCCACTTGGGAGCCTGCGCCATGCTCCACTGCGTAATCAGACTAAACAGGATAAGTAAAAAACAGTTCTTCTTCATTTGTATCAATCGATTCGTTTTTTCAATGCTTCGTATATAAGGACGCCGGCTGCGACAGATACGTTGAGCGACCCGATCGTTCCCCTGACAGGTATCTTTACCCATTCATCACACAACGCCAGATTCCCGTAAGAGACCCCGGTATCTTCCGCTCCCAGAATCAGACAAAGCGGTCCGGTATAATCGGCCGCGGTGTATTCGTAATCTCCCTTTTCGGTAGCGGCAATAATCCTGAATCCACTGTTCTTAAGATATTGCAGGGTCTCTTTCAGGCTTTTCTCCCGGCAAACGGGTAAGGTATGCAATGCTCCGGCAGACGTTTTCATGGCATCGGCATTTACCGACACACTGCCTTTGGCAGGAATAATGACGGCATCCACCCCGGCACATTCGCACGTACGCGCTATGGCCCCAAAGTTACGCACATCGGTTATCCCGTCGAGCATGATAAAAAAAGGATTCCTGCCCTGCTCGAAGAGGAAAGGCGCCTGCTCTTCCACTTTCTGATAGGTCACGGAAGAGACGAAAGCAAGTACGCCCTGATGGTTCTTACGGGTAAACGTGTTGATCCGTTCCACCGGCACGCGCTGTACCGGAATCAGCGTTCCTTTCAGTATGGCAAAAAGTTCCCTGGATAAATCACTCTGGATATCTCTCTTGACTAAAATCTTATCTATCTCTTTACCGGCCTGTATGGCCTCTATCACGGCGCGCACGCCGAATATCATTTCGCTGTTATCTACCATGAGAATGTTTCAATAGTTCCTTTGCATTGTTCAATGCCGCTTCCGTCAGCTTCGCGCCGCTCAACATCCGGGCGATCTCTGCAACCCGTTCATCTTCATTCAGCCGGCGGATATGACTGTTTGTTTCCTTGTCGTTATCCTGCTTGTACACCAGATACTGCACCCGCCCGCGGGCGGCAATCTGCGGCAAATGGGTAATGCTGATCACCTGACGCTTCTGTTCGCCCATTTCATACATGATATCCGCCATGCGGTCGGCTATCTCTCCCGATACTCCGGTGTCAATCTCATCAAATACAATCGTCGGCAGCTTCACCACTCCGGCAATCATGGCTTTTACGGACAACATGACACGGGCGATCTCACCCCCCGACGCCACAGATGACAGTTGTTGCAACACACCGTTCTTATTGGCAGAGAACAGAAACGCCACTGTGTCCTCGCCCGACATTCCCAACTCCTTGCGCATTCCCATATCCACCTGAAAGCGGATATGGGGCATACCCAACGGTATCAGCCGTTCCACCATCTGTTTTTCAACCTCCCGGGCGGACTTCCGGCGCTTTCCGGTCAACTCCGAAGCCAGTTTCTTCACCATACGGAATTGCGCTTCCACCTCGGCCGTCAGCTCGCTTATCCGCTCACCATAAGAGGTAATCACAGACAGTTTCACCTGGAAGTCTTCAGTCAACCGGATCAGTTCTTCAACCGATTGCACTCTGTGTTTCTGTTGCAAGGAATAGAGCTGATTCAGGCGTTCGTTCACCTCATCCAGCCGGTCCGGATTAAATTCGATCTCGTCTACCCTGCCACTGATCTCCTGTGTAATATCTTTAAGTTCAATATAACTGCTTTCTACACGTTCCGCCAGATCTTCCGCCGGCTGATACACCTTCTGTACACTGATCAGCGTGTTCAACGCCTCTTTCATAGATGACAACAGTCCTGTTTCGTCGGAAACGAACAACTGCTCTACTTTATATAATCCGGCCTTGATCTCTTCGGCATGGGTCAGTGTTTCCGCTTCCTGCTCCAGTTCGGTTTGTTCACCCGCACGCAGTTTAGCCTCTTCAAGCTGCTCCAGTTGGAAACGAAGATAGTCTTCGTCCGTTTTGCTCTGTTCCGCCTGTACAATCAGCGCTTCCAGCTCCTTTTCCCGCTGTTTCCACCGGGTATAAACTTCCTTGTACGTTGCCAATTCCTTTTCATTGGAAGCCAGCACATCGAGTACATTTAACTGGAAGTCTTCCTTATTAAGCAGCAAGTTCTGGTGTTGGGAGTGTATGTCGATCAACTGTTCACCCAGCTCCTTCATCTGTGTAAGCGAAACCGGAGTGTCATTGATAAACGCCCTGCTCTTACCGGAAGCATGCACTTCGCGGCGAAGAATGGATTCGTCCTCATATTCCAATGTGTTTTCCTCAAAAAAGGATTGCATGTGATAGGCGGAGAGATTAAACCGGGCTTCGATTACACATTTGGACGCCCCCTGACGAATGGCTTTCACATCCGCCCGCTGCCCGAGTAATAACCCGATGGCCCCCAGGATGATTGATTTACCGGCGCCTGTTTCACCGGCAATTACAGAAAAGCCCGTATCAAAAGTAATATCCAGCTTTTCTATCAATGCATAATTCTGTATGTAGAGTGAACGCAGCATTTTAAGTGTTAAGTATTCGGTCGATAATGTCTTTTGCTACTTCGGATTTGGGTTTCAGGTCATAGTCCGACCGCCCTTGTCCGTCGATGATGCTGATCCGGTTGG
Source organism: Mediterranea sp. (in: CFB group bacteria) (assembly GCA_031258135.1). Taxonomy (GTDB): domain Bacteria; phylum Bacteroidota; class Bacteroidia; order Bacteroidales; family Bacteroidaceae; genus Bacteroides. The sequence continues at coordinate 8,625 of JAIRNG010000129.1, forward strand.
TGTCGGAACGGAAACCGGCGCCCGTATCATTTAATGAGTTCAGTACGATAAAGTCAAAGTTCTTGCGTTTCAGTTTGCTCTGCGCATTCCGGCTCTCATTATCGGTTTCAAGCGCAAAGCCCACCAGTACCTGTCCCTCTTTCTTCATTTTCCCAAGTGTAGCTGCAATATCATGCGTGGGCCTGAGGCGGAGCGTCAGGTTGTCGCCTCTCCGCTTTATCTTCTTCTCCGCCACCGTGGCGGGAGTAAAGTCGGCCACCGCAGCACAAAGGATACCTGTATCCATTGCCGGATAAAGCCGCACGGCGTGTTCATACATCTCAACAGCCGACTCCACATCTATACGCCGGATATTCGGGTGGTGCACACGTTGCTGCACAGGACCCGCAATCAGCGTCACCTCCGCTCCGCGGCCGGCACATTCTTCGGCCAGGGCAAATCCCATTTTCCCCGAAGAATAATTACCGATAAAGCGCACCGGGTCTATACGTTCATACGTCGGCCCGGCGGTGATTAATATCTTCCTGCCGGACAGTCCGGAACCCGGTTCAAAGAACTTATCGAGTATCTCTACGATCTTTTCCGGTTCTTCCATCCTGCCTTTTCCAACCAAATGGCTGGCCAGCTCCCCCACTCCCGGTTCAATGATATGATTTCCCCTGGAACGCAACGTATCCAGATTTTGTCCGGTCGACGGATGCGCAAACATATCCAGGTCCATTGCCGGTGCAATGAAGACCGGAGCTTTAGCCGACAAATACGTAGTTACCAGCATATTGTCCGCTATCCCGCCGGCCATCTTCCCTATCGTTGCAGCCGTAGCCGGTGCGATGACCATGGCATCCGCCCAAAGGCCCAGGTCGACATGGCTGTTCCACGTCCCGTCGCGTTGGGCAAAAAACTCACTGATTACCGGTTTCCGAGTCAATGCCGAAAGTGTGAGCGGAGTGATAAATTCCTTTCCTGCAGGAGTGATCACAACCTGCACTTCCGCACCTTTCCTTATCAGCCCGCGAATAATATAACAAGCCTTATAGGCAGCGATGCTACCTGTGATTCCGAGTATGATTTTCTTTCCTTGCAGCATGGATACGAATGTGTAAATCGTCAGTGTACGTCGCTTCGCCCTATTTACCGGTCAGTTTGCGCAGGCGGATTTTGGTCAGCATGGCTTTGGTATGCAGCGTAAAATCACTGCCTAATATCCAGCCATAATAGCCCGGGTCTTTTTCCAGCACTTCTTCTACAGCCATACCTTTATATTTGCCGAAGTTGAATACTTCCACCCCTTTATTATCATATACCATCCGTCCGGCAAAATCCACATTCCGGTTGAAGCTCGAAAACTCCGAAAGGTAAGCGACGTCATTCTGCAAGTTCGGATAGCGGGCCAACTGGGCTTTCAACACCTCGTAGGTTGCGCGGGTATCCGCTTCCGCCGTATGGGCGTCTTCCAGATTCTTACTGCAATAGAATTTATAGGCTGCCGATAACGTGCGTTGCTCCATCTTGTGAAAGATCACCTGGACATCCACAAACTTACGGCGCGACAGGTCGATATCCACCCCGGCGCGTAGAAATTCTTCCGCCAGAACGGGGATATCAAAACGGTTAGAGTTAAACCCTGCCAGGTCGCACCCCTCGATATCACGGGCGATGGTCTTTGCTACCTCTTTGAACGCAGGGCTTTCCGCTACATCTTTGTCATATATCCCATGTATGGCCGAGGCTTCGGCAGGGATTGGCATCTCCGGATTAATACGCATTGTTTTCGACTCTTCATTGCCGTTGGGGTGTACCTTCAGATAGCTGATCTCAACAATACGGTCAGCGTTTATATTCGTACCTGTGGTCTCGAGGTCAAAGAAAACAAGCGGGTTTTTCAGATTCAGTTTCATCCTGTGTAAAAAGTCTAATCGCAAATGCCTTTAGTCATTAAGCATCATCGGCATCAACAACATCAGGATATCTTCGTTTTTATCCTGTTCCACAGGTATGATAACTCCTGCGCGCGACGGGTCTGCCAATTCGATTATGACTTCGGAAGACGACAGATTATTCAGGATATCGATCAGGAAAGTCGATTTAAAACCGATGCTCATGGCATTTCCTGCGTATTGGCATACCTGTGTCTCTTCCGCCGATGTGGAGAAGTCGATATCCTGCGCCGAGATCACCATTTCATTTTCTTCCATCCGCAGCTTGATCAGACTGCTTTCCTGTGAAGAGAAAATAGATACGCGGCGTAGCGCCCCTACAAGCATCTGACGGTCCACTGTTACTTTATGCGGATTGTTTTGCGGAATCACCGAGTTGTAGTTCGGATAGCGGCCTTCGATCAAACGGCACACCATGCGGTATCTTTCCATAGTCAGCACCGCATTACGCTCATCGAACTCAATCACCACATTTCCCTGTTCCTTACCCAGGATATTCTTTATCAGGTTGGCCGGTTTCTTCGGCAGGATAAACGCTGCGCGTTCGTTTCCGCAAGCCGACCGCGTTTTGTAACGCACCAGTTTATGGCCATCCGACGCCACCATCGTTATATCATCGGTAGTAATATCGAAATAGATACCGTTCATCACCGGACGCAACTCATCGTCGGCCGTAGCAAAGAAAGCGCGGTTAATCCCACTCAGCAGGACATCCGCTCCGATCTCCACACGTACGGCGTTATCACCCAGCGTAGTCAATTGCGGATACTCATCGGCGCGCTGTCCCATCAAACTGTATTTACCGTTCTGATAGTGTACTGTGATCTCCAATATATCGCTGACATCGAATGTGATCGGTTGTTCCGGAATCTCTCTCAGCGCATCCAGCAATGTCCTGGCTACCACAGCGAACTTTTTGTTCGCATCGCTTTCGCTCACCTCAACCGAAGTCACCATCGTGGTTTCTATGTCCGACGCCGTCACAGACAGCGTCCCGTCCTGAAGGTCAAATAAGAAATAATCCAGAATAGGCAACGTATTCTTGGAATTTATTACCCGGCTAACTGCCTGCAAATGATTAAATAAAGCTGTACTGGAAACGACAAATTTCATATCTTCTTATTTTTAGGTTTCATTCTTTTCTTAGGTGGACAAAGTTATAAAAAAAATATCTGTAGTTGCAATTCGCCACAAGAAATTCCTGCGTTTATTCGTCTGATCTAACAAAAAGCCGTAACTTCGCAACGGAAAAGCGGCAAGATGCCGCTTACTTAAAACTTAGAATTAAAATAAAATGGAATTTAGCGGAAAAATCATCGCGATACTTCCCCAGAAAAGTGGAATCGCAAAGTCCACCGGTAACGAGTGGATAGCACAGGAGTATGTTATTGAGAACCATGACCAATATCCGAAAAGAATGTGCTTCGGAGTATTCGGAGCCGATAAGATAGAACAATTCGCTATCCAGATGGGCGAAGAATTAAATGTATCGTTTGATATCGACGCCCGTCAATGGCAAGACAGATGGTTCAACAGTATCCGCGCATGGAAAATAGACCGTGTAACCGCCGATGTTCCGGTTAACGCAAGCGCACCTGTTCCTCCTCCGCCTCCTACAGCCACCCCCGAATTTATTCCCGGTGATGCAAAAGATGATCTTCCTTTCTAAACGCAACTATAATTTCAAGTGGCCCGGACGGGAACAATCGCGGGCTATCTGGGAGCAAGAACAAGAACGGGGCGTTTGTAAGTATTGATCAAAGCTATTTCCCCTGTCCCTGTTTTTTTATATCCTTTTACCCTTTTCAAAGCGTTCAATACGTTTTGCTCCATGGTCATATCGAGACACATCATGCGTGTAACGGCAATAGCGCTCAAGTCAAGTTTACCAGGCTTGGCGCTCCTGTCGAACGAGCCTGTCATACGGTTACAACCACTGTTTCCATGAACCTGTCCGGCAGACGCATCGAAATTAATATACGGAAAGTCCTTGCCTGTGTCCGGAACAACAGCCGAACCGTTTATTTCAACAATATTCCACTCCCCGTTCAAAGCGCCATGCGTTACCGCCTCTTTTGCCGAACGGCAGGAGGAAAATGTAAGTATTATGCAGATCGCGCATAAAGAAACGAATACTTCTCTCATCATTATTATACCGATTAAGTTAAAATCGGGGCAAATATAATCAATAACAGGAACTTTCCGTTATTGCATCACAATAAAAACTCACATAATTATAAAGGAAAACAGCTCACCCGCAACTCCCTGTGTTTAGGTTTTAATCTCCGATAAACATCCAACGTTTTTTTGATATGCCCCTGCGGGGGCTTTTAACACATAAAAAAACGCGGGCGGAAACCGGACTTCTCCTGCGTTCGCTCCCGATAGGGAACAGGCCTGTATATGCGGTATGCCGGGAGTATGGCACCGGATGT
>JAIRNG010000080.1 GCA_031258135.1 Mediterranea sp. (in: CFB group bacteria)
AATTATACCCACTTTTAGGTATTGTCCACCTTTTGAGGCAGCCTTACCTTTGTCAGATAATTGTACAAAACATGAAAAAACTGACACGCGCGCTCATCCTTTGCTGCCTGATGGCCTCCGGTGGTGTTTCGGCCCGGGAATATCACGACGAATCAACGGAAGAGCATAAGAAAAAGAGCGATCTGCCGGACCGGCTGACTATCGGAGGATACGGAGAAGTCGCATTACAGAGAATGTTCTATAGTGACAATGTCGCCCGTTATACCCATCCCGATGTCTACAGGAATGACAGTCACGGCAGATTTGACCTGCCGCATGTGGTGATCTTCCTGAGTTACGACTTTGGTAAAGGCTGGAAAATGTCCTCCGAACTTGAATATGAACATGGCGGAACGGGAAGCACATACGAAATTGAAAATTCGGAAGCCGGCGAGTATGAAACCGAGATTGAAAAAGGGGGTGAGGTCGCCTTCGAACAGTTCTGGATTGAAAAGAGCTGGAACGACAGGACAAACCTGCGCGCAGGACACATCGTTGTTCCGGTAGGCCTGATGAACCAGCACCATCTGCCTACGGAGTTTTTCTCCGTGATACGTCCGGAGGGAGGAACTGAAATCATTCCGAACACGTGGCATCAGACCGGGATCAGTTTCTGGGGACGAACCCGGAGTTGGCGTTACGAAGCGCAATTCATATCGGGTCTGGATGCCGAACGTTTTAATAATGCAAATTGGGTGAAAGGGGGAGCCAACTCACCCTACGAGTTTGAGATTGCCAACCGTTATGCCGGCGTACTGCGCATAGACAATTATTCCGTCAAAGGTTTGCGTCTGGGCCTGAGCGGATATTATGGCCAAACGGCCCAGAACACATTGAAGCAAGAGCGGTATCAGAATATAAAGGGAAATCTGGCTATCGGTTCCCTTGATTTCACCTATAATGCAAACAATATCCTGGCGCGCGGCAATTTCCTCTACGGACACTTAGGCGACTCCAAACAACTATCCAACACCAACAAGAAATTACCTTCGGCCAGCCCGTCCCCCCGCACAGACATAGCCTCGGACGCGATGAGTTATTTTGCAGAGGTAGGATATGACCTGCTCTCTTTCTTCCCCGGCTGCAAACACAAAGAAGATAAACTCTATGTGTTCGGTCATTACGGATTTTATGACCCAATGAAGAAAACAGAATCGGGCGTCTCTAAAAAGAAATGGACGAAGAAAACGGTGATCAGCGGTGGCGTCAACTACTTCCCCATGGACGGACTGGTCGTTAAAGCCGAATATCAGATGCGTAAACTGAACTCACCCTACAACAATGAACCGACCCTCTCCATAGGTGTCGCTTATGCAGGTTTATTTGGAAAATAACTATATACACTTTTAAGATTATGAAAGAACGATTGAAAAAACTATGTGTTTTTGGAGCGATAGCTCTGTTACCAATGGGATTTACATCCTGTGATGACGATGACGACAATAGCGGTAGCGAAGAGGAGGTTTACGGCCCTGTCATTGCGTCTTATGTAGACAACACCGTTGTGCCCACCTACAAAGCATTGGCTGAGGCGGCGTTGAAAATGCGCACGGCCAATAACAAACTGAAGGAGAATAAAACAGATGCGAACCTGCAGGAAGCTGCCGACGCATGGATGGCTGCCCGTATTGAATGGGAACTGAGCGAAGCTTTCCTTTTTGGCCCTGTGGGCGAGGATGCGATGGACATCGACGGACACATTGACAGTTGGCCGTTGGAGATAGATGATATTAATGGCAAGCTGGAGGAAATTAGTGAAAACCCGGAGGCTTTCACCGGCGAAGACGCCTGGGATGAAACAGGCGATGTCATCGGTTTCCACGTAACCGAATATTTATTGTATCGTGAAGGTCGACCTCGCGCAGCAGCAGATGTAACCGAAGCCGAATTACATTATCTCACGGCTGCAACCGACGCGCTGATCTGGGATTGTGTATTGGCTTATGTAGCTTGGGTGGGCGAAGACAATGTATCTTCGGATATGAAATCGGTTTTCAATGAAAATCCTGCTGTCGTTGCTCATCTGAACAGTAATCCGAACTACAAGGACTTCGCTTACAAAATGAAAACGGCAACCGGAAATTACGACGGCAACTGGAAAGGCGCTTTCGAAGAAATTTCAGTTGGAGCCACGGATATAGCTGACGAAGTGGGTGCGACTAAAATCGAATCGCCATACGTACAAGGGAATGTATTGGAAGTAGAGTCCTGGTATAGCTGGCACTCTTTGGAGGATTACGAGAACAACATCCTCAGTATTAAAGGCGCTTTCTATGGCAAAAAAGGGGCGACCACCGCACAGGCAAATTCATTGAGCGCATATCTTGCAAAGGTAGACTCCGAGCTGAACCAAAAAGTTGCAGCCCAGATTGAAGACTGCATAACCAAAATCAAGGCTATCGGCACGGGAGGCAAATCTTTTTATGAAGTTGTACGTGACCAGATAAACGGAACGCAAGTAGACGCCGCAGTGGAAGCTTGTACCAAGTTGGCCGACGTATTTGAAGAGGTTAAAAACAAAGATTACATCAATTAATCAAACACGACCCATACGAACAATGAACCGTTCTACATGTATCAGCAGATACGTGTAGAACGATTTTTGATATAAATGCTTAAGATGATGACAAGTAATAAAATAATAGGACTGGCTATGGTCATGATAACCGTCGCTTGCTCTGACCGTGAGCCCGGGGGCGCAAGTATTGAAGTTCCACCGTTAACCGATGAAGAAACATACGCAGGAGGAGAAACGGGCACCGTATTCAGCGTTACCTCCAAAGCCTATAAACAGGCCATGCCCGCCATTGATGAAGACCCTGGCCTGTTCAGGCAATTCATGCGCGGCGAACGTCTGGCCGACAAAGATTTTGTAGCATCGTCCGGTACGGCATATTCCGGCCTTGGCCCGGTATATATCCGTAAATCATGTATCGCCTGTCACCCAAGTTACGGCGGACGCAGCCGGCGCGTTGACAAATTCGACACGAATGACAGCCATAATGGCTATCTGCTGATGATATACAATCCCGATGAACCCGGACAACCATTGGCCGGCAAGTACTTCACCGGCATGACGCAAACCCGTGCCGCTTCACCCTATAAAGCCCCGATTGACGAATCGGGTATCAAACTCATCTGGAATCTATATACCGATGAGTATGGCAACAAATATGAAGACGGAACACCCTATAGCGCCGGCTATGCCTATAAAGGAACCCTCATCTATCCGACAGTAGAAGTCGACCAGGATGCCATTCTTTTCAAAGATTTCGATATGAGCAAACACGCGGCCAGCATTGAAGCGACGATCGGCATCTATGGAACGGGACTGTTGGATGCCATTTCCGACGAAGACCTGCGTGCACAATATGAAGAAGAACAGGCGCGTGGATACTGTGCGGGGCAAATAGGCGCCGACATTGACGAAATCGAGCTTAACCCCTATTATCCGGGCAAACATCCGGGCCGTTTCACCTATCTGTGTACACGTGCTACGCTCGACAATGGGCCAGGTGCAAATGCACTGTGGAATATCACGAATGTAACCCGGCCTGACCGCACCTATCATTACATAACCGATGAATACGCCAAGGTAATGTCACAGGACCCCGATGTACAGGCAGCGCTTGGAAAAGCGGAAGATGAAATTTATGCCAACCTGATGTCCAGAACATTAGAACCGGAAATGACTCAGGAAGATTATGATGCGTTCATGGTGTGGCACCGCGGGTTAGCCGTTCCTGCCGCCCGTAACCTGGATGATAAAACGGTCCGGAAAGGCCGTTCGCTGTTCTATGAAACAGGTTGTGCGGCATGTCACCGCCCGTCATGGACTACCCGTGACAACTACAAGCCGCTGCCGGCCATTTCCAATCAGAAGATTTACCCCTATACCGACCTGCTCCGCCATGACCTTGAAATGAAAGAGCCCGGACGCGCCCGGATATGCCGCACCACTCCACTCTGGGGAAGAGGTTTGATGAAAGTTGTTGCAGGCCACACCGATATGTTGCACGATCTGCGCGCCCGCAATTACGAAGAAGCGATCTTGTGGCACGGTGGAGAAGCCGGACCATGCAAAGAGAAATTCCGCAAGATGTCCAAAGAAGACCGGGATGCACTGATCAAATTCCTGGAATCCATTTGACGGATGAAATACGGGATACTGAAGAAATGTGTGTGTGGAGTACTGACAGTCATATTAGTACTCCTTGCTTTAGCTACCCTGTTCGAAAAATGGTATGGCAGCGAATGGGCGCTGAAAAACATCTATGAATCCTGGTGGATGGTAACCCTGTGGTGCATCCTGGCCATTGCGTCATTCACCTATATCCTACACAAGCGTTTATACCGGCAACCGGCAACGTTTCTGCTTCATTGTGCTTTTGTGGTTATCCTGGCCGGTGCATTCGTTACCTTCCTGACAGCCGGACGTGGCTATATTCATCTCCGGCAGGGAGAGACGCTCACCGGTTATATATCCGATAAAGATGCCACCGAGCAGGCATTGCCTTTCCGCATCAAACTTGTTCTTTTCGATATTGAATATCATTCCGGAACATACGAGCCTGCGGATTACATCAGTTTCCTGAAACTGGATGACAGAATTTGCCGGGTATCCATGAACAGGATACAGAGTTATCACAATTACCGGCTCTACCAGATGTCTTATGATCCGGACGAAATGGGAAGTACGTTAGGGGTGACCCACGATCCCTGGGGTATTGGAATCACATACGCAGGGTACATGCTTCTGGCATTTTCAATGCTTTGGATAATATGGATAAAAACAGGGTGGCGGGGCATAGTGTGCACTGCTATTCCTGTCGCAGGTCTCTGGTATTACATCTCGCAGCTTAATCCGATGACGCCCGTGCTCCGTTCGCCGATGTTGGCCGCCCATGTTTCTGTTATCATGATTTCGTACGGATTACTTATCTTCATGACCATAACAAGTATGATTGGCCTTTGTTCCGAAAAACAGAGCAAGCGTTTCTACCGTTGGAACACCACGCTCCTCTACCCTGCCCTGTTCCTGTTAGCTACCGGAATATTCATCGGGGCCGTCTGGGCTAACATCTCCTGGGGACGCTACTGGGGATGGGATGCAAAAGAAACATGGGCGCTGATCACCCTGCTGATATACGCCATACCTTTCCACCGGGCCAGTTTACCTGTGTTCCGGACGCCAAAAAAATTCCATTGGTTTTGTGTGGCAGCGCTACTTACCGTAGCCATGACCTTTTTTGGAGTAACTTACTTTCTGGGTGGCATGCACAGCTATGTAGACTAAACACATTTACCATTCAGAAATTTGAAACGGCCCGGGACTTCCCTGAAAGAACCATGTCATGACAAAGTCAGGATCAACCATGTAGTTTATAAGAAATGTCCTTTCCCGGAGGCTACGGGTTTCTTTACCCGGGAAACAGGCGCCATCCATATTGGAAAGTCCGACATGCAAGTGTTCACGGAAGTCTACCGCCTCTTCATTCATGCATTTGAACATGGTTTCTTTAGCGGACCAGATGAGCAAAAGGGCTTGGGTCTTTTGTATGGGATCTTCAGGAACATATTCATCATCCCGCACGAATTTATGAGCCACTTTATGTACGCGCTCACCAACTTTCTCTATATCAATACCAACCTCATTCGTCTCACTTACAATAACGGAAACATAACCTTTGGTATGGGAAATGCCAAGATATGCTTTTCCATCAGCAAAATAAGGTTTTCCGTTGGGCTGATAATGAATCGGTCTATTCTTTCCCGTAAGGGTAAAAAGAAGAACGCGCACCGCCAGCCATTCTATTTTCCTTGAGTCGGATTTGAAAGCATCGAGCTCAGCCATGTACATAGCGCTTTGATCCGGAAGACACATCCGCAATTCATCCAGGGTTTCTGTGACTTTCCAGATACCCCACTGATATTCAGGCGTTATAAATTGCTTATACAAACCCACCTTTGGCAGTTTAAATTGATCGTCGGCAGTCAATCAAATTCAGTTAGTTTCACTTTCAGAATCCGGCGGTTATCCATTTCAAGGATTTCAAACTCATAATTTCCATACGTAAACTTCTCATGAAGCTGCGGAAACTCCCCTTTGATTTCAAGCAAAAGCCCGGCCAACGTATCGGCATCACCGGAGACCTTCTCAAACTCCTCCGGATTGCAGCGCACTATCCTATAAAAATCAGTGAGCTGAGTCTTAGCTTCAAAAATCCAGGTATGATCGTTAATGACAACGTATGTGCGTTCTTCATCGTCATATTCATCACGTATCTCACCTACAATTTCTTCAATGATATCTTCCATGGTGATGATACCCGAAGTTCCTCCGAACTCGTCCACAACAATGGCAATATGAATCTTCTCGGTTTGAAAATCACGTAGCAGGTCGTCGATCATCTTCGTCTCGGGAACAAAATATGCCGGACGAATAAGCGATTGCCAACGGAAATTATCCCCCTTATTAATATGGGGAATCAGGTCTTTGATATAAAGTACCCCTTTGATATTATCGAGCGAACCGGCATACACCGGCATACGGGAATACGCATTATCAACGATACATTGCAACACGTTCTTGAAAGGGGTACGGATATCCAGATCAACAACATCCAGCCGGGAAGTCATCACCTCTTTAGCGGTCTCGCCGCCAAAACGTATGATACCCTCAAGTATGGTATTTTCTTCGGAAAGTTCTTCCTTATCCGTTAAATCAAGAGCCTGCGATAATTCGCTCACAGAAATGCTACGATCCTTTTTCACCACATGTTTATTGAGGAAGGTTGATGACTTCATCAGTAAGGAGGCTAACGGATAAAATATCTTTTGGAACATAATAACGCCACCGGCGGCAAAACGGCAAAATGCCAATGTTTTCTGCGCAGAAAATATCTTAGGCATGATCTCTCCGAACAGCAACAGCAAAAAGGTCAGTACAACAGTCAGAAGGATGAACTCGGCAACGGGTGGTAAGAAATCGAATATGCCCATGAAAAAATAATTGCAGAGCATAATGATCGTTACATTCACAAAATTATTGGTTATCAGGATTGTAGCCAACAAGCGTTCCGTATTACCCAGAAGATAACCCACTTTTTCATCTGCCGGATGGTTCCGGGTATCAATTTCATTACGATCGGAAGGGGATAAGGAAAAGAAAGCGATCTCCGAAGCGGAAGCAAAGCCCGACACAAGCAACAAAAAACCGGCCAAAACAATAGCTACAATCTGAGAAGTCGTGGGAGGATTTACGACTATGCCGCCCCAACAATCTAAAGATAATTGACAATTACTAACCAGATGAATTGCGTAGCTAACTATCATTTGTCATTTGTTAATTATCAATTATCATGCAGATGAATTGCGCAGCTAATTGTCAATTGTCAATTAAAACGGTAAATCGTCGGCCGGATTATCTTTCGTTTCCGGAACAGATTGCTCACTCTGAGGGGGAGCCGAGGCTTGTTGGCCTATTGGCGCTTGTTGACCTCCAAGAGGCTGAGGCGTACCGGCGCCTACATTAGCGCCTTTAGGAGTAAGCATTTCCATGTTTTCAACAAATATCTCAGTCACATAACGTTTATTACCGGCCTGGTCGTCATACGAGCGCATTCTGATTTTGCCTTCTACATAGAGTTTATCTCCCTTATGAACATATTTTTCCACAGTCTCTGCCAAGCCACGCCACAACACCAGGTTGTGCCATTCTGTTCTTTCAGGAACCTGAGTCCCGTTAGCTAGCGTATATCCACGCTCCGATGTAGCCAAAGGCATGGTAGCAACAGCAATTCCGGTATCCAGATATCTCACCTCAGGGTCTCTGCCTACATTCCCCAATAATATTACTTTGTTTACTGACATGATGTTATTTACAATTTACAGATTTATGATTGAAATTATTTTTTGATTTGAAATGCAGATTATCGCAGATTGTTCAGATTCGAATAAAAACATCTTATATTCTTTATGATATCTTTCACGTCACGCGATAGAATTGAAACGACTGTTTACAAATAAAAATAATCTGTGAAAATCCGTGTTAATCTGCATTTCAATAATCTTATTGCCGCAAAAATAAATGGAATTAAGGAATAAAGCAAGAAGAAGAAACTTTTTTTCATGTATCCTTTTCAAGAAAGATTTGTATCAGTCTCGAAATGGCATATCGATCCAGTTCACTCTTCTTTATGCGTTTATATGCCGTAAACGAACGGGTGGTTTCCGGCAAAGTCACTTCATAGAAATCGGCGTAGATCACACGGTGTGAAAGGACATGCTTCACTTGTCGCAAAGATAACTTTATTACAGGGGATTCACTTTCGGCGATGAAGCCACGAAACTCCGGTAAAGCAATCAGCTCTTCCCCTGTTACCGGCCGAGGAGTTTCGATCAGCGGCAGTTCAAACAGATTTTTCCAGATATCATCTCCTACCCGCTTATGGATATAGGTATATTCTCCGGCATGTACATAGATATAATTAAAATAGCGATGAGTAACTTTCGTTTTGTTTTTCTTGACCGGTAACTTCGAGACGCATCCGCTTGCAAGCGCCGCACAGCGATCCGCCAAGGGGCATCCGGCACATCCGGGCGACTTCGGAGTACACAGCAAAGCGCCAAAATCCATAATTGCCTGATTGTATAACGAGGGCCGTTTCCGGTCGAGTAACCGGCTTGCCCATTCGGTTATCTCTTTCTTCCCGCGTCCCGAATCTATTGGAGTCTCTATCCCCATATAGCGGGAAATCACACGAAAAACATTCCCGTCAACTACCGGATAAGGCATACCATAAGCTATCGAACAGATCGCGGCAGTTGTATACTCACCTACTCCTTTTAGCACGATAACCCCTTCGTATGTATCGGGGAATATGCCATTCATACTTTTCGCGGCGGCGTGTAAATTCCTGGCCCGCGAATAATAGCCGAGTCCCTGCCAATACTTCATCACCTCATCCTCATGGGCTTCCGCCAATGTCCGTACATCAGGAAAACGTTCAATAAAACGCAGGAAATAATCATATCCCTGGTTAACACGGGTCTGTTGCAAGATGACTTCCGATATCCAGATGGTATAAGGATCGGTTGTTTCCCGCCAAGGCAATTCACGTTTGTTTTCGTTATACCAACGGATTATATCCGTTGAAAATTGAAGGCAAAAAGTTGAGAATTCATCATCATTTATTTTTTCAGCAGGAGGCAGCGTATGTTTCTTTTTGACCATGGAACAATTTCTAATTATATCTCCGTCAAAGATAGCGATGGAAATTGAAAATTTCAATTTCCATCGCTATCTAATATTTTATTCCGGATATATTTTTTTAGAAACTTAAAAAGCTATATATTTGCAATCCAAAAAATCAGGTAAATAAGAATAAGAAAATAAGTAATAATAATTATCCTAAACGAATATGACTAAAGCACATATTGTAAATGAAATTACTAAGAACACCGGCGTAGACAAAGAAATGGTTCTAAACATCATTGAGGCATTTATGGAAGCTATAAAAAATTCCATGGCTCAAGAAGAAAACGTATATCTACGCGGATTTGGCAGCTTTGTGGTAAAGAAAAGAGCGCAGAAAACGGCTCGTAATATTCCCAAGAATACTGCAATGATCATTCCGGAACATAACATACCGTCGTTCAAACCGGCAAAAACGTTTACCGAACTTTTGAAAAAGTAAAGAAATTGAATTATAGTATTAACCCCATAAAAAAATAAAAGCTATGCCAAGCGGAAAAAAGAAAAAAAGACATAAAATGTCTACGCACAAGCGGAAAAAAAGACTAAAGAAGAACAGACATAAAAGCAAGAAATGATTTTGTTGTCTGATGTACAGATACAGGGAACAAACCTGGAAAGCATGGTCTTTCGGGTTTGTTCTTTGTGTTAAAACCCTAATTAATAAAAATAAAATCGTGACAAGCGAACTGGTAGTAGACGTACAACCCAAGAAGGTCTCCATTGCTCTTCTCGAAGACAAGAGCCTGGTAGAACTTCAGAGCGAAGGAAGAAACATTTCCTTTTCCGTGGGTAACATGTATTTGGGCCGGATAAAAAAACTGATGCCGGGACTTAATGCCTGTTTTGTGGATGTTGGCTATGAGAAAGACGCTTTCCTTCATTATTTAGACCTTGGACCTCAATTTAACTCACTTGAAAAGTTCGTAAGACAAGCTCTTGGCGACAAGAAGAAACTACCTCTGATGCACAAAGCATCTATCCTGCCTGACATTGAAAAGAACGGCGCCATAGCCAATACCCTAAAGGTCGGACAAGAGGTAATCGTGCAAATCACGAAGGAACCGATTTCGACAAAAGGCCCCAGACTGACTTCCGAAATATCATTCGCCGGAAGATATTTGGTACTGGTTCCGTTTAACGATAAGGTATCCGTATCACAAAAAATAAAATCAGGCGAAGAACGCACCCGTTTGAAACAACTCCTCCAAAGCATCAAGCCTAAGAATTTCGGAGTCATCGTACGTACGGTAGCTGAAGGCAAACGCGTTGCCGAGCTTGATGGAGAGCTTAAAGCGCTTGTTAAACATTGGGAAGAGAGCCTGAAAAAGGTGCAAAAAGCAACCAAGTTTCCAACATTGATCTATGAGGAAACCAGCCGTGCCGTAGGAATACTCCGCGATCTGTTCAACCCTTCATTCGAAAACATTTATGTGAACAATGAAGCTGTGTACAACGAGATCAAAGACTACGTAGCGTTTATTGCGCCCGAACGTGCAGGAATTGTGAAACGATACAAGGGCCAGCTTCCTATTTTCGACAATTTCGGCATCACCAAACAAATCAAATCAGCATTCGGCAAAACCATATCCTATAAAGGTGGGTCCTATCTGATCATTGAGCACACAGAGGCGCTTTACGTTGTAGACGTAAATAGTGGTAACCGTACGAAAAGTCCCGACGGACAAGAAAGTAACGCATTGGAGGTCAATCTTGGAGCTGCTGATGAATTGGCGCGCCAATTACGCCTGAGAGATATGGGTGGTATTATTGTGGTAGATTTCATTGACATGAACAACAGCGGATATCGTCAGAAACTTTACGAACGGATGACCGCTAACATGCAGAAAGACCGGGCGAGACACAATATTCTGCCACTCAGCAAATTCGGGCTGATGCAGATTACCCGTCAACGCGTACGTCCGGCTATGGATGTAAATACAACAGAAGCATGTCCTACATGTTACGGCAAAGGCAAGATCAATTCGTCCTTTCTTTTCACGGACGCATTAGAGAGTAAAATTGACTATCTGGTCAACAAATTGAAGGTAAAGAAATTCTCACTCCACATTCATCCGTACGTAAACGCATTTGTAAACAAAGGGTTCTTCTCTTTAAAAAGCAAATGGCGTATGAAGTACGGAAGTGGTATAAAGGTTATTCCGAATCAAGAACTCGCTTTCCTGGAATATAAATTCTATGATTCCCAAGGTGAGGATATTGATATGAAGGAAGAATTAGATGTAAATCAAGCAGGAGGGAAATGATCCCGCCGGCTAATTAAACAAAATGCTGAACCTCGTCAGTCCGTCAGCATAGGTTCTCAGAGAGAACGTACAGCCATGACGGCTAAGGACTTCACGTATGAAAATCAAACCAATACCTTGCCCATTGGGCTTGGTAGAGAAAAAGGGACTGAAGATCTTTTCTTCGGTCTCTTTTGTTATACCCTTTCCGTTGTCTACAATCTCAATGGCCGCGGGCGACAAGGTACGGATGATAATTGTCCCCTCCCGCCCGATACTTTCCGCAGCGTTTTTAATGATGTTCACCAACACCTGCTCAAACAAAGAAGCATCCAGATTCAGTTCCGGCAGTTCTTCCGTTGTCTCAAGGAGCAGTTCTATATGGCGATCGGCACACATTCCTTCCATGAACCTCTTACAGGTAAACGCCAGTTCGTTCAGATCAACCGGAACAAGATGCGGCTCGGGAATTTTCACTACATCGGCGAAACGGGTGATGAAACGGCTCATGGAAAAGCAACGTTCGATGCACACCCGCATGACTTCGCGGATGTCTCCCGTGTTATCGATCTCCATCAACGCATCTCCAACGGCATCCAACGTCGACGTGATCCCGGCGGTTGTATTGTTGACCTCGTGGGCTATCATCCGGATTACCTTTTCATACGCTCTTTTTTCCGCTTTGATCACTTCGCCGGTCAGGCTTTCGATCAGGTAAAAAGATTGGGGAAAGCCGTTGTGAAAGAAGGAGGAGTGCGTACATTTATAAATATTGGAATCATTCAGGCGTACAGTCTTGGTTTCTCCGCGGGCAAGCGTCAACAGTTCCGTCACTAAAGGAGAGTCTATTGCGGATAATTTCCGGCCATCGACATAGGCAAAAGATACGCCTAACATTTTCAGCGCCATTGCGTTGCATTGGGTTACCTCACTATCCAACGAAAGGATCAGCACTCCCATGGGGGAAGCCTCGATCAACAAGTCCAAAAAATGATTCTGCTCACGTAACCGGAGACGTTCGTTCCTTAATTGTTCCATCATCCGGTTAAAGATATGCACGATATGATCGGCTTCCACCTGCCCCACATTGCTCAAACGGCTACTGAAATCCTGTTCACGAAGCAATCCCATCCCGCTACCGATGATCTGAAGCGGCTTTACCACCATGCGGTAAAAGTACACCAGATATATCAGCATAAAAAAGATCAGGCCTTCTATGATATAGAAAAGCCAGGGGGATGGGACGATCTCCACACAAAACAATAAGCCGAAGATAACCAGCAGAAACAGCGTCAATATGATGAACAATCCCCTTATCCGCATGACTCTATCCGTTTACCTTGATATTATATTTTTCCAACCGGCGATACAACGCCGCGCGACTGATGCCCAGCGCGGTAGCCATCTGGCTTAAATTACCCTTATAGCGCTCCCATGCCTGCAAAATCGTCTGACGCTCAATTTCATCCAGTGTCATGCCGCTCAGGCCCGCATTTCCGGCGGCCTTCACCGGCTCTTCCCCGCATTGGTACTGTCTTTCAAAGTCGGAAACCTCCAACCGGTCTTTACCACTGATCAGGATCGTACGTTCGACCAGATTCTTCAATTCGCGGATATTCCCCGAATAAGGCAGGCGGGTCAGGAAGTTTACCGCATCGGCAGAAAATTCCGTCCGCGGCAATCCGTTCAGTTCAGCCAGCCTGTCCGCAAAATGGCGCGCCAGCAACGGTATATCCTCCCTGCGTTCGCGCAAGGCCGGCAGGTGAATGGTTATCAGATTGATGCGATAGAAGAGATCTTCACGGAAATTGCGTACGGAAACCAGCTTCGGCAAGTCCACATTCGTTGCGCTGATCACGCGGACATCCGTTTTACGGGAGCGGCTGTCTCCCAGCACTTCATACGTCTGGTCTTGCAGAACCCTCAGCAACTTGACCTGGCAGGAAAGATCCAGGTCGCCGATCTCATCCAGAAAGATGGTTCCCTTATTCGCCCATTCAAACCGTCCGGTACGATCGGAGCTTGCGTCCGTAAAAGCTCCTTTCTTATGCCCGAACATTTCACTTTCAAACAGGCTTTGCGAAATCCCGCCAAGGTTCACCTTCACAAAAGGGTACTCAGCCCGCCGGCTATTCAGATGAATGGCCTCGGCGATCAGTTCCTTTCCGGTTCCGCTTTCTCCCGTAATCAACACGGAAGCATTGGTTCCGGCAATACGGGCGACAGTATTCAGCACCTCCGTCAATGCCTGCGACCTGCCTATAATATTCCCGCGTTCCAGGGCGCCCGCCTGCTCCTGCGGAGTTTCTTTCGATACGGCGGTCAGTTCCAGGGCCGTTTCTATACGTTGCAGCAAGGCGGTATTATTCCAGGGCTTCGTAATAAAATCAAAAGCCCCCGCCTGCATACCCTGCACGGCCAACCGGATACTTCCCCATGCCGTCATCAGGATCACCGGAACGTCCGGGAGGAAAATTTTCACCTGTTTGAGTAATTTCAACCCTTCTTCTCCCGTCGTGGACAATGTGAAATTCATATCCATCAGTATCAGGGCGGGGGCCGTCGAGCGTACAACGTCCATCGCTTCTTTGGGTGAAGAAACCGCTTGCGTTCCGTATCCTGCACGTTTAAGCATAAAACTCAGGGATGAACGGATGGAAGAATCATCGTCTATAATTAAAATCATATCTCACTTCTTATGGGTGTTCCGGTGGTAAACTTACATAAAAACCGCGTTATTTCTTCACCACTTCCTCAAAATCGACTTCCAACTCCGCATTTTCCCGGAAATCCCAAAGGGTCAGACTGCGAATCTGGTAATAATAATACCAAAAGGAATACATTTCGGTAATGAATTTCTGCCGGGCGGCATCCTTTGCGTTCTGGGCGTCGTTCAGGTCCAGCGTACTGATCTTGCCGATAAGGAACGTTTCAACGCTCGTCTGATATCGTTTCCGGGCGATGCGGTCGGCTTCACCGGCGATGTTCAACTGTGCGGCCTGATTGTTATAGTTTTCGACCAGCAGGAATATATCCTGGTTAAAATTCATCTGTTCCTGCCGTATCCTGGATAGCACGACATCACGGTTGCTTTGGGCGACCTTTACTTTTCCCCGCCGCTTTCCCCAGTCCAGAATGGGAATCTTTACGCCGACTTCGATGATTTGATTATCCCGCAGCTTACGATAGGAGGCCGAAAGGGTCTGATCCTGTCCCGAATAGCCGAAACCGGCATAGAGGTCTATGCTGCGTAAATTTCCTTTTGCCGTAGCCACCGCATAGTCGGCTTCCAGCTGACGGCGGCGAATGTTCTGGGCGAAGGAATTTCTTTCCCTGGCTTTATCCAACACCCGCTCGTATTCGACAGGAATATCGGGCGCAAACTCCGGCATGATGGGTTCAAGAATCTCATGTTCGGACAGTCCGAGGAAAGCGCGAAGCTGGAACATCCTGGCGTTCAGGTTACTCTCGGACTCGGTCACTGTGGCTTTGGCCTTCAGCGCGGTCAATTTAAGCTGAAGAAGTTCGTTTTCAGAAATCTGTCCCATCTTTCGTTTGGCAATGGCCACTTCATATAGACGATCGGCATTTTCAAGGTTCTGACGGGCGGTCGTCAGATTTTCCTTAGACAATAACAGATTGAAGAAATAGGTTATAGCCGTCATGGTCACTTCTTCCGTAGCCGTAATGAACGAAGCCTTTGCTTCGGCATAACGGACCGGCTCTATACGACGGTTCCATTTCAGGTTGTTCACCCCGAATATCGGTTGAGTAAACTTAATCCCGGTCGGTATCGCCATAAACTGCTTTTGTCCGCCCGTACCCAACTGCTTTATATAATCGAGCGAAGAGGTCAACGAAAGGCGTCCGCCGGTAAACCAGATATTCTGATCAATGGACAGCTCGCCTGACAGTCCAAGCGTATTGTTACGGACGAATTTATAGGAGCCGTCGTCCAGTTGGTAACTGCTATACGATTTATTATAATTGGGAAGCGTCCCCGTCAGATTCATCTCAGGCAGCAGATCGGCCTTAAACGTCCGGTATTCCCAATACGCCGTTTTCAGCTCATTCAGGGCTACGGCGGCATCAACGGACTGTACTCTTGCTAAAGCGATGGCCTCGGCCAGCGTGATCGGATGTTCATTCTCATTCCGGGCTTTTAGCGTAAACGGTATCAACAATACCCAAAAACAAAGCGAAATATTCTTCTTCATAAGAGCTGGTTTTTTTGAAGAAAATCTGTCAAATGGCATGCCAAAAAGGAAAAGCGCTCATAATAAGCGTTTTACAAATAAAAACAGGTGTCCGTTTCCGAACACTTTGT
>JAIRNG010000013.1 GCA_031258135.1 Mediterranea sp. (in: CFB group bacteria)
AAAGTTCATTGATGACATGTACGATAACTCCATAATGGCCAGTCAGGTCAATCTGGACAAATTCCTCAAAAAGCCCAATCTCAAAGCGTTGGAAAATGATTTGTCCCGGCGGTATTATCAGGCGGTCAGAGATAAACTCGATACGCTGAACGTTCAACTGAACCCTTTGCAAGATGAATTGGAACTGTTGCACAAGACGTATATCCGCGGCCTTGCAGAGATGAAACTCCCCGCCCCATCCTATCCGGACGCCAACTTCACGATACGTCTGACTTACGGCAACATCAAGTCATATAGCCCGCGCGACGGCGTACGCTACAAATACTATACAACAACCAAGGGGGTATTGGAGAAAGAAGACCTTGCCAACCGGGAGTTCCATGTGCCGGCCAGGCTGAAGGAGCTGATCCGTAACGCCGATTACGGCGGATATGCCCTGCCGGACGGTGAAATGCCAATCTGCTTCCTTACGAATAATGACATTACCGGAGGTAACTCAGGCAGCCCGGTGCTGAACGAAAACGGCGAACTCATCGGCTGCGCATTTGATGGAAACTGGGAATCGCTGAGCGGCGACATCAACTTCGACCACAATATGCAACGCTGCATTAACCTGGATATCCGTTATGTCCTGTTCATCCTTGAAAAGCTGGGTGGCTGCGGACATCTTATTAACGAAATGACTATTGTCCGATAGAAGATGAAAAAAGTACTGTTTGCCGTTACGGCCTGCATCATTGCCGCCACATCCGTTTATGCGGATGAAGGCATGTGGCTGTTACCCGATCTGAAAACACAAAACGAAGCGGCCATGATGGAGCTGGGATTACTCATTCCCATCGAACAGGTATATCATCCCGAAAGCATTTCCATCAAAGATGCCGTGGTGCATTTCGGCAAAGGATGCACGGGTGAAGTCATTTCTGCGGAAGGGTTGGTTTTAACGAATCACCATTGCGGATATGGCGCTATCCAACAACTGAGTTCGGTGGAGCATGACTATCTTACCGATGGATTCTGGGCGATGAGCCGTCATGAAGAGTTACCCTGCAAAGACCTCACCGTTACGTTTATCGACAGGATTCTGGACGTTACGGCGTATGTCGGTGAACAGTTGGCGACGGACAAAGACCCCCACGGAACGAATTACCTGTCTCCGGCTTATCTTGCCAAAGTGGCCAAACGTTTCGCCGAAAAAGAAAATATAGTCGTTACTCCCGCGACAGTGTTGGAACTGAAGCCCTTCTACGGTGGAAATAAATACTATATGTTCATCAAAACCGTATACAGCGACATACGGATAGTCGGCGCTCCTCCTTCATCCATCGGAAAATACGGCGCAGATACGGACAACTGGATGTGGCCGCGCCATACGGGCGATTTCTCGATCTTCCGCATCTATGCGGATAAGAACGGCAAGCCGGCCGGATATTCCAAAGATAACGTACCCTTGCAGGTGAAAAAGCATGTAACGATCAGCCTGGGAGGCTACAAAGAGGGCGATTTCACCTTTATCATGGGATTTCCCGGACGCAACTGGAGATATATGATCGCAGATGAAGTGGAAGAACGGATGCAAACCACCAATTTCATGCGTCATCATGTCCGCGAGGCGCGCCAACGGGTGTTGATGGAGGAAATGCTTAATGATCCTGCCGTGCGCATCCATTACGCAAGCAAATACGCCTCGTCGGCCAACTATTGGAAAAACGCCATCGGCATGAACGAAGGCCTCATCCGGCTCAACGTGCTGGAGACCAAGCGCGCCCAACAGGAAGAACTCCTTGCCAGGGGGAAAGAAAAAGGAGATACCGCTTATCAGCAGGCATTCGATGAAATCCGGTCCATCATGGCCCGGCGCAGAGAGGCCATGTATCATCAACAGGCCATTAACGAAGCGTTGGTCACAGCGCTGGATTTCATGAAAATCCCGTCGACCTCTGCGTTAGAAAAGGCGCTGAAGAACAAAGACGAGGCCAAAATCAGGGAAGAAACGGCGAAGCTGAAAGAAAAAGCAGAAGCCTATTTCAAATCCGTACCGTTTCCGGAAGTAGAAAAAAAGGTGGGTAAGCAAATGCTGAAAACCTACAAGGAATACATTCCCGAAGCGCAAAGAATCAGCATATTCAAAGTAATTGACAGCCGTTTCAAAGGAAATAGCGATGCATTTATCGAAGCATGTTTCCAATCCTCCATGTTCGGTTCCGGAGAGAACTTCGAACGGTTCATCAAAAAACCAAGCCTTGGCGCAATAGAAAAAGACCGGATGGTTTTATTCAAATCTTCCATTACGGACGGACTGTACGCCACAGATTTGAATATGAAAGAGGCGAACCGGAATTATGACGCGGCTCACAAAATCTGGGTCAGGGGAATGACGGACATGAGAAAAGATGCGGGCATACCCATCTATCCGGATGCCAACTCCACATTGAGATTGACTTACGGACAGGTACTTTCCTATGAGCCTGCGGATGGAACCGTTTATGACTACCACACCACATTACGCGGGGTTATGGAAAAAGAAGACCCCGGCAACTGGGAATTTGTTGTTCCCGCAAAGCTCAAACAACTCTATCAAAACAAGGATTACGGACGTTACGCCATGGCAAACGGCGAAATGCCCGTATGCTTTATCGTAAATACGGATAATACCGGAGGCAATTCCGGCAGTCCGGTATTCAACGGCAAAGGTGAACTGATCGGTACAGGCTTTGACCGCAATTACGAAGGACTGACCGGAGACATTGCTTTCCGCCCCGCTTCACAACGCGCCGCGTGTGTCGACATTCGCTATACCTTATTTATTATTGATAAATTTGCCGGAGCATCGCACATTATAGATGAATTAACAATAAACAAACCATAGTTCCCAATGAATTACGGATTCGTAAAGGTTGCAGCAGCAATCCCCCAGGTTCGCGTGGCCGACTGTACGTTCAACGCCGGACAAATCGTAAACCTGATCGCTATAGCCGAGGATAAGCGTGTGCAAATTGCCGGTTTCCCCGAATTATGTATAACGGGATATACCTGTGGGGATCTGTTTGCCCAGCAACTCCTGCTCGATAGCGCCGAATCCGCCTTAGCCCGAATATTAAGCGATACGCGGCAGTTTGACACGGTAGCCATTCTCGGTATGCCTGTTCCGGTCCATTCATCATTGATCAACGCTGCCGTAGTTATTCAGAAAGGCAAGATACTGGGTGTCGTACCCAAAACATACCTGCCTAATTATAAAGAATTTTACGAAAGGCGATGGTTTACCTCGGCTTATGATGTGAGTGAAAAGAATATCCGCCTCTGCGGACAGGTTGCGCCACTCGATACCAACATGCTATTCGAAGCGTCAAATGTGACCTTCGGTATTGAAATCTGCGAGGATCTGTGGTCGGTAATTCCTCCCAGCTCTACACTCGTCATGAAAGGAGCGGAAGTTATTTTTAATCTTTCGGCCGACAATGAGGGAATCGGTAAGAACAGTTATGTCCGTTCACTCGTCGGCCAACAATCCGCCCGTTGCATTGCCGGATATGTATTCAGCTCCTGCGGATTCGGGGAATCGACCACCGATGTTGTTTTCGGCAGCAACGGACTCATCTATGAAAATGGCTGGTTGTTGGCGGAGAGCGAACGCTTCTCTTTAACGGAACAGCTTGTCGTCTCAGAGATAGACGTCGAGCGCCTGCGGACCGAACGGCTTGTAAATACTACGTTTGCCGCCAATAAAGGAAGATGTAAAGCAGACGAAGTCATACGCATTCCGGTAGAAACCAAGGAAAAGGAATTTAAACTAAGCCGCACCTACCCGCCCCTTCCGTTTGTACCGTCAGGAACCGAACTGGACGAGCGTTGCGAAGAAGTGTTCTCTATCCAGGTCGCCGGATTGGCGAAGAGATTGCTGCACACCCATGCCCGGAACGTTGTTATAGGCGTTTCGGGAGGATTAGACTCGACACTGGCGCTACTTGTATGTGTCAAGACATTCGATAAGCTCGGCCTTTCCAGAAAAGACATTCTGGGCGTTACCATGCCGGGATTCGGAACAACGCGCCGCACCCGCGCCAATGCCATCAGACTGATGCGGAGCCTGGGTGTCGGTATGCGTGAGATCAGCATCAAAAAGGCCTGCATACAACACTTCAAAGACATCGGTCACAGTATGAATGTTCATGACGTTACCTATGAAAACGCCCAGGCGCGCGAACGTACGCAAATCCTCATGGATATAGCCAACCAGACGAACGGAATCGTGATCGGAACGGGCGACCTGTCGGAGCTGGCGTTAGGTTGGGCGACCTATAACGGCGATCATATCTCCATGTATGGCGTGAACAGCAGCATTCCCAAAACATTGGTCAGGCACCTCGTTGAATGGGTAGCCAACAATAAAATCGACGGATCATCCGGAACGACATTATTGGATATTGTCGACACGCCCATCAGCCCTGAACTTATACCCGCAGACGGGAAGGGAGAAATGACGCAAAAGACGGAAGACCTTGTAGGCCCTTATGAGTTACACGATTTCATCATGTATCATTTCATGCGTTCCGGATTCCGTCCCGCCAAAATATTTTTCCTGCTCACATCAGTATTCAAGGACAAATACGACAATGAAACCATCAGGAAATGGTTGCACACATTCTTCCGTCGATTCTTCAGCCAGCAGTTCAAACGTTCCTGCCTTCCGGACGGCCCGAAAGTCGGAAGTATTACACTCAGCCCGCGAGGAGACTGGCGCATGCCGAGTGATGCAAGCGCAGCCGCATGGTTACAGGAAATAGAGGAGTTGCCGGGTACTGCGCATCTTGAGAATTGAAACGCGGATTAACGGCAGGGGGTTGAAACGCAGATTAACGCAGATTTCCGCAGATTTTTAATTCTATAATTATAATCTGCGGAAATCTGCGTTAATCTGCGTTTCAAATCGTCAATCGTCTGATTGTAAATAGCCGAAGGCGTCCGCGGCAGATCGCCGACGACGTCGTGGAGCAAAAACATGTATGTGTTGGCTCGCCGACGACGTCGTGGAGCAAAAACATGTATGTGTTGGCCCGCCGACATCGTCGGGAAGAAAAAACATTTATGTGTTGGCCCGCCGACGACGTCTGGAAGAAAAAACATGTATGTGTCGGCTCGCCGACGACGTCGGGAAGAAAAAACATGTATGTGTTGGCCCGCCGACGACGTCGGGAAGAAAAAACATGTATGTGTCGGCTCGCTGACGAAGTCGGGAAGAAAAAACATGTATGTGTTGGCCCGCCGACGATTTTCGCTCCGGAATAAATTGATATACAAACGACGGTCTGTCCATCGATAACAACGCTTGAAGATTTTGCATACGTAATCAATTATTCCATGCATTAAAGCATGCGGAAACTTATTATTCTACCCCCTGCTTCATTCGGGAAGCGTACATTATCTCCTATCTTCATAAGCCGTATTTTCTGTTCTTGGCAAATATTGCTATTTTTGCGGGGATATGAACGAAAGTCCCAAACATATACGGATCAGCGAATACAATTATACGCTGCCGGACGAACGGATCGCCAAATACCCGCTACAAGAGCGTGACCATTCAAAATTACTGATATACCGGCACGGGGAGATTGCAGAAGATGCGTTCACCTCTTTACCCCGTTACTTGCCTGAAAACAGTCTGATGGTTTTCAATAATACAAAGGTCATTCCGGCGCGTCTGCACTTCCGGAAGGAAACAGGCGCACGGATTGAAATATTCTGCCTGGAACCGGTTTCCCCCAATGATTATGCGCTGAACCTTCAACAAACCGGACATGCGGCATGGCTCTGCATGATAGGCAATCTGAAAAAATGGAAGAAAGGAAACCTGCATAAGGAACTGACCGTAAAAGGGAAAAGCGCGATACTGACCGCCGTACGGGGAGAGAACCGGGGAACAAGCCATTGGGTGGATTTCTCGTGGAATAACCCGGAAGTGACTTTCGCGGATATGTTGGAAGCGTCCGGTGAACTGCCCATTCCTCCCTACCTGAACAGAGAGGCGCAAGACAGCGATAAAGAGACCTATCAAACGGTCTATTCAAAGATAAAAGGATCGGTAGCCGCTCCTACGGCAGGCTTACACTTCACTCCGCATGTATTCGATGCACTCAAAGAAAAGGGGATCGACTGTGAAGAACTCACCCTCCATGTGGGTGCGGGAACATTCAAACCGGTGAAAAGCGAAGAGATAGAAAACCACGAAATGCACACGGAATACATGTCCGTATCACGCGCCACACTCGAAAAACTGATAGCGCATCAGGGTGAAGCGATCGCCGTAGGAACAACATCGGTACGAACGCTGGAAAGCCTCTATTACATTGGAGTTACACTATCCGGCAACCCGGACGCCGGAGAAAAGGAGTTGTACGTCCGGCAATGGCAACCCTACGAAACGCCGGAAGAAATAACAGCCACAGAAGCGCTGAAACAGATCGTCGCCCATCTTGACCGTCATCAGATAGACACCCTGTATACCCGTACGCAAATTATCATAGCGCCGGGATACAATTTTAAAATAGTAAAGGCGATGGTCACCAACTTCCATCAGCCGCAAAGCACGCTACTTCTGCTCGTTTCGGCATTTGTAAAGGGAGACTGGCGCCGGATCTACAACTATGCATTATCACATGATTTCCGCTTTTTAAGCTATGGGGATTCATCGCTGCTATTCCCGCCGGTTCGGGCTAAAGAATAATCCGTGTTACCGTGGAGCGTTTTAAACGTGTGGCCTGTGATTCTGTATTCTCTTCCGTTGGAAGATACTTCATCGCGCAAAACTATTGTGTCGCCTTTGATTTGGTTAATTATATCGTATTCTGTAATCTTACTTAGTATGGATTCGTATGTTAATTCTTCTTCTACCCCCCCGGCTTTTAGGTCAGTTAAATTACGGGGAAACGGTTCAGGAAAGGATGCATGACCGAAGCGGACTACGCAGGCGGAGAGGCCTACCTGAACCGGAACTACAGCTTCATCCTGCCGGCGGAGAACTACACGGTGGGGAACATCCTGTCCACAGCGGAAGAACTGGTCCGCAGGCGGGGGATAAAGATACTGGTCATCGACCCGTTCAACTGCTTCGAACACCAGATATCCAACGGACATCCGAAAGGTGAAGTTCAGGCACTTGGGATGGATTTACAATTAGATGATTTACGGATTTACAATTTAATACCCGACGGCCTGCATTCAGGTATCAGATCCCATCTCACGGCGAACACCCCTGGTTTTGGCTAAACACTTCCCACTATCAGGGTGTGTCAGGGACTTGCACACATTAGAATACACACATACTGAGCGAACAGAAAAAGAGCGGCAATCAACGATCGCCGCTCTATAACTTCATATCATTAAGGAATTTAAGCTTCCGCTTCAATTGGGGTGACAGAAACGAATCTTTTATCGTTTTTACCTCTTTTGAAGCGAACTGTTCCATCTATTAGAGCGAAAAGAGTGTGGTCTTTACCCATACCCATATTGATACCCGGGTGGAATTCAGTACCTCTTTGACGAACGATGATGTTACCTGCTTTGCAGATTTCGCCACCAAATATCTTTACGCCTAATCTCTTACTTTGTGATTCGCGGCCGTTCTTCGAACTGCCGACACCTTTCTTATGTGCCATTTCTTCTTACTTGTTTTAATGATTAAGCTACTACTTCTTTAATTGTTAACGCTGTGAATTGTTGGCGGTGACCATTCAGTTTCCTGTGACCTTTTCTTCTTTTCTTGTGGAAAACAAGGACTTTGTCACCCTTAACCAGGTTTGAAACGACTTCACAAACGACTTTAGCACCCTGAACTGTTGGAGCGCCTACGGTGATTGTACCGTTGTTGTCTACCAAAAGGACTTTGTCAAACTCTACTGTTGCACCGTCTTCAGCATCCTGAATGTGGTGAACGAACAATTTCTTTCCGGCTTCAGCTTTAAACTGCTGGCCATTGATCTCTACGATTACGTACATCTGTTTTTTTATTCTACAGGTTTTCTCCGTCGGGTGGTCTCCAATCACTCAGAGAACGCTTGGTTTACCCGGTGCGGTAATCAGGGCACAAAACTACTACTTTTATTTATTTTGTGCAAGAAAAGTTTCCAAGTTATTTATATCTTCCGCCTGATTTCCAGTGTTCCCAATAATAATCTTCGTTCAGGCTACTGATAATAACGCCCCGGCTGCTACTGGCATGAACAAACTTCCCGTTTTTCAGGTATATGCCGGAGTGCGCTACTTTCCTGCCCGACCGGCTACTTGTGAAGAAAACAAGATCGCCTTCCCGCAAATCACGCTTGCTCACTTTATTGCTATTGTTGTATTGGGCATCAGAGGTTCGCGGCAACCTGATATGATATACTTTACGGTATATTTGTGTGGCCAGTCCGGAGCAGTCTGTTCCGTTTTTGCTACTGCCGCCGAAGCGATAAGGAGTCCCCAGCCAGCCGGACACTTCGGTATATAAGAGTTGATCGTCTTTATACCCAATATCCATTTCGAGTTTAACGGAGGCCTTAGCCAAGGCTCTGTAGTCAACTTTCGGCGTTGTTGTCCGGCAAGAGCCCAAGCCCATCATCAAGATCGACAACAGGAGTATTTGTATCAGATGTTTCTTCATCGGTAATATTTAAGCAACACATATTATCTATCATTTAACATTGATTATCATTAAGTTTTGAAATAAAACAACCTGACTGTTTTCCTTATAGGTAACAATTGGATAACAAGATGCAGTTGTTATTTACGCTTTATCGTATGCTTGAACTTCATCAATGCAAAGTTGATTTCTATACTTGTTTCCGTGTCAGTCACTTGGAGGTCATCACCCAAAATATCGGCAATAATGTCACCGCTTTTTTGCATGAGTGTTTTTTGTTTGGATTCCTCGTGGGATTCGGACAATTGGGCAACGGTTCGTGAGAGTTCACGTATTTTGGCAAATGTCTCCACGATGGCGATAGTCGTTTGTGTTGCTTTATCGCTTTTCAGGACGGTGGCAAGCATGTATAGTCCTTTCTCGGTAAAGGCCTTTGGGTAATTTATTCTTGCCTCCCCAACTTGAAGTCGAAATTTTCGACTTCAAGTTGTTCCATTCCTCTGCCGACAAATACAGGATATATCTTTCCGGAAACTTATCGGGATTATTTCTTACCGCCTCGTTTACTCGTTTTGTCTCAACACCGTATAACGCAGCAACATCACTGTCAAGTATCACTTGCTGATTGCGGATGGTCAGAATCTTTCCTTCGACCTGACTGAATTTTAATGTTTCGCTCATTGTTTTTTATCTTTTAAAATTCTTTCAATGTTTCTTCATCGGTAACTTCTACATTGAAATAGATTTCCAGTTCTTTTTCTGCTGAATTATTTTCATTGGCGATATCCCGTATAATTATGCCGTGTTCCAATAGCGCTATCCTTGAACATACGTCTACCGTATGATTCAGGTTATGGCTGGAAATAAGTACGGTTGCGTTTGTATCTTCATTATATTTCTTTAGCAGGTTTCTGATGATAGATTGCGAACTCGGATCAAGAAAATTGAAGGGTTCGTCCAGTATCAGCAACTGTGGTTTGTGAAGCATAGCAGAGATAATTCCTATCTTTTGCTTATTCCCGGCGGAAAAGTTACGGATAAATTTCTTTTGTCCGATGACTTCACCGTTCATAAATCTTTCAAAAGATGCAAGCCGTCCGTCAACTTCTTCTTTCCTGAGGCCATACATTTTCCCTATAAAGTAAAAGTATTCTTCCGGGGTGAGGTAATCTATCAGGAAACCCTCGTCGATGAACGCGCCGGTTATTGTTTTCCAATCTTCACTTTTGCTTACTTCGATATCGTTAATGGTCACTTCTCCCTGATCTGCCCGGAGCAAATCGAGCATCAAACGGAACAAGGTCGTTTTTCCCGCTCCGTTGTTTCCGACCAGTCCGATCATTTCCCCCCGGTTTATCGTATAGCTATCAATATCTACGGCTCTCTTTTCTCCGAAGAATTTCTGTAATTTATTAATGGTAATCATATTGAGTTTTGAGTTATAAGTTATTTTGTATCCCTGAAACCTTCCATATTGACGTATCTGCGTTTCATGAACCGGTGATATACATTCTTTATCCACAGGTGTGAGGTCAGCGTGAAGGCCAGTCCGATGGCCAATATGATCCATCGTCCGATAACTTCCCCGAACAGGGTGTCAAGCAGGAACAGGATAGCTATCGGCAGGCCAAACGCCCCTAAGCTGACTAAGTTCTGGAAACCGGTCCCCGATGATTGCCTTCCTGTCAGTCCCTCGTTGAGCGGTACGGTTTTGTTGTTATACACAGCCAGTTGGAAGAGCATGAAGTATACCGGCCCTGTTGCAAGAGAGGCAAAGGCGAAAGCGCTGAGCAGGGACAGCTTGCCCATGACCATAGCCGGTATCATCAGAACGAACGGAACGATCACTCCTATGCTATATAAGTAGTATTTGGCTTTCAGCAAGCTG
>JAIRNG010000014.1 GCA_031258135.1 Mediterranea sp. (in: CFB group bacteria)
AGAAGGTAATGCTGTGGTCGCTATTAAGAAGGGTAGTGACATTGTCTGGTCTTATCATATCTGGGTGACGGATTATGATGGTTCCGCTACGTACGCCAATACGTATAATACGAATAACAACGGCAAGAATTTTGTCTTTATGGATCGTAATCTGGGGGCTACTAAAGCCGGTCTTCTCACCAGTAGCGGTACCGGTGCGAACGCTGGTTTTGGTTTGTTCTACCAGTGGGGTAGGAAGGATCCATTCCCTGCCACACTTGCCCCAGGCGCTACCCAACCTGGCAGTGGTACGTTTACGGCTACGGCCACTTCTTCTTCTAACGGTACAGTTGCATATACACTCAAAAATCCGAATACGTTCCTTACGGCAGGCAGTAGCAGTTCTTATGATTGGTATTATGGTTCCCGTGATAATGCGTTGTGGGGTCATTCCGGTGTGAAGACGATTTATGATCCTTGTCCTTCGGGTTGGCGGGTGCCCAAGAATTCGGGTATGTCTGAGGCTACTAGTCCCTGGAAAGGTTTTACCAGCAGCAATGGTACTTGGAGTTATGGTTATAATTGGGGCACTAATACCAGGTACCCGGCCGCCGGGTCTCGTGGCAACAGTAGCGGAAGTATCGGCAACGAGGGGTCCTACGGCGTCTATTGGAGTGCATCGCCCTCCAGTAGCAGCAGCAACAACGCCTCGAATCTGAACGTCTATTCCGGCTACGTCCGCGTGGATGACAGCCGCGGTCGCGCCACCGGCTTGTCTGTGCGGTGTGCCCAGGAATAGCAGGCCCGCAGGGCCGTGTTTTCACGGCGCAGCCTTTCCGCGGGGCATTTAAAGCCCCGCGGGGAATGGCCGCCAAACAGAGACAGAAGACAAAAAAGAACTAATTATTTTATTTATATCAACTAAAAAACTAAAAAGTATGAGTATCAATCAGGAATTAGAGAAGTTGTATGCTGAAAAGTGGGATAATTTATATGCTCAGTTTCAGAACATTAAAGACGAAATAAAGCCTTGTAATCCGCTAATGCTTTCCATTGAGGATGAAGACGATTATAAGACAGCCGATCTGCGGGTCATGTTTTTCGGGCGGGAAACAAGCGGCGGAAAGTGGCGGCTTTCCGACACAAGCAAGAAACATCCCGTGAAGGAAATTATGGACGATTATCTGAGATTTTCCGACAAGAAACCCAGCGCAAGTAACAGAGGAATGGGCGCAGGAATGAATCTGTTCAAGACCCTGCTCGAAGAAAAATACCCGGGCAAAAGAATCAGGTATGTCTGGAACAATATCGTAAAATCGAGCAATCTACTCGGAACGTATCCTTCGGACGAAGTCCGCAATGTTGTTTTTGAACATTTCAATGTCATCAGGCAGGAGATCAATATCCTGAAGCCCGACATTATTTTGCTTGCCCCGGGTGTAAAAGGCTACGGCGATATTGAACGGCAGTTTGGGAAATTGGACTATCAGCCCATTCCGCAGTTCCACCCCAACCAGTTGTGCAGAACGGCATTGCCCGAATTTCCGTTTGTGAAATACGCTTTCAGAATGTATCATCTGGCAGGGCATTACAATAAGTATCACTACCTGGGCGCCATAATAAAGTTATTAAATTGAAAATTGAGAATTAAGGGTACACGGATGACACGGATGAACGCGGATTTTTGAACACAGAGACACGGGTTTTAATTTTAATGAAGAAGACGAGAGATACACAGAGGCTCTTTAAATTGAGAATTGAAAATTGAAAATTGAAAATTACGATGCCGCATGGAAATCTGTGTTCAAAAATCCGCGTTCATCCGCGCAATCCGCGTTATCCGTGTACCTGTCCGTTATTGATATAATCATAATAATCAGACGCAAAATATTGCGTCTCTACATCATCACATCACATTACAATCACATCACATTACAATCACATTATAACCGGACGAATGGAATTAAATAAATCCGTGTACCATCTCAATTTTCAATTCTCAATTCTCAATTTTCAATTTAATAATCGTTAATCCGTCGCGTAGCGGAAGAATGACTTTCTCCGTGCGGCCATCCTGCGCCACATAATCATTGAACGCCCTTATGCCGTCGGTTTGCCTGTCCGTTGTATGGGATTCCTGCAGGATATGCCCATCCCATAACGTATTGTCGGCAATGATATATCCTTCAGGAGAGAGATATTTGAGCGCCATATCATAATACCCGATGTATTTCCGCTTATCCCCGTCTATGAAAACCATGTCAAACGTGATTCCGAGCCGGGGGACGATCTCCAGGGCATCGCCTATATAGAACTTTATTCTGTCCGCGTATGCCGACCGTTCCAACCAGGGACGGGTAAAATCTTCCTGCTCGTCGTTAATCTCAAACGTATGGAGCATGCCCCCCTCTTTAAGCCCCTCAGCCATACAGAGCGCGGAATATCCGCTGTATGTGCCTATCTCGAGAATCTGCCGGGGGCGTATCATTTCGACGAACATCTTCAGCAGACGTCCCTGCAGATGTCCCGAAGCCATGCGCGGACGCAGCAGCCTCACGTGCGTATCCCTGTAAAGCTCCTTCAGATAGTCGCTTTCAGGGTCGATGTGTTGGAGTATATATTCGTCGATGGACATTTCCGATACCCGCCCCGCCGCTCACCGTTGGCTGAAGCTGGGCAATAAGTAGTCGCCGGCATTAGCCAGGACCGTATTTACCTTGTTGATCTCGATGAAGGTGGTGCCTCCGCCTTCGCCGAAGCTACCGCTCAGATAGGCATACTGGTCGTCCGGTTTCACCCGTTTGCTTTGTATCAGCATCTCCAATGCCGAGAGGAAGTAGGTGCGTGCGCTCTCTTTTTCTTCCAGGAAGATGGGCAGTACGCCGTAAGACAACGCCAGCAGGCGCATCGTCTTTTCCCTGTAACAGATGGCCAACACCGGATATTTGCCGCGGAAAGCCGCCACATAACGGGCCGTACGTCCGGTGTAGCTATCCGTAATGATAGCGCGGATGTTCATTTTGGAAGAGGCCTTCACGGCTTGCTTGGCCAGAAAGGCCGTTACGTCGATGGTGTCCGAGCTTAACGGGATACGGATATCGTTTTCATCCAGTTTGTCTTTTTCGGCCTGCTCGGCAATCTGCGCCATTGTGCGCAAAGCCTCCACAGGATACTTGCCATAGGCCGTTTCGCCGCTCAGCATCAACGCATCGGTACGATAGTAGATGGCATTCGCAATGTCCGTAACCTCGGCGCGCGTCGGGCGCGGATTATGGATCATCGTATGGAGCATCTGGGTAGCCACGATGACGGGACGTTTCGCCAGGATGCATTTCTTGATCAGCTTGCGCTGGATGCCCGGTATCTTCTGTTGCGGAATCTCGATGCCAAGGTCGCCGCGGGCAATCATAACGCCGTAGGTCGCTTCCAGTATTTCGTCGATATTGTCTACCCCTTCCTGATTCTCTATTTTGGAGATGATCTTTATCTCACTGTGATGCCGGTCGAGGATTTCCTGAATGTCGAGCACATCCTGCTTTGTCCTCACAAAAGAGTGTGCGATGAAATCGATGTCTTTCTCAACGGCATACAGGATATTCGCCTTATCTTTCTCTGTCAGCGAAGGCAGATTGATACACATTCCCGGAACGTTCACGCTTTTACGGCTTCCCAGGGTCGCATCGTTCTGCACCTCACAAATCAGATAACCGTCTGCACGGTCTGTCACTTTCAGGTTCAGCTCGCCGTCGTCAATCAGTACGTCGCCGCCGGTTTTTACGTCTTCCGCGAAATCCGGATAAGATACGGCGATACAGTCGTGAGTCGTCTCAAGCCCGGGGTTACCGGTTATCTTTACCTTTTCGCCGGTACGGAAAAGAATGGGCGAAGCGCACGCCGTAGTGCGGATCTCAGGGCCCTTTGTGTCCATCAGAATGGCGATATTGTTCGATACGGCCCTCACGTTATGGATGATCTTATCAAATCCCTCCCTGTTCAAATGGGCGGAGTTCATACGGACGACATTCATTCCCGCCTTATACAGCTGGGTAAGGAACTCTATATCACAACGCTGGTCCGAAATGGTAGCGACGATCTTGGTATGCTTCTTCATAAATCTGAAAACACCTTTAAACTTTAAATAAAACTAACACGACAACGCCTCGACCGCCAGACGGTAAGAATCGAGCCCGAAACCGCAGATCACCCCCTTGCATGCGGCGGCGATCATGGAAGTATGCCGGAATTCTTCCCGCTTGTGGACATTGGAAATGTGTACCTCGATGACGGGTGAAGGAACTGAGCGTATGGCATCCTGCAGGGCGATGGAAGTATGCGTGTAAGCCCCTGCGTTCAGAACAATCCCGTCGGCGTTGAACCCGGCTTCCTGAATCTTGTCGATCAATCCGCCCTCGCTGTTCGATTGGCAGTAGTCGATTTCGATACCGGGATACTTGCCGCGGAGGTCTGCCAGATAATCTTCAAAAGAAACGACGCCGTAAACGGAAGGCTCACGCTTGCCCAACAGGTTAATGTTCGGTCCGTTAATAATCTGTATTCTCATCTTACAATCGGATTGTTTTTAATATCTTTGTTTTGAGAACAATATTTCAAGGTGCAAAGGTAGAAAAAAGAATGAAAAACAAACGAAATATGGAGAAGAAGGATGAAAGGGACAGGATAATAAAACGATACCGGCAATACCTGAAACTGGAAAAATCGTTTTCCGGAAACACGCTGGACGCCTATCTGACCGACCTGGACAAACTCCTGTCGTTCCTGATACTGGAAAACATCGCCCTGCCGGACATCACCCTGGACGACCTGCAACGGTTCACGGCCGGCCTGCATGACATCGGTATCCATGCCCGGTCGCAGGCGCGTATCGTTTCGGGCATAAAATCCTTTTTTAATTTCCTGATTCTTACCGACTACCTGGAAGCCGATCCGTCGGAACTGCTCGAAGGCCCCCGGATAGGATTGAAACTCCCCGAAGTGCTGACGATAGAAGAGATCGACGCCATAATCGGAACGATAGACCTTAGCAAAAAGGAAGGACAAAGAAACAAGGCCATTCTGGAAACGCTGTACAGTTGCGGACTCCGCGTGTCGGAACTGGTCAGCCTGAAGCTATCCGAACTCTATCTCGACGAGGGCTTCATTAAAGTCGAGGGAAAGGGAAGCAAGCAGCGGCTCGTACCCATCTCTCAGAAAGCTGTAAATGAAATCAGGCTGTATAGCTTGGACAGGAACCGGGTCATAGCGAAAAAAGAGTTTGAAGACTACCTTTTTTTAAGCAAAAGAGGGACGGGTCTGTCCCGTATCATGATATTCCATATAATAAAGGAACTGGCCGCGGCTGCGGGAATAAAGAAAAACATCAGCCCGCATACGTTCAGACACTCCTTTGCCACCCATCTCCTCGAGGGCGGAGCCAACCTGCGCGCCATCCAAAGCATGTTGGGACACGAAACGATCGCCACCACGGAAATTTATACACACATCGACCGGAATATGTTACGCGCCGAAATCATAGAACATCACCCCCGGAATATAAAATACCGGAACAGCAATGCTGCTAAAGACAGGCAATAATACATTCGTTTTTGCTGTTTATGGCGGAATAATCCCCCGGTTGCATGATTTTTTATAAAATTATCATAATTTTGAGCCTTGAAATAATGAATTATCCAATAAATAGGTATCTTTGCCTACGTTCGCGGGAATCGGCTTACGGTAAAGCGATAAAAACGAAAAATAAATCAATTACAAACGTTTAATTTATACCTTAGAAAAATGATTAAGAAACTGTATTTACCACTTCTGTTAACAGTGGTTGTTGCCCTATCTTCATGTAGCGGCAAAATGGGTGAATTGTCATCGGATTACTTCACGGCTGATCCGCAAGTTCTTGAAGCAGTGGGTGGAAAAGTACCTGTTACTATTTACGGTAAATTTCCGGAAAAGTATTTCAAGAAAAAAGCAGTTGTAGAAGTCACTCCGGTATTGAAATGGGATGGCGGCGAGGCCAGAAGCCAATCGACCACATTCCAGGGTGAAAAGGTAGAGGGTAACGACCAGGCTATTAACTACAAAGTAGGCGGTAACTATTCAATGAAAGCTAATTTTGACTATATCCCGGCAATGGCTAAGTCGGAATTGTATCTTGAATTTAACGCAAAGATCGGCGATAAAGTCGTTAACATCCCTCCTGTCAAGGTGGCCGACGGTGTTATCTCTACTTCCGCTTTACTTGAAAATACGCTGAACAACGCCAACCCCGGACTGGGAACGGATGCGTTCCAACGCATCATCAAAGAGGCTAAACAGGCTAATATCATGTTCCTTATTCAACAGGCCAACCTGCGCGCCGGCGAGTTGAACAAAGGCGAGATAAAGAATTTCAAGAAAGACATTTCTGATGTTAGCGCGGCTGGAAACAAAAAGATCACTAACATTGAAGTTTCCGCCTACGCATCTCCTGATGGCGGCATTAAACTGAACACCGGTCTTGCCGGAAATCGTGAAGACAACACCGTTAACTACCTGAATAAAGAATTGAAGAAGGCTAAGGTTAACGCAACGTTGGATTCCAAATATACTGCACAGGACTGGGACGGCTTCCAGGAACTGGTTAGCAAATCGAACATACAGGACAAAGAACTGATCCTTCGCGTTCTTTCCATGTACAAAGACCCGGAACAAAGAGAAAATGAAATCAAGAATATCTCTTCCGTATACAAAACTCTTGCCGACGAAATCCTTCCTCAGCTGAGACGTTCACGTCTGACATTGAACTACGAAATCGTCGGTAAACCGGACGAAGAAATCACGCGGTTAGCCGCTTCCAACCCAAGCGCACTGAGCATAGAAGAACTTCTTTACGCCGCAACATTGACAAATGACGCCGCAAAGAAAGAATCTATCTATACCCAGGTTACAAAACAGTTCCCTAACGATTACCGTGGTTACAATAACTTAGGCTTGTTGGCCTATCAGGCCGGCGACTTCGTTAAAGCCGAATCGTTCTTCAACAAAGCCAACAGCATTAAGAGCGCTCCTGAAGTTAACATGAACTTAGGCCTTATCGCCCTGAAGAAAGGCGACAAAGCTACTGCCGAATCATACTTCGGTAAAGCGTCCGGTACTCCTGAACTGAACGAATCACTGGGTAACCTGTACATTGCCCAGGGTCAATACGGCAAAGCGGTGAGCACATTCGGCTCTGCCAAGACGAATAGCGCCGCTCTGGCTCAGATTCTTGCCAAGGATTACAACAAAGCTAAATCTACTTTAGATGCCGTTCAGGAGCCTGATGCTTATACTGACTACCTGAAAGCTGTATTGGGCGCAAGAACCAACAACACTTCAATGGTTACGGACAATCTGAAAAATGCAATTGCAAAAGATGCTTCTCTGGCGAAACAAGCCGCTACAGACATTGAATTTGCAAAATATGCAACCGATCCGGCTTTCACAGGCCTTATCAAGTAATAAGGAAACAGGAAACAGACGTTCGTCTAATATAATAAGGTGTCCGAAGCCGGACACCTTATTTTTTGCGCTGAACCTTTTAAATAAGATGTTTCACGGTTCATCCGGAAAATGCATGGTTTTTATCATGTAGCGCTGTCTAAGCTGTGTGCTCATTGTACATTTCCCCCAAAAAGCTGCCTGCAGAATCTAAAAAGCTGCCTGCAGAATTCAAAAAGCTGCCTGCAGAATTCAAAAAGTTGCCTGCAGAATCCAAAAAAACTTGTTGAGACTGATAATGGTTGTCTGTCCCGGCAAGAGATTATTCCTTCGTTACCCTGAACCAGTCGACTTCAGTCCAGCCGCCGTCGTTCGTTGTGATGGCCGGGCGGGTGCAGAATGTACCGATTTTGGCTCCGATCCATTTACCTTCTTTCGCCCGGAACGGTTGGCCGAACTTCGTGAACTCCTTTCCATCGGGGCTGTAGCTAAAGTCACACATCACCAGCAGGTCGTGTCCGCCTTCGCTCGATGTGATCTTCCTGCCGTCGGCGCTGAATCGTACTTTCAGGTAGATGGTATTGTCTTTCAGGCCGGTAGATGCATTGACCTGTTCGGCGGCGCCTCTGTCCGCCTGATTGCAGACCACTTGCGACAGGACAAGGCCCTTGTCTGTGTTTTCAAGGATCAATCCGGCATAGTCCATTCCCATAACGACAAGTCCGGTACGTTCGCCGGTGTATTTCTTTGTGGGTTTGAATGTCAGCTTGATTGTTGCGGCAAAGTTATCGGATGGCGTCTTTTGCAACATCAGGTTAGTCACATCCCACAGGCTCTTGTATGCCGGCGTTACGGGATATGAGTACAGGCGGACGTTCCCTTTGCCTCCATCAAAGAAAGCCCATTTCTCGTTAATGGCGGCATGCCATTGCCATTGGGGGGATAGCGTGAATCCGTCGAACTCATCGCTTTCCTGAGGGGTGCAGATGGGATATGTCTTTCCTGCGTCCGGTTTTTTATACGTAAGCACAGGCTCTCCACATCCGTCGCCGTCTTTGTCGACGCCGATAACGGGCCAGTCGTTCACCCATTTCATCGGCTGGAGATGTACGATACGCCCGTAAGCGCCTACATCCTGAAAGTGCAGGAACCAGTCTTCTCCGGTAGTTGTGTTTACCCATGCGCCCTGGTGGGGCCCATTGACCTGAGTGTTACCCTGGTGAAGAACATCTTTCGATTCGTAGGGGCCATATACATTTTTTGAACGAAGAACGGTTTGCCATCCTGTCGGTACTCCGCCGGCCGGTGCAAAAATATAGTAATACCCGTTACGTTTGTAGAATTTAGGGCCTTCAATCGTCTCGTGGCTTTCGTGTCCATCGAAGATGATGCGGGATTGAGTGGCGGCTTTGCTTGCATCCGGCGTTAATTCGCAAATGCTCAGGATACTTTTTAATTGCGCACGGCTTCCTGCGTAACCATGTACCAGGTATATCTTACCGTCATCGTCCCATAGGGGAGATGTGTCGATGATCCCTTTGCCCGGCTTAACCAAGACCGGTTCCGTCCAGGGGCCTTCCGGGTATTTGGCTTTTACCATGAAAGCTCCCTGATCGGGATCGCCCCAGAAAATGTAAAACTCACCTTTATGAAAGCGGATGCAAGGCGCCCATACACGATTGCCATGTTCGGGGCGATCCGTTTCTTCTATCGGGGGGAGGGCGGGCGCGGCCGCGCCGATAATCGTCCAGTTAACCAAATCGTTGGAGTGCAGAATCTGTAACCCCGGCAGACAATTGAAACTGGATGATGTCATGTAATAATCATTATCGACGCGGCAAACATCCGGGTCGGAATAGTCTGCATAAAGAACAGGATTTTTGTATGTGCCGTTTCCCTGGTCGGCGACCCATACTTCGGATACATCATTCTTCTGTGCTGTTACGGGAAGCGCCATTAATAGGCAGAGGCTCAATGTCTGTACCGGTCTTTTCATGGTAAGTAAATGTTTAAAATTAAATAATAGTAAAATGATGGGTACACGGATGACACGGATTAAGCGGATGAACGCGGATTTTTAGTTTTCTTATTCAATCTGTTTTATCTTATTGAAACGGTGACCGGATGATCCAGTTCGTCTTTCCATTCACGAACGGATGCAAACCAGGCTTCAGGGGTTTTATACCCGAAGGTTTCTTTCATGGAAGTGAAGGTAATGTAATAACGGATATAGCTGGCGCCTTTCGCTCCGACCGTATACAGGTAGTTCGATGGGTCTTTAACTTCCGCCTTCACATATTTTTGTGGGACGTAAGCGGCCAATCCGACCGTTTCCTTTGCGTATTTCAGGGTAT
The DNA here is from genome assembly GCA_031258135.1 of Mediterranea sp. (in: CFB group bacteria). Classification (GTDB taxonomy): domain Bacteria; phylum Bacteroidota; class Bacteroidia; order Bacteroidales; family Bacteroidaceae; genus Bacteroides. The sequence continues at coordinate 9,804 of JAIRNG010000014.1, forward strand.
CGTTTACCGGCCAGTCGGTTCCCCAGCACGCAATGAGTCCTTTATGGTCCGAGAACGAAACCGAACCTTTAACGTCTTGTACGCCGGTACAAAACACTTCGTCTTTCAGTGGTTCTTCAAAGAATGTCTCTACCAGGACGTCGCGATGACCGGCATAAAGTGTATAACGATTGATCATGTTCAGGCTTGAACCTTGGTAGTCCCACTCGTTGGCTTCTACCTCTACCACCGTGCGTACCGGGCCGTAAGCCAGGATGCGTTCTGTACGGGCAGACACGGGTTCAATATGGGTTGCTTTCGTTCCGTTCCAACCTTTCCATGCGCCGGCGCCACAGCTTCCGCTTACGCGCAACACGTCATCGCCGAAGCCGCGGGCCAGTTGCTCGTCCGTAGGATAGAATTGACACGCTTCGATTTCAAGGCCTTTATTGAACTTACCATAGATATCGACCGTTTGCTTCTGGTCGAAATAGATGCGGTACGCCGCCAGCTCCGATTCAAAGGCGGGGCCGTGGTGATGGAGTTGATTGTAGATGTGGCTTGTACCGGGAATGGTGAGCGAACGGACGGGAACATGTTTGCCTTTCCTGTCACTGACCAGCATTTCCGCAAATACGCGGGCTTTATACGGTTTATCGTTTCTCTCGGAACAGAGCGTGATTTCAAACCTCTTTTCGCCGTTAGCGGGCAGGTCAACCACAAATGCCAGTTCATCGGCTTTGCGGTCGTTGTTCAGATCGTCCAACTGCGAAGGGATTTCCAGGGAGCCGTCCCGGACCGTAGCCGATCTGGCTTGGAAGTTCAATCCGAGATCACTTAATTTGATGGCTACCGGAACGTCGGTTTGTTCTTTCTTCCGGTTATTCTTCACTTCTACGGTTATCGCCTTTTCTATTCCTTGTGCCCATATTGCGGTACAAGTTGCTGCAAACAAAAGGGAGACAAAAATCTTTTTCATGGCTTTCGCTACGGCTACCTGAAATTCAATGTTTCGAGCTTATTGCCTGCGCTGTATGTTTCTCCATTCACTTTGATCCCGGCATTCCTGATACGGAGCGGCGCGCCTTCCCGGGCTTCTATCTTCATGTTTTCCAGAGTAACGTTCACAGCCTGACTGATGACTACCCCTTCTTTGGCGTCGCTGATGACCACGTCTTTTACGGTTATGTTTTCGATAGGCATTTCAGGAAGTCCGTTGAAGAACATTGCACGGCCCGAACCTTTGCAATAGACGTTAGAGATATGTATATCACGGAAAGCGGGCGTTTCTTCGGTAACCGGCAACGGGGTCATATCCTGGTTTCCTTCATCTTCCGCCGTAACCTCGCCGGGCCCTTTACCACCATAGAACAAGTCGAACAATAAAGGTTCGTTAGGTATATCGATCATGTGAATGTTGTGAATGTAGATGTTTTCTACAACGCCGCCGCGCCCGCGGGCGCTTTTGAATCGGAGACCGACATCCGTTCCTAAGAAAGTACAGTCGGCCACATAGATGTTTTTCACGCCGCCCGACATTTCGCTACCGACGACGAAGCCCCCATGCCCATGGAATACGGTATTGTTTCTGATGATCACGTTCCGGCACGGCTCGCCTCTTCTGCGTCCGTTTTCATTCTTGCCCGATTTGATGCAAATGGCGTCATCTCCGGCATCAAAGATACAATTGATGACCAGTGCGTTTTTGCACGATTCCAGGTCGAGCGCATCGCCGTTCTGTGAATACCAAGGATTGAACACCTTTACATTATTCAGAGTGATAAACTCACAGGATAGCGGATGAATACACCAGCTTGGAGAGTTTTTGAATGTCACGCCCTCAAGCAGCACCTTTTTACACTTGATGAAGCTAAGCAGTACCGGGCGAAGCCATGGACGTATCTCATTCCATTCTTCTTCGGTTTCAATACCTTCCGGATTATTGAACGATTTGGTTGCCATAGCGCCTTTCAACGCGCCTGCGGTTGGATACCATATCCTGCCGTCAGCATGAACAACGCCACCCGATCTTACCAGATCGTTCCATTGCCTTTCTGTCATTTTCTCCTTTTTAACAGGCCTCCAGGCATCGCCGGCGCCATCAAATACGCCATATCCGGTGATAGCGATGTTTTCCGCATTGCGGGCGGAAACAGGCGATTGACAACGGCGTGTATCCAACCCTTCAAATGACGTTTCAATAACGGGATATGCCTCAAAGTCGGCCGTAAAGATCACCAATGCATTCTTTTCCGTATATAGATTAACATTACTGAGTATTTCGATAGGCCCTGTGAGCCACAGGCCTCCGGGAATAATGACTTTCCCTCCGCCTTTGGCATGAACGTCTTTAATGGCATGATTGATAGCATCGGTATTCAGGGTTATCCCATCGCTTTTAGCGCCGAAGTCGAGAATGTTAACCTCGTATGCAGGGAAAGACGGTTGTTCTACTTCCGGCATATCGAATGGAAGGTTCTCATAGATACTGTTATTGATGGCGACAGCCTCTTGCTGATGACAGTCCGTACAAGCGCCCCAGAAGAGCGGAACACATGCTACTGCCGACATTAGAATCTTATTGGATAATGTATTCATATTGAGTGTAAATTCTATTGTTATTTGTAATGTACAAAGATATTGCGGATAAGTCCCGCAAGTGTGTACTATTTGATAATATAGGTGTATTTTTTGTTGATTTGCGCTTTTCTTGGTAAGGATAATAATAAAGTTCTTATCTTTGCCGCCTGATTCAACAAATTGAAAAATAGATATGAGTTACAACTTACTGAAAGGTAAAAAAGGTATTATTTTCGGCGCGCTCAATGAGCAATCCATCGCCTGGAAAGTAGCTGAACAAGCTGTAGAGCAGGGAGCGGCCATTACATTGACAAACACTCCCATCGCAGTGCGCATGGGTGAGGTTTCCGAGCTGGGCAAGAAGTTGAACTGTGAGATTATCCCTGCAGATGCTACCAGCGTAGAAGACCTGCAAGAGGTATTCCGTCGTTCGATGGAAGTACTTGGCGGGCAGGTAGACTTTGTGCTGCACTCCATCGGCATGTCTCCTAACGTACGCAAGAAACGTACGTATGACGATTTGGACTACGATATGCTGGATAAAACATTGGATATATCGGCCGTTTCATTCCACAAAATGATACAGGTAGCCAAAAAGATGAATGCCATCGCTGAATATGGCTCGATTGTAGCATTAAGCTATGTAGCGGCGCAACGTACGTTCTTCGGATATAACGATATGGCCGATGCGAAAGCGCTGTTGGAATCGATTGCCCGTAGTTTCGGATATATATACGGCCGTGAGAAGAACGTTCGCGTAAATACAATATCCCAATCGCCAACCCCAACGACTGCCGGTTCGGGTGTGAAGGGTATGGATAAGCTGATGGACTTTGCAAACCGCATGTCTCCGCTGGGCAATGCTTCCGCCGATGAGTGTGCAAGCTATTGCATTGTGATGTTCTCCGACCTTACGCGTAAGGTGACCATGCAGAACCTGTTCCACGATGGAGGTTTCTCCAGTGTAGGCATGAGTTTGCGTGCTATGGCTACTTACCAGAAAGGCCTTGAAGAATACATGGATACTGACGGAAACATTATTTACGGATAATCGGGAGTAAGCAGTCAACAGCTCTTGGCAGTTACTGACTGCTTACCCCTTACTTCTGAAAATGGATGCAGCTCTTTATCTTATTCCCGTGACTTTGGGCGATACGCCGGTTGAGAAGGTATTGCCTTCCTATAATAAAGAAGTCATATTGAATATCCGGCATTTCATTGTGGAGGATGTTCGTTCGGCCCGTCGTTTTCTAAAGAAGGTGGAATGTGGTATTGATATAGATACGCTTACCTTTTATGTATTAAACAAGCATACTTCTCCCGAAGCGCTATCCGGTTACCTGAAACCTTTGATTGACGGAAAGTCTATGGGAATCCTTTCGGAAGCCGGCTGTCCTGCAATAGCGGACCCGGGCGCCGATGTGGTGGCTATTGCTCAACATAAAGGATTGAAAGTCGTTCCTTTGGTCGGGCCTTCTTCCTTATTATTGGCTATCATGGGATCAGGGCTTAACGGACAGCGCTTTGCGTTTCATGGTTACCTGCCTGTCGACTCCGGTGAACGGGTTAAGAAATTGAAGCTGTTGGAGCAGCAGGCCTATACGGAAAAACAAACCCAGCTGTTCATTGAAACGCCTTATCGTAACCATAAGATGGTTGAAGACATTTTACAGCACTGTCGTCCCCAGACAAAGTTGTGTATAGCAGCTAATCTTACCTGTGAAGGCGAATACCTGAAAACCCGGACCGTAAAAGAATGGCGGAATTGCGTTCCCGACTTGTCTAAGCTTCCTTGTATATTCCTCTTGTCTCCATGATCTGTTTCAGGTGATCGTATTCATTCTCGAACATTTCGCTGAAGTAGTTCCGGTTCAGGTTAAATTCTATTTGTTGAAAAGTCCACAGTTTCCCGTTCTCAACCTTGGGACTGCATAAAAGCCCGTCCGCTGTTCCCAAATCTAAAATGAACAGATAAACCAGCCGGTCTGTCTCTTCATTCCTGAATTTATACTTAATGCTGAACTCCGGTTTGAGATCTTTCCAGGCCTGCGGAAAAGTCTCTTTCAAGAGACGCTCGACACCACTCCTGATGTCTTCTTTGAATAGCAAATAGGTCTCCAACAGAATATCTGTCTTCCCTTTATCGATAACCCGTTGCGGGGAACGTTTCGCTAAAAAAAGCATGTTGTAGTTTACTACGGCAATCCGTATGATGGGATGGATGTACTCATTCTTATACTCGTCTGCCAGAATCTTGTCTATTCTGCCGATGACCTCTCCCTGAGGAGTGACTACAGGAACAAACTCCGGCGCTTTTACGCTTCGTAGTATTTGTATCTCGATTTGCTCCACAATCATGCTGGTTATACAAACAAAAACCGGAGCGATATGCAACATAAACCGCATAAAGCCATTGTCCGGCGACCGGGTAAAGATCAGCCCGATAGCGATAAAAGCGAAATGTATGGTGGTCAGTCCGAAGAATATACGGATGCAGCACAGTGTCAATGTGGTTACACACATCTGTCCTTTCAGGCCGGCGGCTGCTTTATGTTTATACGGAATCATTGAATATCGTTTCCTGTTCAGGAAAAGGATCAGCAATGGAAGTATTACGGTCATCTCAAGCGTAAGCGGGAGTAAATGTTGAGGCCATTCGTTGTGCGCGCCCATGAAAAAAGCTATGATGCTCAATATGACGAGTACAATCGTGCTTGAAAAGAGAATAAAGTGTATACTCCGCGGTTTGTACGCCGCATAATAAAACATGGAAGACAGTATGGCTATCGCGGCCCCGATGTAGACGGTCAGGTTCACCGGAATGAATTTGCTTAATAACATCGCAATGATTATCGGTATAAACCCCAATGACATGTTTGACCCGACTGAAAATCCACTATCATTTTTCATCCTGTCTGCTCTCTCCTTTGTTATAAAACAATAAGGATGTGGATTAAGTTCTTCGTTTCAGGCTTTCTTTATGTGTTTTTCAGCATGATAAGAGGAACGTACCAGCGGGCCGCTTTCCACCTGTTCAAATCCTTTGGATAAACCGGTCTTTCTATAGTTGTCGAATTGTTCGGGGGTAATGTACTCAGCGACGGGGTAATGTTTGTGTGAAGGCTGGAGGTATTGACCGATCGTTAAAATCCGGCAGCCTGTCCGAATCAGGTCATCCATCAATTCTTCCACTTCATTTACGGTTTCCGAAAGTCCGGCCATAATACCTGATTTGGCGGTTATACCGCTTCCGGCAACTTGTTTGATTACATCCAGACTCGTTTCATAGCGGGCAACGCTCCGCACAAGAGGAGTGATACGCCGAACCGTTTCCATGTTATGGGAAATGATATCCGGTCTGGCTTCGATAATTTTGTTTATCAGCGCAGGCTTTCCCTGGAAATCGGGAATCAGTACTTCTATCGTTAGTCCCGGATTTACCGACTTTATTTCACGAATGGTATCCGCCCAGTGTTGAGCGCCCAGATCGGGCAGGTCATCCCGGTCTACGGAAGTGATCACGGCATGTGTCAGCTTCATCAGCCGTATGGATTCCGCTACCTGTTCCGGCTCTCCCGAATCGAGCGGCAGCGGCCGGCCTGTTTGTGTGTTACAGAATTTACAGCTACGCGTACAGATATTTCCGGCAATCATGAAGGTGGCCGTTCCTTTTCCCCAACACTCTCCCATGTTCGGACAACGGCCGCTGCTGCATATCGTGTGCAGGCCATGCGACTCGACTATACGCTTTGTTTCCGTGTATTTTTCATTGGCTCCGATATTAATCCTGAGCCATTCGGGTTTACGTATCCGTTCTTTCATCTTTCATGACCGGAATAAACAGCGTTTAATCCTTATAAATAGGTTATGAAGAAGTCTGTCAGTCTGGTGTACAGGTGATAACGGGTGTTTCCGCCATAAATACTGTGATTGCGGTTGGTGTATAGCTGCATCTCAAACTGTTTGTTTGCCTGTACAAGACATTCACTGTATTCCGCGCAGTTCTGGAAATGTACATTGTCATCGGTCAGGCCGTGTACCAGCAACAGGCGTCCGTTTAACCGGTTCGCACGGGTAAAGGCCGATCCGGCTTTGTATCCTTCGGCATTTTCTTTTGGCGTGCGCATGAAGCGTTCACTGTATATCGTATCATAATATTTCCAGTCGGTTACAGGCGCAACGGCTGCTCCGGCTTTGAATACCGGCGTACCTTCGCTCATACTCATGATCGCCATGTATCCTCCATAGCTCCATCCCCAGATGCCGATCCGGTTCTTGTCTATGTAAGGCAGGCTGCCTAAATGTTTGGCTGCCTCCACCTGATCCTGTGATTCTTTTACGCCGAGATTCAGGTAAGTGCACTTCTTGAATGTTTCGCCGCGACCGCCTGTTCCCCGTCCGTCTACACAAGCAACGATATATCCTTTGGCCGTCATATAGTTCTCCCAACTCACACCGCCCCAGCGGTCAAGTACCTGTTGGCTGCCCGGCCCGCTGTATTGGAACATCAATACCGGATACTTCTTGCTTGCCGTAAAACCGGCCGGTTTCATGATCCAGCCATTCAGGGAAACTCCCTGTGAGGTGTTGAACGTAAAGAACTCCTTAGTTGGTAAATCGTATTGCGCTAACGATTGCTGCAACGCATTGTTATTAATCAATGTTTTTAATGTCTTGCCGTTATTGTCGTTGATCGTTGTAACGGGAGGCGTTTGCAGATTGGAGAACGTATTGATGTAATACTTCATCGTACGGCTGAAATGTGCGTCGTTCGTTCCCTGCTTCTCCGACAGTCCGGTCTTTTTCCCTTTTTTGTCTATCTTATAGATAGCCTGGTATAACGGGCCTTCTTCGTTGCTTTGGTAGTAGAACGTATCGCTTGACTCATCCCATCCCAGAAAGCCGGTCACTTCGTACTTGCCCTGGGTTACCTGTTTGATCAGATTGCCTCCCATGCTATACCAATAGAGATGGGCATACCCGTCTCTTTCACTGACAAAGCTGAAACGATCCGTATAGAATCTGATGTTGTTCAGTGATGTTTCGTCAATGTAGTATGGGCTTTCATCGCGAAGAACGAGTTTGCATACGGTTGAGCGCGGGTCGGCAAAGTAAAGGTCGAGCCGGTTCTGGTACCGGTTCATGGTGACGATAGCCAGCTTGTTCGCATCTTTGGTAAACTTTATGCGGGGGATATAACTGTCGGAATCTACCGGCAGATTCATTTTGCGCGTCACTTTTGAACGGATGTCAAACGTATGTACCGATACCTTTGAGTTAGGCTCGCCGGCTTTGGGGTATTTGTAGCTGTATGCCCCCGGATACGTATCGAACCGTGCAAGATGCGGAGCTTGTCCGGCATACGTGTGGAGCCGGAATAGAGGGACTTCCGATTCATCGAAACGGATATAGGCCAGCATTTCACTATTCGCGTCAAATTCCAGCGCCTGGCCGAGTCCAAACTCTTCTTCATAGACCCAGTCGGGTACTCCGTTGATGATTTCATTGAATTTACCATCCTCCGTAACTTGTGATTCACTGTTCCCATACAGCATCTTCACCAGGAAAATGTTTCCTTCCCGGACAAAAGCGATCATGGCGCCGTCCGGAGAGAAGACCGGCGCTTCCTGAGGCCCTCCGTCGGTAAGGGTTTCCAACCTGTTGTTCCTGACGGAATAGATGTAGTGCACCGCAGTATACGAACGGCGGTATTTCTGTGTCGTTCCGGTACGGATCAGGATTTTTGTTTCGTCGGGAGAGAATGTATATCCGTCGAACGTCCTGAAGTTACAGTCTCTGGCGGTCGTTACATCAAAAACTACTCCGACTTCTTCACCCGTACGGAATGAGTATTTAAGGATCCGGGTTCCTTCCCTGTTCATTCGTGTGTAATGTTCTCCATCGTTCATGGAGACTATACCCCGCAGGCTTTCCGCCCGGAACTTTCCGTCGGTTATCTCTTTCAGGTTTAAAGGCTGTGTCCCTTGCGCCCGGACAAGGCTGAACAGACAGCAGATCAAAAGGAGGCTACATCTTCTTTTCATAAAACCGGTTTAAACTTTGTTAGAATCGTAAAAGCATTTGCTGTTCAAAGAACAAGTCCATTCAGTGGTTAACCGGCATGTACCTGATCTTATGAACGGCAAGTGTGCAAAGATAACAAAAAACACCTTTATCCGAGGCGGATAAAGGTGTTAAATGGCAAATGATTTAGTATCTATCATTCTGCGACCAATTGGTATTGGTGTTCAGAATATATGTCGGAACCGGGAAGATACGGCGATAGCGTTCTGTTTTGGCGCTCGGATTGATGATGTGCTTGTAGCCCCAGTCGTCTTCGAACTTGCCGAAGCGGATCAGGTCGTTGCGCCGCCAGTTCTCGTCGGCAAACTCACGGGCGCGTTCGTCAAGAAGGTCGTCTAATGTCGGGGCTTGAGTGATTTGCGGAGCATGCACATAATCACGTATCCGGTTGATCAGCGACGTCGGCGTGTCGCCATTCGTGGCGGTGGCGCCGCGCAGGATGGCTTCGGCTTTCATGAGCAGGATGTCTGCGTAGCGGAAGATGGGTACGTCGTTACTTTGGTTGCGGGATTGCGCGGCGGTTGTTTTCAAGTCCATATAGAACTTGATGGAGCGGTAGCCTTGTGAACGGCCGCCATGGGGTGTATTGTCCACCGGCATGGTCTCGTCCAGGCGATCCAGTGTAACGTCTTTCGTTAATGTTACCTGTTGTCCATTGACGATCCAGGGGGTGGTTGTCGCTTTGTAGGTGTTCGGGTCGCGGACAAACAGCGGCCCGCCGATGATCTGTTCGTTGCGGTCGTCGCCCGGCAGATTGAACTTGTCTGCAAATTCGGGGTTGACGGCGAGGCATCCGCCCACGCTGCTCGGCAGAGTCACGCCATAGAATCCTGTGTTGCCGTTGCGGTGCGTCCAGAAGCGGGCGTAGGTCATGCCTTGCTGCGTCTCGCGGTCGAAGGGCATGGCATAGATGAAGTCCTTGATGTGCGCACCGTTCTCCGGATTAAACTTAGTCATGTAGCTGTCCGTCAGGTCGAATTTACCGGAAGCGATGATGTCGTCACATACGGCTACTGCGTCGTTCAGCTTGTTGTTGCTTGCCGCCGGGGTGTAGGCGGCCACATCGCCGCAGGTATAGACCGCCCAGTTCAGGTAGAGTTTGGCCAGCAGTGCGTCGGCCATCCATCGGGTCGGCTTGCCGTAGGTGGAGATGTTCACATCGGTGGGCAGCCGGTCTATCACGGCCAGCAGTTCCGATTCGATGAACCGGGCGATATCGGCGCGGGGGGCGCGGTCGATGGCTTCATCTTCCGCCAGCACGTGGTCCAGCAGGGGTACGTCGCCGTAGCTGTCCATCAATACCCAGAGGTAGTAGGCGCGGACGGCGCGGATTGTCGCCGTAGCGTCGACGCCGTCTCCTCCCATCTCGTTGATCAGGCTGTTGCAGGTCGTGATTCCCCCTGTGAGACTCTCCCAGTAGCCGATAGCTACATCGTCCGGCGTCCAGCTGTGCAGCGCTATGTGTATGCGTTCTCCGTTATCGTAATAGTCTGAGCCATTGAACGAGAACGACATGGTTTCGTCGGACGATAGCGTCTGGGCGATGTTGTAGTGACGCCCCAGCGGCCCGCGCATGGCGTAGTAGGCATTGGCCGCCTTGGCTTCGGCGGCGAGTTCCGAGTCGGGAAATTCAGTGTATTGCGACTCGATGTTCACATCGAGGTCTGTGCAGCTTGCCGCCAGCGCCAGCAGCGCTACTGCCATAAAAGATTGTATATGTTTCGCTTTCATATTCATTGTGTTTTAGAAGTTGACATTAATCCCGAACATAAAGGTGCGTGTGCGCGGGTAGGTCTGACGGTTGTCGATGCCCGGCGTTATACCGCCCAGGTTCACTTCCGGGTCGATGCCCTTGTAGCCGGTGATGGTAAGGAGGTTGTTGCAGGTGGCATAGAAGCGAAGCCCTTTGATGGATTCGTTGATGCGCCCGAAGTTGTAGCCCAGCGTGAGCGACGACAGCCGTACGTAGCTGCCGTTTTCCAGATAGCGGTCGGACGGGGCGTGTGCGTTGTTGTCCGTCACGGGATTCCCGTCGGCAATGGAGGCCAGCACATTCTTGCCTGCCGTTACATTGCCGATGTTGCTCAGGTAGGCGCGCGATGCGTTCAGTATCTTGTTGCCGAATACGCCTTGGAAGAAGAGGGTCAGCGTCCACTTTTTGTAGTCGATGGTGTTGTTCCATCCGGCGTTCAGCCTGGGTTGCGCCGAGCCGGCGGCGGCGCGGTCGTCGTAGAGCGGCTTGTTGGTGGTCACGTATTCGCCGGTGGCGTTGTCCGTGTAGCGTCCGTCCGCCTGCAGGGTCACGTTGCTTTCAAAGCCGCCCCGGTCTTTGTAGAGGTCGGTCAGGCTGCCCTCGCCGTAGACATAGAAGTGCGAAACGCCGTCTTTCACTCCGGCCCACTTCCACAGGTAGAACTGGCCGATGGGGCTGCCTTCCATGACCCGTTGGTTGGTTGCCGTGTTAAATCCCGGCGCATCTACGTTCACCTTGTCGAAGTAGTCTACGGAGTACATGGCGTTGGATAACCTGACGACTTCGTTCTTATTGTGCGAGAGGTTCAGGGAGGTTTCCCAGGTGAGGTCTTTGGTCTTCACGGGTACTGCGTTGACCGTCAGTTCGACGCCCTTGTTGCTGATCTCTCCTACGTTGGCGGTGAGCCAGTTGTGTTGGTATTTGGTGGTCGAGACGGCGTAGTCGGCTATCAGGTCTTTCGTCCGTTTGTCGTAGTATTCGATGGTGGCGCTCAGGCGGTTGTTGAAGAAGCCGAGGTCCAGGCCGATGTTGAACATGCCGGTGCGTTCCCATTTCAGGTCGGGGTTGGCGTTGCGCGTAGCGCCGAGAACGTGGATCTGTTCGGATTCGCCTGTGGAGGTGAGATGGTCGTACCAGCCGGTTGCGCCGTAGATCTGTGTGGCTGTGAATACGTCGAAGCCCAGCGAGTTGCCGCTGACGCCATAGCCTGCACGGAGTTTCAGGTCGTCGAACAGGTTGAGGCTTTTGATGAACTCTTCTTCGGAGAGGCGCCAGGCCAGGGAGACGGAGGGGAAGGTAGCCCAGCGGTTGTTCTTGCCGAAGGCGGATGAGCCGTCGCGGCGGACGGTTGCCTGAAGCAGGTATTTGCTGTTGTAGGCGTAGTTGAGGCGTCCGTAGAATGAGATCATGCGCAGGGTGGAGAGCGCCCAGCCTCCCAGGCCGTTCTTGTCGATGTGGTTGGCCATGCCCATGTTGTGGTAGGTCAGTGCGTCGTTGTAATACCCGTAGGTGGTTACCTGGAAGCCGTCGTTGTCGTTGGATTCCTCCCAGGAGTATCCGCCCATCAGTCCCAGCTTGTGTACGGTGTTGAACGTCTTGTCGTAGTTGAGGTAGGTTTCCAGTATTTTCTTCCTGTACGTCACGGTAGAGCGGTCGGCTCTGCCGTCCATTCCGTTGGCTATCAGGGATTTGGAGGTGTTGTAATTGCTGTAGATGTTCTGTTCGTTCTGATAGGCCAGGCTCAGGTTATAGACCAGTCCGTCTATGATGTTCAGTGACGCCTTGCCTGTTCCCTGAATGTGTTTGGCTTCCGTGTCATAGATGTTTTCGTTGATCAGCGCCAGCGGGTTGTAGTTCTGCGAGATGCCGCCGTTCTCGTACCAGCTGCCGTCGTCGTTGCGGACGGGTACTAATGGGGAGTAGTAGCACATGGCGTCCAGCACGCTTCGTCCCTGGGTGTCCATGGGTATGTTGTGGTGGTTGGTTACGCTGGTGTTGATGTTGAACGATAGCGTGAGGCGGTCGTTGAGCGCTTTGGTCTGGAGCCAGGCGCGTCCGGTCAGGCGATCCACGTCCGTGCCTTTGATGACGCCCTGCCGGTCGAGGTAGTTGATGCCGGCGTTGTACGTGGTCTGTCCGGAGCCTCCGCTGATGGACAGGTTGTGGTTGTGGCTGAGGCCGGTGCGTTGCACTTCGTCTTGCCAGCGGGTGTCGGCGCCCAGGTCGTTGGGCAGCGTGATGCCGCCCGAGGCGGCGTAGCTGCGGAGTTGCGCGGCGTTCATGACGTCGTAGTTCTTCATGACGTTGTCCACGGCTACATAGCCGCTGTAGGCAACGCTTGTGTGTCCGGCCTTGCCTTTCTTGGTGGTGACGATGATCACGCCGTTGGCTGCTTTCGAGCCATAGATGGCGGTTGCCGTGGCATCGCGGAGCACGTCGATGCTTTCGATGTCGTCCGGTGATATCAGGGAGAGGGATATTCCGGGCACGCCGTCGATGACGTAGTAGGGTTCCATGGCGGATCCTTCACGCAGGGTGGAAGCGCCGCGCAAGGTCACGGAAGGAGCGGCGTTGGGGTTACTGCTTTGGGTGACGGTCAGCCCGGGAACTTTGCCTTGCAGCAACTGGGCGGGGTTTGCGTATACGCCCACGTTCAGCTTGTCGGCGCTTACGGTGGTGATGGAACTGGTCACGTCCTTGCGGGTCATGACGCCATAGCCCACGACGACTACTTCGTCGAGCGTCCGGTTGTCTTCTTCCAGCACGATGTCGATGACGCTGCGGTTCGCCTGTACCGCCTGCCGGATGAAGCCTATGAAGCTGAAGACAAGGGTTTTACCCCGCTCCGCTTCGATCGAGTATCTACCGTCGATGTCGGTAATAGCGCCGGCGGCGGAGCCTTCCACCACGACATTGACCCCGGTCAGCGGGTCGCCTGTCCGGTCGGTCACGGCGCCGGTCACCTTGTTCTGGGCGAACGCCGGGGCGCCGGCCAGCAAGAGCATAGCAAACAGAATACTTTTCATGTTTTCATGTTTTAAATTATACATTCGGTTTTGTCGGAGCAAAGTTATGCCGATGGGACGGACGGCGGGGGGAATATAGTGTAATTCAGGCGGAATATAGTAAAAAGGACGGATGGTCGTATGGCATTTGTCAACGGATCGTGTTATATTTGTGTACAAATTGATTTAATATGGAAACATTCGATTTCTCACAAGTTCCTTACGGCTTCGTTGCATGTGCATCGGCCGGTTGTGCCAAAGCCTCTACCTGTCTGCGCCACATCGCGCTGGAGCATGCGCCGCTGACATCTCCTTACATGCCCACTCTGACGCCGGCCTTCCTCAAAGCGATGAAGGAGGAATGTACGTATTATCGTTCCGACGTGAAGGTGCGTTACGCCAGAGGCTTCACCGGGATTATCGGGCATCTGACCGTAACCGGTTTCAGAGCCTTCAAGGCAAGGTTGATCGGCCGCTACGGACGCAAGTATTACTTCATGTATCGCAAGGGAGACCGGCCTATAAAACCCGCCGACCAGCAGTACATTATCCACACCGCCCAGGCTTTTGGCCTGCAGCTCGACGACTACTTCGACGCGTACTTTGAAGATTATCTGTGGGAAGACTGAGAGTGTCCATAGTTCCCTTGTACCGTAACCGTAGTTCCCTTGTACCGTAACCATAGTTCCCTCGCCGAGGGAACTATGGTTACCCCGCCAGGGAACTATGGACACAGTACAAGTGTCATATCGTTAACTAACCGAACTGCCATGAAACGACGTATCCTGCCGGCCTTTTTTTGTCTGACGCAAGCGCTGACCCTCTTCCCGCAAGGCGCGGACCGCTTCTTCAACCGGTACAACTTTACGTTCGTCACCGAAAGTAAAGGGCTGCCCTGCAACTTTGTGAGCGACATCCTTAAAGATTCCGACGGGTACGTCTGGGTGGCGACGCACTGCGGGATAGGACGGTATGACGGTTATGAATTTCTCAACTATGGCGCGCAAACCGGGCCGGTACGCCTGAAGAACGATTTCGTTCATCAGGTATGCGAAGACAATTTCCGGCGGCTCTGGATAGCCTCCGAAGGTGGGATCGACATTCTCGACCTGAATACGTATGCTTTGGTCGAGCTTTCCCTTCCGCCGGATCACCCGCTACGGCGACTCATGAACGAAGACATCCGTACGATCTGCAAAGACAAACAGGGCCACCTGTGGATAGCCGGCAACAGGGAACTCTGGTGCATGGAGCCGGACGACGCGGGAAATATCCGGGCGTATTATGGCATGAAGAATGTCGGCGCATCGCCGGTGCACGCCATCGTTGACCTGGGCTGGGCTGTTTATGCGGGCATCGACAATCAGGTTTGCCGCATCGAAAAACAGCCGGGCCACCGGCTGAAGGCCGTCGCCATGTCCGACAGCCTGGTTCCTTTCAGCGAAGACTGGCGCATCTCCTGCATGCAGGCTGACGGCGATCTGCTGTGGATCGGCTCGAACCGCGGCCTGTTCAGGTACAGCCATACGGAACGCAGCCTCAAAAGATACCGCTACTCCACACACCGTTCCGGCATGCTGAGCCAGGCCTACATCACGGATATCGGACTGACCGGGCGCGGGCGACTGATCGTATCCACCCTCAACGGACTGAATGTCTACCACAGGGACACGGACACCTTCTCGTTCATCCGCCGGACAAGTGACCGGAACGGCGTCTCGATCAACTGCAACGCCGTCAATTGCCTCTTTACGGACGGGGAAACCATCTGGTCGGGCACCGGGACAGGAGGCATAAACCTGCTCACCCCCAAACACCTGCAAACCGAATTATGGCCCGGCGAAACGTATGCTGCGAATACAGACGCCCCTACGCCGGTAAACGCCATAGATGAAGACAGGGACGGCAACCTCTGGTTCGGACAGGCGGAACGCGGACTGATAAAGTGGAACAGGGGAAGCAACCTCTGCACGCACCACCTCTTCTCGCCCGGCAACGCCACCTCCATCAGCAACAACACCCTCAACGGCATCCTGATAGACTCCGACAACTACCTGTGGGCATACACCTGGGGCGTCGGCATCAACGGCCTCGACCTGAACATCCCCAACAACCGCACGTTCAGGCGCTATACCCGTGAGAATATCCCCGGACTGGAAGACGACTTCATCAGCAGCGCCTGCGAAGACACGGTCAACCGGGGAATATGGTTCGGCTCGACCCGGGGGATCTATTTCTACGACAAACGGAAAGACACCTTCACCCGGATACTGTTCGACCGCTCCGACAACGAATTCGAAGCGATCCGCGCCCTCCTGATCGACCGGAAAAAGCGCCTGTGGGTAGGCACCACGCAAGGCGTCTTTATGGTTGACCTGCTCTCTTTTGCCGGATCCCACAACAATTTTCACTATGAATACCTGAAATACAAGCTGGACCACCCGGAGTCAATGCAACCGGAAAAGATCAACAGTATGCTGGAAGACAGTAACGGCGACCTGTGGTTCGGTGGCGACGGAAGCGGTCTGTATCGGTTGACCGGTGACAGGGAGCATCGTTTCGTGTTCAGGAACTACACCACGCGGCACGGGCTGTCCGGCAACACCATTACCGGCATGGCGGAAGACGGGCGGGGCAACCTCTGGCTAACCACGAACAACGGCGTTTCCCGGTTGAATATCCGGTCGATGACATTCTGCAATTACACACAGGCCGACGGGCTGCCCGCCACTCAATTCTATATGAACGGCATTCACTATTCGGCAAAACATGATTTTATTTATCTGGCCGCCATAGACGGCCTGGTCATCATACATGCCGGTAAAGAGGCCTTGTTGCAGGCCTTGCTGCCCGTGCATGCACGGGTGAAATTGTCTTCATTGCTCATTGGGGGAAACAGGGTTTATCCCTCCGGCTTAGCTTCCGGAATCTCCCTGCACGAGAAAGACAATCGTTTTTCCGTCGGCTTTACCACACAGGATTATGGAAACAGCGGCCGGATACGTTTTGCTTACCGGCTGAAAGGATATGAAGAAGAATGGAACGAAACTCAACCGGGGAACTATACGGCGCGATATACATCCGTATCTCCCGGAAGTTATACCTTGCAGGTACGCGCAACGGATGAGTTGGGACGCTGGTCGGACGAAGTGACGGAAATAGAAGTAGGCGTCACTCCCTATTTCTATAAGTCCGGCTGGTTCTACCTGCTGCTTGTTATGGCCGTTTCCTGGGGCGTCTTTTATTCTATAAAAAGGAAGACCCCGGTTTACCGCGAACGGCAGATAGCCTTCTTTACCAATATTACCCATAAGTTCCGCCGGAACAAGTATAAAAAGATATTCTCTGCAAGCAGCAATGTGGAAGAACTGCATTTGCAGGAAGAATCAAGGGATAAGGCGTTTATTACGAATGCCGTCAACCTGATGAAGGAGAATTATGCCGATTCGGCATATAACCTGGATCGCTTTGTCCGCGATATGAGATATAGCAAGACGTTGGTCAACAGGAAAATGCATGACCTGACCGGACAACCCATTGGCCGGTTCATGAAGAACTACCGCCTGAATGTAGCCAAGAAAATGATACAGGAAAGTACGGGAGACATAAACGTCTCCGAGATAGCTTATGCCGTAGGCTTCAACGACCCGAAGTATTTCACGAAATGCTTCAAAGAGTTTTTCGGATATCTGCCGAGCTCTAAACTCAAGAAGTAACGGTGCGTTATCGCCACTATTTTCCGCCTGATCTTTACTATTTTCCTCTTTATATAGGGATGGACATCTTATTTTTGCATATCATCATAAAGGATATAAATGAAGCGAACCCTCTGCACATATAGCTCCATACTGTTGGCCGTGATGTCGTTACAGTGTATTGCGTCATGTACCGGTGACAAACGCGATACAGCCAAAGATTCTCTCCTGGCGTATATCGATACCCGTGTCGGCACAGCCCCCAGCGCCACCCATACAGCCGGCAGGTTCGGCAGGAATACGGAAGAATACGGGCAGACCCTGCCGGCCGTGCTCGAACCGAACGGCATGAACTTCTGGACTCCGCAGACACGGGACACAGAGCTGAAGTGTATAGCTCCTTATTATTATGCGGATACTTTGCTGCAAGGCTTTCGCAACTCCCATTGGATTGTGGGCGGTTGCATGCAGGATTATGGTTCGATGACGCTTATGCCGCTTTACGGCGCTCTGCGCTGCCGGCCCGGACTCCGTTCAACCCGCTTCTCCCATCAGGAAGAAGAAGCGACCCCGTCCTACTATGCCGTTTCGCTACCCGACGAACATCTCTTTACGGAAATGACCGCCCGCTCCCGCTCCGCCATCTTCCGTTTCACCTACCGCAAGGCAGGAAAAGGCTACCTGATAGTCAATCCCAACAGCGACGAAGCTAAGGGTTACATCCGGATCGACACGCTCAATCATCAGATCTACGGGTACAACCCCGTTCACCGCATCTATCAGGGATGGGGAGAACCGGCCGGATACAGCGGGCACTTTATTGTTCAGTTCAGGAAGAAGATAACAGACTACGGAATATATAGAGGAGACGCTTTATTTCCCCGCGCCCTTCAAACAGAGGATGCCGCACAGATAGGAACATACGTGGAGTTTGACGTTGAAGAAGGAGAAGAAGTCCTGGTCAAGGTGGCTTCATCCTTCGTCGGCAGGGAAGGCGCAGCCCGCAATCTGGAAGCCGAAATTCCACATTGGGACTTTAACCGGACCCGGACAGAGCTAAACCGGATATGGGAACGACATCTTTCCGTAATAGAAGTAGAGACTGAAAGCCGCACGGATAAGGAAAAGTTCTATGGCGCCTTCTACCGCGCCTCTTTCCTGCCCCGCACGTTCAACGATGTGGACGGGCGGTATCCCTCTTTTGCAAAAGGCAGTCCGGTACGCCGGTTACCGGAAGGAGAAACCTATTACGAAGATTACAGTATATGGGACACCTACCGCGCCCTGCATCCATTGATCAACCTGCTCCACCCGACCAAAGGAGGAGACATGATGCAGTCCCTGGTATACAAATATGAACAAGGCGGATGGCTACCCATTTTCCCCTGCTGGAACAGCTACACCGCCGGCATGATTGGCGACCATTGCATTGCCGCCATTGGTGACGCTTACTGCAAAGGCATCCGCAACTTTGATGTAAGGAAGGCGTACGAAGGTATGCGGAAAAATGCCTTTGAAACCCCGTGCAACCCGGAGGAATACAGGAACGGTATGGGACGCCGTGCATTGACTTCGTATCTGAAGTATGGCTATATCCCCCTTGAAGATACCGTACCGGATGCGTTCCATACGAATGAGCAGACTTCACGTACACTGGAATATGCTTATGACGATTTTGTCCTTGCACAGATGGCAAAGGCTTTAGGCGAAACAGAAGATTATCAGGCCTTGATGGCACGCACCACCAATTACCGGAACGTTATCGATCCCCGCACCGGATACGCTCAGGGACGTTATGCCGACGGCGCTTTCCTGAATGAAGATAACACATTCCGTTTCACCGGCTTCATTACCGAAGGAGCGCCTTGCCACTATACCTGGTATGTTCCCCACGACCCATATGGGCTTATGGAGTGTATGGGTGGCAAAGCTAACTTTATAACCAAATTGGACTCTATGTTCAGCGAACAACGCTATTGGCACGGGAACGAACCTTGCCATCAGATCGCCTTCATGTTTAACGATGCAGGCCAACCCTGGAAAACCCAACGAGCCGTCCGCCATATCATGGAGACCGAGTATCTGAATACGCCGGGCGGACTTTCGGGAAATGATGACGCCGGACAGATGTCGGCATGGTACCTGTTTGCCGCCATGGGATTTTACCCCGTTTGCCCGGGCACGCCGTATTATCAGATTGCCAGTCCCTCATTCCCCAGCTTTACCCTGCAATTGGAGAATGGGAATACGTTTTCCGTAAAAGCCCTGAACGCATCGGGAAAAAACATCTATATCCGGTCGGCAACGCTGAACGGGAAACTTTATACACACCATTACATAACCCATCAGGACATCATGAAGGGTGGAGTGATGGAATTTGTGATGAGTGATGATCCCTTTGAAACGCCGGAGCCAAATCCCCATGCCTCGCCATAGCCGTTAAAGAGCAACACAGGCCCCTACTATTCATGGGAAGAGGTTAGGGCTTTTCTTCTCGCGGCGTTGCAATGATAAAAATCGTCTTTTCACTTCACCCTTTTCCAGCATTTTCTTATACCTGGTTAATGCTTCGATATAATAATAATCGGCATAATTGATCGAAGCGTCTATTTCGGATTTAGCCGGCCAATGACCTACGGAATGTAAAAGGAAAGAGGGTTTTGATGCCCTGCTCTGGAATTTTTCGGAAGACAGTTCCACCAACATGTTGGTGGCGGCAAGCCTGTATACTTCAGCCTTTTCCCTGTTGTCTTCCAGCTGTGACAATTCAATCAAAGCAGATGCTACAATAGCTGCGGCCGACGCATCTTTTGGGGCATTGGGAATGTCGGGGTCGTCAAAATCCCAGTAAGGAATGTATTCTCCCTCAGGCAATCTACGCAAATACAGATCGGCCACTTTTTCCGCAAACCGAAGGAATTTCTTATCCTGTGTTTCCCTGTACACCATTGTATAACCGTATATTGCCCAAGCCTGCCCCCGCGCCCAGAGCGTACTGTCACCGTAACCCTGATGAGTCACTCCCTTAATGAAATGTCCGTCGGCAGTATTATATACCGCTACATGGTAATTACCCCCATCTTCCCTGAACTGATTTTTCATTGTAGTCTCGGCATGTCTGGTAGCCATATCATACAGTCTTTTATCTCCCCCGTTTTTTGCCGCCCAATACAGCAGTTCCAGATTTATCATATTATCCATGATCGTATTGTGAGGCCAGTTGTTGGGTTCCACTTCGCGAGGCCATGAGAGGATTGTTCCCACTTCCGGATTATACAGAGTGGCCAACGTATCGGCCGCATTCAGGATAATGCGTTTATATTTTTCGTAACCCGTAAGCCGATAGGCATTTCCATAGCTACAAAACAGTTGAAAACCTATATCATGATCATAAACGGGAAGGGTGGTCAATGGAACAAGCAGATCCGTATAATAAACTGCCGCGTCTTTATCTTCCATATCCCCGGTATTTTCATAGTTATACCACAAAATGCCCGGCCAGAAGCCAACGGTCCATTCCGTAATTTCTACCGGACAAAGGTTCCAATGCGCTTCGTTATGCAAAATATTGCGGGGCATCCCGTTTTTACCTGATATTTCTTTTAAAGCCTTTTGTACCTGACTGTCGCAATATGCCAGATTTCTATCTACATCCAAAGTCGTATTTTGTATATTACGTACCGTACAGCTACATAGCGCCACCCATGCCGCCAGGATATAAACAGATGATTTTAAACACATTCTATTCCCCATATTTTCATGTTTTTCAATATTCTTTTTACTGTCTGTTATATGGAAACGCGCAGGCCTCCTTTACAGACTTTTACTCTCAGACGGAGGAGTCTGTCGTCGACAGGTTTTGAACCATCGATAAAGACTTCATAGTTTTATTTTCCGGTATGTCATTTTATTGAATTTGATTGTTTTCCTGCCTGCCTTGACGGTAACCGGACTTTCCGTCATCAGATAATATTCACCGTTTTCATATTCCAATACGGCATTTGTCCTTTCATCCGCCAGAATGGAGCATCCTTTTCCCTGAACGAAAGTTCCGTTTCCAAGGAACAAGGTGAAGTCTTTGCCGTTTTCGCTTACCATGGCATAAGTGGCATTGACGAACATCTCGCGGTAGGATACTTTTTCATCTTTCGCCGAAGAGAAAATATAGTCGGTTCGCCCCGATTTGCTTTTTACCGTCAATCCTACGAAATCAGGCGAGGCGTCCGGTACGCTGAATGATTCTATCGCCTGAATAGATCTACCTTCTTCCGTCGTGGGTTCAAAGACGGATACGAACGGGCGATTCCATGCTTCGCCATGCTGGCGTGCGGCGATAGTCAGGTAAGGCGCTTTATTTACTTCATAAGGGAAATCATTGTTGTTACGGAATGCTTTACAGGCAGGCGCCTTGATAGAGAATACCTCCCGTCCGTCCTGCCCTTGCATCCACAGGTTCATATAGATGTGATTACCATCAGGAAAGCTCATTTTCCATACGGCCTGATAGTCGTCATTTGTTTTGGCTGACTTCTTATCCCACATGTAATCGAGCGCGAAGAGATGCCTTCCGGCGAATGTCATTTCATCACTTTGTCTCAAATCCAATGATTTTCCTTTGGTGTCCTGAATAATTAGTTCCTGCCCTAAATTGTGATAAAAATAGTCATGGAACTTATCTCCTTTCCGTTGTTTCCTCGAACGGAAAACATCTACATAGTAGCCCGTCGTTTCTCCTGTACTGACAATGCTTAGCAAACGGCTCTGGTCACTTCGGCTTTCAGGCTCTAAAAAGTAGATATCCGAATAAGTGATTTCTTTATAAAAACCGTCTTTCTGCATTGAACGGGGATAGCAGGCCAGCAAATCGAACGGATGGTTGCCCGACATTTCGGGATACTTGGAAATGCCGTCTACCATTACCGTATTGTGTGCCGGAAATTGCGAATAGTATTCCAGATATGGCTTTTCAAAATAACTCGACCCGATGCCTGATTCAGCGCCTAAGATGTACCCCTTGCCATATAGTTCCATCGCTATGCCGTTAGAGTGGACATGATTGCCGAATGAGGCATATTGCGAAATCATCAGGCCGTTTTCTTTACTGTCATATTTGTTTCGCTGTACGAACCAGCTCACATTAGGCGCATAGAAGGTCTGCGTAACGTAATCGGGGAGTTTGGCCTTCGCCGTATTCCCGTCAAGGACGAGAGGTTTTGCCGTGAAGAAAGACGATACTTCGGCCGGCAATTTTGAGACCTTCCGGTTCTGAGCCTCTGCGCCGGCGCCGGGACTGAAGAGTTTATACATGCCCGTAAAACGGATTTCGTCTTCGGCCTTCCCGTGTTTTTGCGCTATACGTATCATATCAAGCACAGGCCCGGTATCCAGGCCGCTGTAATAGGTGTCGCCAAATGCCGTAATTTTGCCGTTAGGAAACAGGTATTGCGGCAATACTTCTACCGCCTTGTACATAACAGGCATATAAGGCAGGATGTCCTGACCGAATGTATTGTCGTAATTGTTGATAAAGCGCATAAATTCGCGGGTAACACTGCTCGCGTAACCCGGACACTCGTTCCAGACGCCATTGTCGCAGTCATATCCGTATTGCATCAATTCAGTCAATGACCATTGACGGGAAGAGGTTTTATTAAGTACGTGATCAATATAGTATTCACGTCCTTTGCCGTCCGTATAGTTCCTGTTGTCATCGAGTACCATGGCTACGCTAAGTATAATGTTAGCCTGATGCAGATTCCAGTTGTTGTGCGGCACGCCGTGTTTTATCGTTACGTCGATACCTTTTTTCAGGGCGGCTTCGTAGAGAGCGGCTTTATCTTTATGCTCACTCTTTATATAATTATAGAGGAAATCATAATACTGGGCGAGATCATGGTAAACAGCTTCTTGTATTACTTCGAAAGTGGTTAGCCCGGCGAGAGTCTGTGCATGGCCTTTCCCGATATCTACAGGTTCGTTGCGATAATACAGTCCCGTCAGATAAGTATCCAGAATGTCATAAGCGAATCTCCCGTATTTTTTGTCGCCTGTAAGCCAAAACACAAACGCTCCGTCACGTCCCAGACGTATTATTTCGGTATTCACGCTTTCGATATTACCGCCGGAAACATTTCCCTGTTCCACCCACTCCGGCGAGCTGCCGTCTTTGGCTGTATTCAGGAAACAGACGCCTTTGGTGTCGTCCATATAAGGAACGATATTTTCCAGTTCCGGACGTTTGTAATGTGAGTGGACTCCGCGTGTACTGCCAAAGCGCACGGTCGGTACGGGAGCCTGTCCGCCGGCATGCGAGTATACGCCGCCATTGATATAGACATCCGTTGCGTGGCTTTTCCAGTACATCATCAGGCGGGAAAGCATCCAGTCGGGTTCCTTCTGTGTTTTTTCCACATAAGGATTTATACGGTCCATGATGCCCTGATATACATCTTTAGCCCATGCCTCATTTTTTATTTGTTGCTGCAAGGCCTGTTTATAACTGTCCGTTGTCAACAGGCGGGGGTGTCCTTGCGGCAAATCGGATGGCAGGGGAATTTGTTGTGCCGGCAAGCCTGCATTGACGGATAAAATGAATAAAACTGTAATTATGTGTCTCATTTTGTCTGTTCTACTTAAAACGGATATCTTTAATGAATTTATTATGGCGGAAGAAATTCAGGTTATCTACCTTTTTACCGTTTATAATTATATGGTCGAAAGTTACATCCTGTATGATCCTGTCCTTGTTTAAACCTTCCAGCACACATAAACTTTCGTTTGTGCCATGATAAGCGATATTACGGAGAGTAACGTTTTCTATGCCCCGTCCGGGCTGCTTATCATACTTTTCGTTGAAACGTACTTTCATGTACAGGAGCCGCCCTTCCTGTATGCTTTCTACGCGGATATCTTCGCACAACACATTGCGGACTAAATTCCGATCTCCGGCATCTATGGCGATACATCCCTGATAGGGAGGGTCATCTTCATCGTGTTCCAGAATATCTATATTCCGAATCGTTATATTCTCCATGACTTCGCCGGGGTCATTGCCGGGATCGCCATGACCTCCCATGTTTACCGGATGGGCTATATCCGCCCATAAGGTGGAATTCCGTACCGTGATATTCCTGCTTCCGCCATAAAACTCCCATCGGTGGTTATACAGAGCGATACAGTCGTCGCTGTTGCGCATAAATACGTGATCGACCAGCACATCGCTGCAACACATCATGTCGATACCGTCACTCCAGCCCTGATTGCTGAACGACCGGAAATTGCGTATCATTATCCCGGAAGACTGCCCACCGGAAATCGAGTAATGCCGGGGATTGATCACTATGATATCATGAACCTGAATGTTCGTGGAAAAATTGATAGCTATGCCCTGCTGCGGTTCCAATAGAAAACCCCGTCCACAGATCCGCACGTTTTCTACATTCTCACAAAACAATTTGCCCTTCAATACCGCGCCGCTTTCCAAATATACCGTGGTATTAGACGGAATGCGGAAAACGCCCTTTTCTTCTTCTGCCGGCACATGTAACCCCGCATCAAAATACATGACCCCTTTCCCGTTCTTTTCAGGCCGGTTTGCTTCCAAAGGGTTTGTAAAAACATGCAGGTTATGCAGGCGGTCTCCGTTGAACTCTACCGACAAATCTTCCGGCGAGGCGAGCGTAAAGGTGAGGGCGTTATCGTTGATTTCCGGAACGATTCCTTTGGATAACGGACGAATCACGGCTCTGTTTATATCTCCGTTGTTTTTTTGCACTTTTATTTCGACCGTACCGTTGAAATCGAAATAAACCATCGAAGCATCGGACTTCGTATCCATGTCGACCTTTACGTTATATTCGTACAAGTCGGTCCACTCCCGGTCTCCGGCTTTACGTACCTGCACGGTGTAATCATCGTTGTGCGTCCCATAGTATAATTCTCTGGGGACAGAATGAGTTACAATTTGTGCAACAGTGATGTTGCTGATAAGTGTCATCACTATTAAAGCGGTGAATAATAATCTTGCTTTCATACGTAAATTATTGTTATAACAGTTGTTTTCTCTTATACGGTTTATATTTCTTCAAGTCATCTTTTGCTGCGGGCACAAAATGGACGGCACATCCCCCGCTTGGTTTCAGGTCAAAGTGCAGTACGGCATTGCTATCCACAATAAGCCTTGTGACTTTCACTTTGGTTTTTGTGTTTACGGCATCGTCATCCGTATAAATATTGGCTACATACCTTTGTCCTGCTGTAAGGAAAGAGAGGGGAGTCGTTATGCTGCGCTTATCATTGTTGCCCAAAGTACCTAAAAACCAATTATCATCACTTCGACGCGCTACCGTAACATACTCCCCTATATCTCCTCCTATTACTTTTGTGTCATCCCAAACTGTTTTTACCTTATCGAAAAACTCTATTTCAGGTTCGCCGGTATATGCGCCGGGACTGTCATACCAATACAGGAACTGTAAAGGACTGTAATATACGGCAGCCATTGCCAGTTGATGAGCATGAGTGGTCTTTATCCGGTTGTTATAATAACAGATCGTATAGTCCCCGGCGCCGGCAAGGAAACGGGTAAACGGCAGGATGGTATTATGGGTGGCATCCGGCATCTCTTCATTTCCCCTGATTCCTTCCTGTGTGAGAAGATTGGGATAAGTGCGGCTAAAGCCCGTCGGGCGGTATTCGTCATGTATGTCGGCCATCAACCGGTATTCGGCACATTTTTTCACAGCCTCGTGCAGCCATGCAGTCCACCATTGGTTCCCCACTTGCACAAAACCGAATTTGATTCCTTTGATCCCCCATTTTTTATATATCGGAAGAATAGAGTCCAATTGGTGGTATAAGGCGCGTTGGTTCACATATATCCAGACTCCGATATCCTTTGAAGCGGCGTAAGTAGTCAACGCAGGCATATCCAGAGGCTTAGTTTCGTGAGGTTTTGCCGCATCCGAGTTGACTTTCATTTCCGGACCATACCAACCCGCATCCAGGTGGATATATTGTAACCCGCGTTCAGCCGCGAAGTCAACACACTTCATTGCGTCAGCTTGTGTCAGTTTTCCTACGCGGATAGCCTTTCCGGGCCTGATCCATGATGTGTCTTTTATTTTATTTTC
>JAIRNG010000018.1 GCA_031258135.1 Mediterranea sp. (in: CFB group bacteria)
TCCGATTCTGAAAACCGAAGTGGATACGCTGCTTGCAGCGTATGATGCTCAATAGATTTCTCTTCATTTACAATTTATAATTTCCTCATTTTCTGTCGAAGCGTCCTCTGAAAACCGGAAAACGCAAATGTTTTTTAGAAAATGCTTTCCGCGATGGGGAAAACGCAAATGTTTTTTAGAAAATGCTTTCCGCGATGGGGAAAACGCAAATGTTTTTTAGAAAATGCTTTCCCGTCGAGCATTGAGATATAACGACAAAGCCCCGGACAGATATATCCGGGGCTTATGTGTTGAATAACAGTTTTTCTACTTTTAATTAGTTTTGCGTACCGATGTAGCCATAATATTCGCTATCCGTAGCGCAATCCCACCAGACGGGATAGGAACGGATATCATCTTCTAAAGCATGTTGGTTCGATGCCGCAAGATTGGCATTGTTGTAATTGTATTCATGCGATACGTATCCCAGGCGGCGGTATTGTTTGCCGGCCGGTATCCATTTGAGGTCCACAAAAGCCGTGGCGTGTTCATACGGTTCTTCCCAACCCAAATAGGCGCCCGGCGCCACGCCGCCTGCCAGACCGTAGTCTAAACGACGCATATCGTTCCAGTTCTGATTGGAGAACGTCAAGGCTATGAACTTCTGTGTCATAATCTTACCCAACGTCAGATTGGAAGCTGTACCGATAGCAGCAGAATTGAGATAAGCGTCTCTGTCGGCAGCGGGAATCTTCGTTTTCGAAATATTCTCATCCGCATCGACCAGGTTTTCATTCATCAGGTCGGTATGCGCTTTGATTCCTTCCTTATAGGCAGCGTATGCGCCATCCCTATCTCCTTTCCTGAACAGCACTTCCGCTTTGATGAAGCACATTTCGGGATAACACAGGAAATGAGTCGGCGCATCGGAACGGGCGTAGAATGTTCCGGAATTGAGGATAGTGCCGTCTTCGGCTACGTCCCTGAAAGAAAGACTGTGAATACCTTTGGTCTGTAACGAAATAACTGTGGAATCGGTCGTTTCCGTAACTTCCCATTTTTTTGTTTCCGCATTATATGTACCGGGGCCTCTCCAGTTTGTACCGGTACGGACAGCGGTTCGCATATCCACGCCGGGCGTGCGCAGCCATTCCGTACCTTGTTTGATCTGTTCGGAAGGCACCAACTTGTCGGCGCGCGGATCGACGATGCCTTTGCTGTCGAAATCGGTCAGTATATCCACATACCATTTGGTTACGTAATAAGTTCTACTCCAGTTCATCATCCAGATATAGACGTAGTTGCTTTTGATGTCGTCTCCCCACAAATGATCCGCCACAGCGCTGCTGGAGTATTCATGATGTATCACCGTATTGTCGGCATTGCTTTTCACGGCATTGTCGAGCGCTTCCAGAATGGCGTCCGGGTTATACAGGTCCGCTTTTTTCGACAAATTGTTCAGATAGCGGGCTTTCATCCCGTAAGCCAGTTTAATCCATTTGTCCACGTTTCCATTGTTCCAGATATCACCGGCCGACAACGGGGTGGCGCCTGCTTCCTGGGTCTGCTTGAATAGTCCGATGGCTTCGTCCAATTCGGCCATTGCGCCGTTGAAAAGGGTCTTTCCGTCATCATATACAGGATTGATTTCCGCTCCCAAAGCATCCGTATAAGGCATTTCGCCGTATACATCGCACATCACCATGAACCCCATAGCGCGGAACAATTTCACAACGCCCATGTAGTGGTAGGCGCCTTCCTGCTCAGCCATCGTATAGAGATCGGGCAATGTACCGCCTGTGCCTACAAAGAATGCCTGATAGGCGTATGTACTCGCCGTATTATTGGCAGCCGACCTTTCCGCCAGCGAACCGTATCGGTCGCCACGATTTGACAGCGTGATCTGCTGATTGATTAAAGCCGTGAAAACGCCGGTAGTCTGGTGAGTATGTCCCATCCAGAATTGCAGGGCCGGCAAACGGGTGTCAACACTGCCCGATGTACTGGTCGGGGAGTCGGGATCTACATTGATGTCGAGGTCCATGCAGGAAACAAACGTCAATGCTGCCAACAGGACTGTTCCTAAATAGTTTATTTTTTTCATACATTCATTCATTTTGATCGTTGATTATGCTTTAAAACTTAAGATTGACACCGAACGAAACGCCTGCCGTAGCCGGTACGTTGCAGTATTCAATACCTACCGAACTGGAACCTCCGATACCCGAGCCGGCTGCTGACGCTTCGGGGTCCATACCTTTGTAGTTGGTCAGAAGCAACAGGTTGGTGCCTGTGAATGAGAACGTACAGCCTTTCACGACTTTCGTCTTCGCCAGAAGTTGCTTGGACAGGCTATAAGACAAGGATACGGAACGCAGACGTAACCAATTGGTCTCCGTCATAAAGTTGGCAGACTCTTTCGGATAATGGGTTTGCCAGTATTGCTGAATGATGTACTTACCGTTTTGCGAAGCTGTAGCGCTAACCGGATAGGTGCCGTTTGCTTCGAAAGTAAACGTTTTGTCTTCATAAATGGGTTTTCCATTCACATCGTCTCCTGTTTTCACCACACCGGCAACGGTCAGCGATTCGCGGTTTTCCGTTTGTTTGGACATACCGTTGATGGTCATCGAGTATTCCGTACCATTATACACCATACCGCCTACGCGGAAATCCAGCAGGAACGAAAGGTTCCAGTTCTTGTATTGCAAGCTGTTGTTGAAACCACCCGTGAGTTTGGGCTCGCGGTTACCGATTTCGTAAGTGGTCTGATTGTCGGATGTAGGCATTCCCCACTGGTCTAATATCACCTTGCCGTCTTCGGTACGGTTCCATTTCGATCCGGAAATGCCCATAAAGTAGCTGTTTTCGAATGAAGCGGCTTTGGCATTGCCCACCTGTACGCTGGTTACATAAAGAATCGGAAGGCTTGTGTGAATCGTACCCACCTTACCGCGGTTACCCGCAATGTTCAACGTAGCGTTCCAGGTAAAATCTCTCGTCTTTATCGGTTGACCGGTAATGGAAAGTTCCAGACCGGAGTTTGTGATTTCGCCGATATTGGCATAATTGAAAATAAAACCGGTTGCCTGGCTGGTACGGGGATTCAGGATCTGGTTATACGAATTATTCTTATAATAAGTCAGATCAAAGCCTACCCGTCCGTCTAAGAAACGTGCTTCCAGACCTAATTCGACGGATGATGTCATTTCCGGTTTCAGATAAGGATTGCCGCGATACCAATACGTGCTTGTACCTGTTTTCCCGTCTATGAATTCTTGGGAACCCCATAAAGTCGTATTGGTAACGTAAGGGTTCGTCGCCTTTCCTACTTTGGCGTAAGAAGCGCGCAACTTGCCGAACGAAAGGATATTGTTCTGCGGAAGCAGTTCGGAGAATATCACGCTACCCGATACCGAAGGATAGAAATAGGATGCATTCTTATCGCCCAGAATGGGGGAATAGAGTGTGGAAGATTTGTCACTGCGTCCGGTAACCGTCAGATAGGCGATGCTTTTGTACGAAGCGCGAAACTCACCGTAGAAACTGCGCATGCGCTCCAGGCTGTGCGATTGCTCCATCGCTTCGTTTTCATCCGTAATCGTGCTGAACGTGGGAATTTCGGGCATCGAGAAGTTTATGCCTTTTCGGTAGTTGTATTCCCGTTTGCTTTCTTCTTCATTCCATCCCAGCAACAATCCCAATTCAAAATCGCCGAATTTCTTGTTGATGTTTGTCATCAGGTTGGAAGAAAAATAGCGGTATTTCATATCGTTCTCGCTCAGCATACCATTTTGCAGGTCGGACTTGAGTTCCCCGCCCGGCGCTATCATGTTGTAGTTGCCTGTGGTGTATTCGTCGATACCTGCCCGGTAAATGACGTTCCACCAATCCATGATTTTGAAGTCGGCGGTAGCGTTACCGGTAAAACGGTTCGTGTGGTCGGTCATCTTGTTTTTGTTGAGAATCCAATAGGGATTTTCCACCAGCTTGCCCAGAGGATAGCTATTCTCATTCCGCGATCCATCCGGGTTCCGGTATTGTTCAAAGATATATTTGGTGCCGTCTTCATTCAGGTATTTCGTCATATCTTCGTTTCTGGCCCAGCGATAGACTTGGTTCATTGTTCCCGTACCGTCCGAACCGGAAAGTCCGGCGCTGGTCAGTGTCTTCTGTGTCTTGGCCTGTGAATAAGCTGCGCCGATATTCAAGGTCAGCCTGTCATACTTCTGTTCGGCATTCAGGCGGAACGTGGTTTTGTCGTAACCTGTGGTGGGGATAATACCTGTCTGGTCGAAGTTGGAAGCGGAAAAGTAGAACGAACCGGTTTTGCTTCCGCCCGATACGCTGACAGAATTGTCATACGTTGTGCCGTTCTGGAAGAACGAACCGATATTATCATAAATCTGTGTACTGCCGACGGGCGCTCCCCAAGAGGAATAGATGACACTGGTAGGATCCAGCGTGCCGTCAGTCTGGTAAGCTCCGCGTCCGTAGGCGCTTTGTTGTTCCGGCAGACGGTTTGCCCACACCGTGGAAAATTTGGAACTGAAATCCACCGAAACGGCACCTTCCGCACCTTTTTTAGTCGTGATGATTATCACGCCGTTGGCCGCGCGCGAACCATATAAAGCCGAAGCCGCAGGACCTTTCAATACGGATATATTGTCAATGTCTTCGGGACTGACGTCCATGATACGGTTACTGTTGGTAGTAGCGCCGGTGCTCATTCCGTCGAAACTTGAATTACCGATCGCAGAGGTCGAGTTATCGTAAATGACGCCATCCACCACGAAAAGCGGTTGATTATCGCGACCTTCGGATAGGGAGGTACCACCACGCAGGATGATTTGTGCACCGGCTCCGGAGGCTCCCGAACTTTGAGTAATATTCACGCCCGCTATTTTGCCGGCCAGCGAACTGAGCGGGTTTTCTGTTTTGTTTTTAAGAAGTTCGGCGCTGTTGATGTCGGAAACAGCATAACCTAATGCTTTCTTTTCTTTCTTTATACCCATTGCCGTTACAACGACCTCATCCAACGTTTGTGCATCTTCTTCCAACACGACGTTGTAAACGGAGGATGCGCCGATTGTAACTTCTTTGGGAGCATAACCGATATAAGATATAACAAGGACAGAGCCTCTCGTTGCGTTCAGAGAGTATTTGCCATCGAGATTAGTAATTGTACCGTTGGTCGTTCCCTTTTCAAGGACGCTTGCACCAATGATCAATTCACCTTTGCTGTCAGTAACCACACCGCTGATAGCTTGTGATTGCATTTGTTCTTTCACGTCATGTGAACTGTCGGATACAGTTTGATTAGCCATCACACTGCCGCTCCCGAAAAAAAGAGCTATTATGGCTAATGTTGTGAGAAACCGATGCTGGATTGGCTCTCGCTTTTTGTAGTCTCTATTCATAAAAGATAGATGATTTTAATTGTTTATTAATTCTATAAAAATAAGTAGATAAGTTCTGTCTGAACTTGTTCCGGATTTGGTCTTCATTAGTGCTAATAATCCCCCTAATTATCTCTTTACTTGCACTAAATTGTGAAATATAGGTTATAAACACAAAAAAAGATTAATAGATGTTCTTGATTTTAAAATAAATCCTATCTTTGCTATATGAGAATCAAAAAGATTTTCTTAACCTTCATTAAAAAGCGTGTTTGTCTCTTAAAGTAACGATAAGAAATAGCCTTATTCAGGAGCGATTATATTTATATACCTAAAATATAATCTACCGACTAAATAAGATCTATAAATACTAATGTTAAACCTTTAAATAAATTTTTGCCTATGACTAAAAAGAGACCCGATCCTTGTAATATGCAGTGACTGATAAGAAGCACTACTAAGTTCAGACAGAACTTATCTACTTATTTTTTATAGAATTAATAAACAATTAAAATCATCTATCTTTTATGAATAGAGACTACAAAAAGCGAGAGCCAATCCAGTATTGGTTTCTCACAACATTAGCCATAATAGCTCTTTTTTTCGGGAGCAACAGTGTGATGGCTAATCAAACTGTATCCGACAGTTCACATGACGTGAAAGAACAAATGCAATCACAAGCTGTTAGCGGTGTGGTTGTTGACAACAAAGGTGAATCGATCATTGGTGCTAGCGTCCTTGAAAAAGGAACGGCTAATGGTACAATCACGGACATTGACGGGAGATTTTCTCTTGATGTAAAGCAGGGGGCTACGCTTATTATTTCTTATATTGGCTATAAAGCGCAGGAAGTAGAGGCGACTAAAATCATGAGAATTATTCTGCAGGAAGACAGTGAAATATTGGATGAAGTCGTTGTCGTTGGCTATGGCACACAAAAGAAGGTCAACCTGACCGGTGCGGTGTCGACGGTTGATGTGAGTAAGACATTGGCGGCGCGTCCACAATCGGATGTTTCAAAAGCTTTGCAGGGTGTTGTTCCCGGTTTGACTATTATAAACAATAGCGGCAGGTTAAATGCAAAGCCTACAATAACGATTCGTGGTACAGGTACGTTGAGTAATGATGCGAAGAGTAACCCGTTGATCATAGTTGACGGTGTGGCTATGGAGGATATTTCCTACCTGAACCCGAACGATATTGAAAATGTTTCTGTATTGAAGGATGCAGCTTCCACCTCTATTTATGGTACACGTGCTGCTTTTGGTGTGATTCTGATTACGACTAAATCTGCCAGGAAGGTAGATCGGATAACAGTGAACTATACCAATAACTTCTCGTGGGACACTCCGACGATGTTACCGGACTTCCCGGAT
Organism: Mediterranea sp. (in: CFB group bacteria); assembly: GCA_031258135.1. Taxonomy (GTDB): domain Bacteria; phylum Bacteroidota; class Bacteroidia; order Bacteroidales; family Bacteroidaceae; genus Bacteroides. The sequence continues at coordinate 6,755 of JAIRNG010000018.1, forward strand.
GTAGCCACTCAGGCAAGAGCTTTGCGGGCCGCCAATATTCGTGGAAATGTGGCAAACGAATTGTTTGGTATGTATATGGATGATGATTTCATTGCCAAAGCAGAGGCATGGAAACAACGTCATGGCGGTAAGTCGGGGTATCGTGAAATGATTCCGGGTGATGACTTTGATCTGGATCCGGCGACAGGGAAAGGTTTATACTATGCCGATTGGGATGTGGTAGGTATCATGTTCCGTGATTGGAAACCTGCGCAAAATCATAATGTTTCGGTTCAGGGTACAAGTGGGAAAACGTCTTATTTCCTTTCATTGGGTTATGACAGGGAAGAAGGCGTATTAACGTTTAATCCGGATAAACTGAAGAAGTATAATGCAACGTTGAATGTGACTTCGGATATTACGGACTGGTTACAGGTGGGCGGACGTTTCAGTTATAACGATAAAACTTACACCAAGCCGAATAGCCGTCGGGCTACCTATCAATATATGTGGCGTTGGGGTAGTTTCTTCGGCCCTTATGGCACATATAACGGCTATGACATGAGAAACGACATAGCTTATCTTAAACAGGCAGGCGAGGACAAGACTATTGATTCTTATACTCGTATTGGCGGGTTCCTGAAGGCCAAATTAGTGAAAGGGCTAACCTTGAATGCCGATTATACATATAATGTTCGCAATGTTGACCAGAAGCAGATCGGATTGCCGGTTGACGCGTTGAACTCCTGGGGTGCTGATGTCAGAGCGCCGAGCGCTTTATCGGCTCAGTCGGCAAGTTATTTGTATCAGGAAAGCATCCGCGATAACTCTTATGCGTTCAATGTATATGCCAATTACGAAGCAAGCCTGTTGAATAAGCACAATTTCAATGTGATGGTCGGCGCCAATGCGGAAGAAGGCGAATATCAAATGCATTGGAGCAGGCGTACAAGTTTATTGGATAACAACTTGCCGGAGTTTAGCCTGGCTACGGGCGACCAGACGGTGGGAGGTTCCCATAGCGAATGGGGTACGGCAGGTTGGTTCGGACGCATCAACTATGATTATAACGGCATCTGGTTGCTGGAGTTGAACGGACGTTATGACGGCTCTTCCAAATTTCCGTCAAGTGACCGTTGGGCGTTCTTTCCTTCCGGCTCATTTGGTTACCGTTTCAGTGAAGAAGCATATTTTGCTCCATTGAAGACGGTTGTCGGTCATGGCAAGTTACGCGCCTCTTATGGTGAGATCGGTAACCAGGCCATCGGTAATAATATGTTCATTTCTACCATAGCGAAGAAAACTGCTGCCACAACCTATTGGTTGGACAGTACCGGCAATAAAATTTCAGCTTATGATTTGCCGTCGCTGGTCTCTTCCACATTGAAATGGGAACGTATTCAGACGTTGGACTTCGGTTTGGATTTAGGTCTCCTGAACAATGAGTTCAATGTATCTTTTGATTGGTATCAGCGTACGACAAAAGACATGTTGGCGCCGAGTAAAACGATGCCTCAGGTATTGGGCGCCGATGCTCCGAAGGTAAATGCCGGTACGTTGAGAACACGTGGTTGGGAGTTGAATATCGATTGGCAACACAGATTCAACGAGGTTCAGGTTTATGCAAATGTCGGCATCGGAGATTTCCAAACGGTTATTACCCAATGGGAAAATGATTCCGAGCTGTTAAATTCAAATTATAGCGGAAAAGTTTACGGTGATATCTGGGGATTTGAAACAGACCGTCTTTTCACTGCAGATGATTTCAACGCCGATGGCTCTTATAAAACCGGCATTGCCTCTCAGACAGGGCTACAACAAGGTGGTTTTGTATTTGGCCCCGGCGACATCAAGTTTAAGAATCTGGATGGGAATAATGTGATTGATGGCGGTAAGGGAACTGCTGATGATCATGGCGACCTGAAGGTTATCGGTAATACGACTCCCCGTTATCAGTACAGCTTCCGTTTAGGAGGTAGCTGGAAAGGATTCGACCTGGATATGTTCTTCCAGGGTATAGGTAAACGTGATGTGTGGTCAACCGGTGCATTCGTCATTCCCATGTCTCGTGGCGCCGATGCTATTTATGCCAGTCAGGTAGATTATTGGTCGGAAGAGAATCCTGATCCGGATGCTTATTATCCGCGTATGTGGGCTGGGAACTCCACTAAAGGAACCATTTCCGTATTGGAAAATGGTAATCATAACTTCTATCCGCAAAGCAGGTATCTGGTCAATATGGCCTACTTGCGTTTTAAAAACCTGACGTTGGGTTATACGTTGCCCAAATCTCTGACGCAGAAAGCTTATATGGAGAAAGTTCGCGTATATTTCAGCGCTAACAATATTTGTGAACTGATCAATAAGAGCAATGCTCCGGTTGATCCGGAAGTCAATACAACGGAAGACGGAGAGTTAACGAATGGTACCTGGGGGCGCATTGACCCGATGTATCGTACGGTGTCTTTCGGTTTGCAGGTTACTTTCTAACATCAGTCATTATTTAATAAAGTATAGGGTATGAAAAGAATAAATTATATATTGAATTTCGGGCTACTGTCGTTGGCTGCATTGATGAGTTGTGACAGTGTTTTGGACAAAGGCCCTCTGGACAGTTTTACCAACGATAATTTCTGGACGAATGCCGGTAATGTGGAAGGGTATGCCAACACCTTCTATAATCAATTTACCGGCTATGGTAATGGTAGCGGTACGGGATTGTTCTATTTTAAGACGTTATCGGACGATCAGGCGGGTAACGGTTTTTCTGATTGGGAACAGAAAAACAACTTAGTGACTAATTCTACATGGAAAAACTGTTATGTGGAGATTCGCCGCGCCAATGTTATGATAGAGAACACCCCGAAAATTGCAGCGGAAGAAGCCGTTATTAATCATTGGATCGGCGTTGCGCGTTTGATGCGTGCACAGCAGTATTTCCAATTGGTACGTATGTTCGGCGATGTGCCTTATGCGGAACAATCGCTGGACATCACCGATGAAGGCGTTATCTACGGGCCGCGTACCGGTCGCGACGTAGTGATGGATAAGGTGCTGGACGATCTGAACTTTGCGGCTACCCACATCAATGATGTCACTTCCAAGGTTGCATGGAACCGTTCGATGGCAAATGCCATGAAAGCAGACATCTGCCTGTACGAAGGCACATTCCGCAAGTATCGTAAAACGGAAGATGGGCAACCTGCTCCTGACGCTGCCGGTGCACAGAAGTTCCTGACGGCCTGTAAAGAGGCATGTAGTGCGGTTATGGCAAAAAGCTACGAATTGAACGGTTCTTACCAGGGCAATTATAACTCGGTAGATTTAAGCGCCAATAAGGAGATGATTTTCTATAAGACGTATAAACAAACAACATTTACTCATTCGTTGGTGGCTTACACCTGCGCCTCTACGCAGATACATGGTATGACAAAGGATGCGTTCGATGCTTATCTGTTTACCGATGGAAAACCGTTGGCGCTGACTGATCGCGATAAGAATCTTATACCGCCGTTGGTCGATGGAAAACTGTCACTTGTAGATATGCTGGCTGTTCGTGACGGACGTTTGAACGAAACGATTGATCCGGTATTGTTGTATCCCAGTAATCCTAACAAGCGTTTTGACGGTGATATGGAACAGACTTCCTCTACCGGATATGGCGTTCGCAAATATGATAATAGCAGCATACCGCTCGCTTTCAGAAATCAAACGAACGCCAACTACACCCATGCCCCCATCTTTTGGTTGTCGGTGGTTTACCTGAACTATGCCGAGGCTTGCGCCGAACTGGGTAGCATTACACAGGAAGACCTGAACAAGACGGTTAACCTGTTGCGGTCTCGCGCCGGTTTGCCCGGTCTTACCGTAGCTGTCGGTTTCTCTGATCCTGCCAACAATCATGGTGTGAGTAGTTTGATCTGGGAAATTCGCCGTGAACGCCGTTGCGAATTGATGTTCGACAACTGGTTCCGTTATTGGGATTTGATTCGCTGGCATCAGTTGGACAAACTCGATTCGACTACCTATCCGAATATCCTGTTGGGTGGTGATGTCCGGAATGATCCGGATTATACGGCAGGAAAAGTTAATAATCTGATCGATGGCAGTAAAGGCGGTACTCGTACGTACGATAAGAAATACTATCTATATCCTGTTCCATCGGGCCAGATTGACTTGAATCCTCAGTTGAATCCGAATAACCCCGGTTGGTAATTCCTAATGCAGGCTATCGACAGCCTCACTCTGCCCCTCTTTGGGTGAGGCTGCCGGTTTGCTTTTTCTCAAAGCGAGGAGGCGGAAAGTGAAATTTATCCTTTTGCTTTGTATGCCAGCGCATACATGCGTATTTGTTTCACCATCGACAATAGTCCGTTGCTGCGTGTGGGCGATAGATGTTCCTTTAAACCGGTTTTATCTATAAAATAGAGGTCGGCATTTAATATTTCATCAGGAGTATGTCCGGACAGAACTTTAACAAGCAATGAGATAATGCCTTTAACGATCAAGGCATCGCTCTCGGCTTGGAAAACAATTTTTCCATCCATGTAATCCGCTTGTAACCAGACCCGGCTCTGGCAACCTTCAATAAGATTCTGATCGGTTTTATACTTTTCGTCGAGCGGAGCCAGCTCATTACCCAGATCAATAAGTATTTGATAACGGTCCATCCATTCATCGAATGTGCCGAACTCCTCGATAATCTCGTCTTGCTTTTCGTTAATAGTCATCATCGTTTTTGTCGAAGCGGTTATTTTTCATTGTAGATCACCGCAAGTACGGTTTGTCCCACGGCTTTCAGAGTATTTTTGTCTATTCCGCTCATGTCATCGTTCACCGTATGCCAGAAATCGCCGAAGCTCGAACGTTCGGCGTCGACCATGTTCGGTATAATGTCAATGCTTGGGATGCGGGCTATTTTGTTCACGAATAAGTGGTCGTCTGTGATCATGGCCCCTTTTTCATCCGTAAAAAAAGCGCCGTATCCTAATTCTTTCGCTTTTCCCCATACCTTCCTGTTTATGCTTCCGGCATATTTTTCCGAATAAAGTTCGCGATAAAAAGTAGCGTTTTTGCCTCCTGCCATATCCAGCAAGATGCCGAAGCGTGCGTTATATCCTGCGACATGCGGATTACGCGCCCAGTATTGCGAACCCAGACACCAGTATTCCTCTTTATGCTCGCCGTTGTAGAAGCGGGGTGCGCCATAGTCCTCAGCATCAAAGAAGATGATGTCGATACCCAGAGCCGGGGCTTGCCCGCCGATCAGACGGGCGATCTCCAATAGAACGCCTGCGCCGCTCGCCCCGTCGTTCGCTCCCAGGACGGGGGTGTGATGGTTCTTCTTATCGGGGTCATTGTCCGACCAGGGACGGGTGTCCCAATGCGCGAACAGAAGAATACGCCTTTTATTTTCGGGATTATAGGAGCCAATAATATTCCTTGCTTTTAATATCGTACCGTTAAATGCCAATAAGTCGGCATATTGGTTAGTCACTTTAGCCCCGTACTTTTCCAGCATGTTTGCCAGATACCCGCCACATTCCACATGCGCCTGGGTGTTGGGTATGCGAGGGCCGAAATCCACCTGCGCCTGAATATGCCTGTATGCACTGTCGGCATTGAACTCCGGAACAATTACATGCTCTGCGGCGGTGTCTTTCACTTTACTGTTGTTTCCCGTCTTGCACGAAATGACGGCAAGCAACAAACCTGCCGTAAAGGCTGATATCATGTATCGTTTCATTTCCTTTTTTTTGTTTTTATCTCCTTGAACGCACAAAGATACGGATAAGTTATAAGTTTTAAAACTTTAATTTAGTCGCTTTTCCGGTGACGGAAAGCTCAACTTCACATCCACAGATCAGGGGTAAATTATAAGTTACGTGCCCTACCGGAAAATCAAAGCATACCGGAATATGATATGCCTTCATGATATCCGCCAGCGCTCCGTATAGTTCTTTGCCTAAGGATTTATCTTCTTCATATTCGGTGAACTGCCCGACAATTATCCCCGAAAGCTTTTCCAGGATTCCGCTGAGTTTCAGATTGTAAATCATACGTTCTATCGTATGTGGACGTTCATTGACGTCTTCGATAAATAAAATGGTATTTTCGGCCGGGATATCGTACGGAGTGCCGCGCAATCCATACAGTACAGCCAGATTGCCGCCTCTTAAAATACCTTTGGCTGTACCCGGCCGGTTCAGCTTGTGAGGCTTGCAAGCATATTCGGGCATTTTTCCGAACAGCATATCTTTCAGGTATATACTGCAAGGGTCTTCCGCTGCCTCTAATGATAAATGACGAGCCATCGGAGCATGTAATGAAGCATAGCCGTTGGCCTGAAAGAGATTATGCAGCGCCGTTATATCGCTGTATCCTATGAGCCACTTCGGATACAGGCGGAAAAGGGTGAAATCCAACTTGCCGACAAGATGTACGGCGCCATAACCTCCCCGGCTACAGAAGATGGCTTTCACATCCCTGCTGTCCATTGCCCTTTGCAGGTCGTCGGTACGTTGCTCGATTGTTCCCGCATAGAATCCTGAAGAATGTCCCGCATATTTCCCCATGACAGGTTCCAATCCCCATGACTCCAGACGTTTTTTCATTCCTGCCAGGAGTGATTTATCTATTTTGCCCGAAGGCGATAAAATAACGACTTTATCACCTTTTTGCAGGAATCGAGGTAGGGTCAACCGGTTCATCATATCTTACAGATTTCATATACGCCGCCAAAGTTAAACAAAAAATTAGCCTGAAAAAAGAGGCCCGCCCGACAAAACGGATAAACTTTTTCTTGAAAGCACAAATCTATTCTCATTTCCATTCTTTTTTCGTTCGTTGTGCAAAAGTCTGTATTTTATCCGGGTGTTGTTTTCGGTTTTGACAGTTTACGTTTGTTTCCGGTAAGATGAAATAAGATATGGAAAATTTGGTTTATTATCTGGGGAAGTTTGATATGCCCGGCGTAATCCTGATATGCCCCAACGGGTTATGGGATTATTACGTTGAGTTATGCAAATATTACGTTGACTTATGAAATTATTACGTTGAGTTATGCAATTATTA
>JAIRNG010000063.1 GCA_031258135.1 Mediterranea sp. (in: CFB group bacteria)
AATCTTCCCTGCCGGGTAACGGGAAACTGTTCTCAGGAGAATACCTGATGACCGTGGGGATTCCGCTCTTCACTACGCAACAACTGCACAGCCGCGTGGTTGAGGTGACGGCGGAGTGAGGGGGGCCTTACGCTGTGTTCCTTTGTGAGAACCTCCATGTCTTTGTGTTGAATTTAAACACGGAGACAGGGAGGTTTTTTTATTAAGAAGACAGAGTAACACAGAGGCTTCGCTTTCCGCGGCGTTTTCCTTACTTATACTTTCAATCTTATTTTAGCCTTTACGAACAACCCTCCCAGTAAGACAATAACGAGTGAGAACATAAGCGACCGCAATAAGCCCGGTATTCCGGCGCTTAGCAGCGCCGGATAATGCAAGCCGGACAATTGTTGTATGGAATACCATAAATAAGGAATGATGTAACACGTCAGCGTTGCTGTTCCGGCAGGTTTGATTATATCAAACCAGGAGGCTTTGCCCTTCACGTCCGTCAGCCGGTAAAACAATCCGAACAATGGAAAGAAAGTGGCGAGACAATAGAACAACCAGCTCGGAGTGGCCTGTATTTTCGAAACAGCCCAGTAAGGATGCGAACAAAATGCCGCAATAAGCATACCGACGCCCATCACGCAGAGGATACCGGTAAACTTTCCCTGATGGTTCCGGCCGGCATACTTTTGCATGATCACGGAAGTGAGCACGCCCGACATTCCGAATGCGTGCAACGTCCAGTCACTTGGAATGAAAGGCAGCAGGATGACACGACCGCCGTAATCATCGGGTATCAGATTGGAATGGCTGATTACGGAAAGAAGAATGACGGCTAACCAAACCATACTATTATTGAGCAAACTATCATGCGTAAACAAGTAGATACCTGCACAAATCGCGTATGTCCATCCGATAAGCCCCAGAATCCCCCACCATCCCTGTTGAAAAGGTTCTCCGTTCAAATCCTTGTAAAGAACGAGAAAAGCTAATAAGGCGACCCCCACTGTCTTCATAATGAAAGACTGATGCCTGAAGCCTTCTGTTTTCGGATAGACAGCCCAAACGAGGAAGAAACCGGTGACCATCAGGAGGGTAAAGTATTGATGGGAAAGGCCGCCCTCAATGCCTCCCGAATTAAGCGTGAATAATCCCATTGTCACCAATGCCGCAGTCCGCCAAAAGATATGGGCGATAATTTGCCGTGTCGTATCTCCTTTCCTGTAATGGCTCTGTATGGCGAAAGGTACGGACATACCCATACAGAACAGGAATGCAGGGAAAATCGTGTCGGAGAATCCCAGCATGTCTTCGTTCGCTCCGGCATGTTTCAACCAATGGGGAACGTCTTCCAATCCGGCAATGTCATTCACAAAGAGCATCAGAAGCATGGTAAGCGCGCGGAACACATCGACTGCCGCCACGCGTTGGGAGGTCGGGCTTTTCATATCTTTTATTCTCTTTTTTTCATGACCACATTCCACACCGCTTTGAGCAATGTTCCGCTGCTGTCGTCACCGTCGTAATCCCAATACATCATACCCGCCATGCCTTTAGCGAGCAGCCAGTCGCCTTTGACGGCAATGCTCCGCTCATTGTCGTAACCCGCATAATACTCGCCTTTGTGGGTAACATAGGGTACGGATGCGGCGTCATCCCAATTGTCGATCTTGTACTGCTGCGGGTCGAGCGTAATGATGTTCTTATAATTGATGGACAGGGGCGCCGTTGAAAACGAATGTCGCCCATAGAACGGGATGCCCAACACCAGCTTGCCGGCAGGCATGCCCGCACTGAGATATGTTTGTACGGCGCGGGTGCAATCCGAATAGGCCGCAGGGTCGTACAGCGCCGATTGGTGGCGGGGCGATTCATCGAGGTCATAGGTCATGATATTCACGAAATCCACGTAGGGATTTACGGCCGCGATGTCGATGTAGCGACTTCCACCCGCCACCGGAGTCTTCCCCATGCAATATCCCGCGTAGGTCAGCAGGTAGCTGTTGCCCAGCGTTTCACGCAACTGCGCCATCAACCTGACGTGGTTATCTACATCCACTGCCACATCATAAGCGTTAGCATCGCCGCTCCACGACAGGCCGGGGAACTCCCAGTCCATGTCTACTCCGTCGATGCCCCATTTCTGTACGAAGGCTTTACAGTCGGCGGCGAATGCCTTGCGGTACTCGTCACGCTTTGCCAACTGTGAGAAGCAGCCGCCGCGCGGGTCTTCTTTTGAGTTGGTGAAGGAGATGCAGATTTTCAGTTCGGGATGTCGTTTCTTCAGATCCACAATCTGCTGGAAACGCGCTTCGCTACCTTGCAAACCGATGCCCGCGTACTCATCGCCCGCCATGTAAGGCTCGGCAAAGGCGTAGTTGAGATGGGTGAAGAACGCGGCGTTGGGGACGGCGGCGCCGTAGTAAGTGGCATAGGCCAGCACCACGCGCCCGTCAATGCGTTCCACCAGTTGATCCTCGCCGGACGGCGCTTTGACGCCCGTCACGTACCCGTCGTCATTACAGCTTGCCAGCAAGATCATCGCGGCAAGAATTACGTATAGAATCTTTTTCATCTTTTTCATCTTTATGAATGTTTTGCCTGATAAAATCCGTACCATGCCGAGTTATCCCAGAAGTCGCCCTGCGCCCATGTTGATACGGGATGCACTATGCACATATGTTCCCCGTCAAGCAACCACAACCAGTAGGTAGGATTAGCTCCGAGAACTTCCCATGAGGTTGTACTGCCCGGCAGCGGGGTGGTAGTGATCAGCTGACCGATGATGTATTTCTCAGGCGTGCCGCTCCCACCCGTCGGGATTTCATGTGATAAGGCGTAATTGCCCGTGGCTGACACGGTGCCGTCGGGCTTGTACACGGTCAGTTTCTGTCCGATGTACTCGAACGTAACCGTCCACGCCCCCGCCTGTTCCAGCTTGGTGTATCCGCCCCAGCTGTTCAGGCCGTTGTGTATAGCCGCCACCGTGCCGTCCACCAGCCAGTTGGCATACATCCCGTTGTAGTAAACCGCATTTGTGGTGGAGCCCGGCCAGAACTCCCAGGTCTTATACCCAGTGATGTTACCGGCGTTGGCGCCTGTCAGCCAGGTATCCCATTCCTCTACGGGAAAATCGCTCACCGTCACGCTGACAGGGTCGGTCTGTACCACAGTATTGGCGGACAGGCCCACAAACCAGATGCTGTACATGCCGTTTGCATCATAGACTATCGTGTCCTGGTCCGTACCCAATGTCTTTTCGCCGGTAGTGGTCAAATAATGCCACATACCCGGAATGTCGGGACGGCTGTTCCTGATCACTATATATTGGTTTTTGCCCTCTATAGGCTGCGTGATGGACAAGGCGGCCGCCAAATCGGCTTTGGATATTGGTTCTCTCACGTTTTCGTAGTATTTCTCCCTTAACGAGGTGTCTTCAATCGGGTCGCAGGCATACCATGTCGCTGTAACCATTAATAATATGATATATAATTTATTCGTTTTCATTTGATTTCGGTTTTTAAAGTGAATAATCCTCTACATATTGCCCCAGTCCACAAACTGCGCCGACGGCTCCCAGCCGGGGTTCTGTTCCACCACGCCGTTGGATTTGTCTATCTCAATCTGTGGGATGTACCAGTAGCCCTGCGTCTCTTTCAGGCGTTTCTTGTAGTCGAAACTCTTCATCTGTGTCACTACTGCGCCATTCACCACTTCAAAGCCGGTCTGCCTGTTCAGTGCATCGCCTGCAAAGTCGAGCGACGGACCCGACCAGCGGAGCAAGTCCCACCAGCGGATGCCCTCGAAAGCCAGCTCCCAGCGACGCTCGTCCTGGACGGCTTTCAGCGAATAGGCCACGGGGGCCAGGTGTGAGCGGGCGCGGACAAGGTTCAGCCCTGTCGGTTCTTCTTTCAGTTCCGACTGCATCAGCAGCACATCGGCGAAGCGGATGTGGATGAGGTCGGAAATGTTGTTCAGAGATGCGCTGATTGCAGCGGGAGCATAGTCAGGATACATCACTACGCCATACGAGGTATAGTTTGTGGCGGAGTTTTCATCGCTGTCCGCTCCGCCGGTATAGGCATTGACGTTGATGTACTTCTTCTGGTGATAGCCTGTCTGTTCCCAATAAATTTTGTTCACGGTATAGTCGGGTTCGTCGGGTGTCAGCTTCCTGTCGAAGAGTTCGGCATCCGTATCCGGATTGAAAGCCTTATACGACCAGATGGAACCTGTGATGCGGGGGTCTTTCGTATAGCCGTCCGTATGTGTCTGGGCGGCGTCATATATTTCCCAATCGCTCACCATAGCGGGCGATACCGGACCTGCTCCCCAGCCTGCTCCGAAAGGGTAGGTCTGCTGCGGTTTGCTGGAACTGGCGGGCGACATGTATTGACACATCGTATTGCTGAACCATGTGTAACTCCAGCCGTTGCCTTTCAGCTTGTACTTGGTGGCCCATACGGTTTCCGGAGAACTGTTGCCTTCCCATTTCAGGCCGTTGTTCACTACGTATGCGTATTGCTTGTTCTTTCCGTTGGTCTCCGTCGCTTCGTTGGTGTACGACCAGATGTTGCGCTGATCGCTTACAAGTTTGTGTCCGGAATTGTTTACGCAGTCGTCTATCCAGCCGACAATCTGTTGTTTGGTCACGCTGCCGTTGTCAGGCAAGGGCAGCTCTGTCTTGGCATAGCGTCCGGTGTAGAACAGGAAAACACGCGCCATCATGGCTTCCGCCGCATACTTGGTGGCATGGCCGTCAAGGGTGCTGTTGGCGGGATAGATCCGTGCCGGCAAGAGTTCGATAGCGGTCTTCAGGTCGGATGCAATCAAGGCGTAAACCTCGTCCACCGGCGCCCTCGGGATATTGGTGGCTTCGGTGGTGGTGCGCAAGGGTACGCCGCCGAACACTTGCGCCAGTTCGTAATAGGCCGACGCACGCAGGAAATAAGTCTCTCCGAAATGGCGTTCGCGTTCGCCTGCGCTCCAGCTTTTCACATTGTCGAAAGAAGCTATTGCAGCATTGGCGCGGTTTATCAGTTTGTAGAGGCGTACCCATATAGGCGATCCGCCGCTTCCTACAGGGTTGTCGAAACCGAAGAAATTCAGGTTCTTGTACATCAGGAAGTTCATGGCGCAGTTGTCCGAGTAGGACGTATTGCCTCCCAGGCAGTCATCGCCCGCAATCTGTCCGATGAAAAAGGCGGAAGATATGTCCGGCCCTTCAAACAGCAGGTTGGAGTAAACGGATGTCAGCATTTCGTTGGCTTCCGTTTCGGTAGCCGGGAAATTATCGGTAGTCTTTTCAGTCAGGTTGTCGGTGTCGAGGAAATCCTCGCATCCGGCGGCGAAGAAGAACGCCGCAAGGGATATGGTATAGATTAGCTTTTTCATAATGTCTTAGAATTTGATGTTTGTACCTACCATGAATGTACGTGCGCTCGGATAAAAGCCGAGGTCGACCCCCGAAGCCCACGAATAAGTCGCTCCGTAACCCACTTCCGGGTCCATGCCGGAATAGCCGGTGAAAGTGAAGAGGTTCTGCGCCGTCACGTAAATCCTGAGTTGTTGTATGGGTAGTTTCCTGAAAGTTTTCTTCAGGTCGTAACCCAGTGTCACATTCTTTATTTTCAGGTAATCGCCATTCTCCATATAAATGTCGGAGATGCGGTTCCAGTTCGTGCTACCCGTGCTGCTCAGGCGGGGCAACTTGTTGGAGGAGCCTTCGCCATGCCAGCGTTCGTAGATGTCCGCCGTATAGTTGTTATAGGGCGAAGATACGAAATCACGGTAACATTTCATAATTTGTTGGCCGAAAGCTCCGTAAGTCGTTACAGAGAGATCGATACCTTTCCATCCGACGTTGAACGAGAAGCCCAGCGTCATGTCCGGATGCGGGTTGCCTATCATGGTGCGGTCTTCCTGGTCTATCGTTCCGTTTTCGTCATTGTCCACCCAGATGACATCGCCCGGACGTGTGCCCGTTCCGTTCAGTTTCGCACCTGTGTAGGCGTCTATCTCCGCCTGATTCTGGAAGATGCCCGCGCTTTTGTAGCCGTAGAAGTAACCGAAGGGTTTGCCTGTTTCAGCACGGAAGAACTCGTCGGACTGGTTCCAGAATACGCTGCCCGGTCCGTGAATGATGCCGTCATCGTTGGCGATCTTCTTCACCTCATTCCTGTTGTATCCCAATGAAAGATTGGCCCCGTAGGTGAACTCCTTTCCTGTATGGTCATTCCAGTGCAGGCCTAATTCCACCCCTGTATTGCTCACGTCGCCGCCGTTCACCGCTACCGGATCGGCTCCGAATGAACCAAGCACGGGGGCGGATACCAGCCAGTCTTTCGTTATACGCCTGTACCAGTCGAGTTCCATACTCAGGCGGTTGTTCAGGAAGCGGGCGTCGATACCGAAGTCCAGCGTTTCCTGTGTCTCCCATTTCAGGTCCGGGTTCACAAGACGATAGGCATACGAACCGGTGGCGGCGTCGCCCATGGAACCGCCGAAAGGATAACCGCCCCACGTGTTGTTGCTCGTGATGGTGGCCATGTACTGGAAGGTAGATACGGCGCAGTTGCCGTTCTGTCCCCACGATGCGCGGAGTTTCAGGAAGTCGGTGAACGAATGTTTTTTCATGAACTCTTCACTTGAAATGACCCAGCCTGCCGAAATGGAAGGGAAGTAACCCCAGCGGTGTCCGCGGGCGAAGACGGAAGAACCGTCGGCGCGGAGCACGGCGCTTGCCATGTACTTCTCTTTATAATTATAATTGGCTCGTCCGAAGAAAGAAGCAAGCCGGCCTTGTCCATTGGGTGAGCCTGTCAGCGACGTGATGTTCGTTGTGCCCGGAACGTTGCTCAGGTAGGCGTGTTCGAAGTCGTAGAACGAAGAGTTGCGGTTGGTTCCGGCTAAGGATTCGCCCATGCCCCATTTTTCGATGCTCTGCCCTATCAGTATATCCGCGTCGTGATCATCTCTGACGTATTTGTAGCTGATGGTGTTGTCCCAGCTCCAGCGGTTGCTCATGCTCATGGATTGTGACACGCGGTCCTGGGTTTCAGACAGCGTTGCGCTCAGGTCGCCGTAAGCAGGCTGGTAGGAACGGTAGCTCGATGCCGACATGATGTAGCCGAACTGCGACTTGACGTGCAGGTTCCTGATGGGCTGGAAGTCCACATTCAGACCGCCTTGCAGGTAGTGGCTCTTGTTCAGGCTCTGGCTTTGCACAAAGTCTAAGTAGGCCACCGGGTTTTTGTTCGCGCTGTTGTTCGTATCCCACGTATAGCCGTCGTTCAGTTGATCCTGATACATATAGTAGTCGCCGTTACTGTTATAGATGTGCATCAGCGGACTCATCACCAGCATGTTGTGCACGGCGTTCCAGTAAATGTCGTCCACAGCTACCGACCCTTGTGTCTGCTGGTAGCGGTAGTTCAGCGTCTGTCCTACGGAAAGCATATCGAGCTTGTTGTTCCTGATGATGACATGCCGGGAATTTACACGGGCGTTGTAGCGGTCCATCACCGGTACGGATGAAGGCGTTCCCATGGTAGCTTCCTGCTGAGTATAGTTGAAACCAATGGAATACGTGCTCCATTCGCTTCCTCCCGTGAAGTTGAGCGAATGGCTTTGCACGGCGGCATGTTTGTTGATCACTTCCTTCAGCCAGTTGGTTCCCGTCCATGTGCCATCGTTAATGGCCTTCAGGTCTTGGGCGGGGATGTATTGCGCCCAATTGTAGGGTGCGTATCCATCCATCACACGCCCTTCGTCCTGGATGGTCATGAATTCTTTGGCCGACAGAACGGTTGGTATTTTATAAAGGTCCTGCACGCCGTAATAGCTGTCATAACCGGCTTGGAACACACCAGCTTTACCCTGCTTGGTCGTGACAAGGATGACGCCGTTTGCGGCGCGCGCTCCATAGATGGCTGCGGAAGCAGCGTCTTTCAGGATGTCTATGGATTCGATGTCGTTGGATGAAAGGCCATCCAGACTGCCTCCGGGCACGCCGTCCACTACATACAGCGGTGATGCGGAACCGTTGGTGCCGATACCACGGATCGTCACTTTGAAGCCCGCTCCCAGAAAACCGTTGTTCTGCACGATGTTCACGCCCGGCGACCGGCTCTGCATGGCTTCCAGCACATTCACCGTATTCAGCTTCGCGATCTCTTCGCCTTTCACTTGTATGGTGGCGCCGGTAAGAAGTTTTTTCTTTTGCACCCCATAACCTACGACGACGACTTCTTCCAGTATTTCGGCATCTTCCACCAGTGTGATCTTCATGTTGGATGTTGCTTTCAATTCCTGTGTCTTAAAGCCGATATAAGAGATGACCAAAGTCGCATCCCTGTTTACGCTTATCGAGAATTTTCCGTCCAAGTCAGTAATAACGCCGTTCCGGGCTCCTTTTTCCAGAATACTTGCCCCGATAACGGGATCGCCCGATTGGTCTACTACTGTTCCACGGATGATTTGGCTTTGCTGCTGTTCAGTGATTTCAGACGCGACGTCTGTTCCTGTTCCTGCAGCCATGACACTATTGCTTCCGACGGAGAGGGAAGCGATGACAATAGTCGTGAGGATTTTGCTGTGCAGTGTCCATCCTCGTGTGCATTTCTCATTCATGATTTAATGTTTTTAATTTAAAGTTTAATAAAGGATTGATAACAAAATGAAAGAAAACCTTTTCATGTTCGGTAAAGGTCTTTAGTGACTAATTCATTGAATAGCAAAGCGATCTTGTCTGTTACGGCATTTATATATCCGGCTCCTTTGGCCCCGGTGGCCTTCCGGGGATTACCGACACCCGTGTCGGTTGAAGCGTGATTCCAATGGCGGGGAACCCATCCTACCTTGTCGTTAAGTGAGGTGATATTAAAGAAATGGGGCTCTCCGTCACCGGCTGTATCCATATCGACAAGTTCGGGACGGTAGTGGAGCATGATGGACGTTTCTTGCTCCCCGGCATGATCATCAAGGGTCTCGTCAAAATATCCCTCCCTCTTCTCTATGGTAAACCAGTCGCAATTGACGATAGTCATTGCAGGATAGTCAAGTGCAAAATCACGTATCATTGATTTGAAGTAATTACCGCCATGTCCGTTCATGATAACGAGAAGGCGGAAATTCTGGCTGTAAAGAGAGGCTATGACATCATTGAGTACGCTTTTTTGCGTTTCGTAACGGGCATGTATACAAAAAGGGATATCTATTTGTCCGGGATTTTGCGCTCCCAAAGGGACAGGGGGAAGTATCATTCCCCTTACCCCATATATGGACCAGGCTTTTTTGACTGCATCTGCGGCAATATCGTGCGCCAAATAACAATCGGTCATATACGGCAAATGATAGTTATGAGGTTCGGTGGACCCCCAGGGCAGTACGGCATAAGAATATTGAATATTCTTTATGTTGCCGTAATTCTCGATTAACAGGTCAATAGGCTGTTCTTTGCTCATACCGACAGGAATTTACAGTCCGGATACACGTTTCTTGTATTCGTCCAGACAATTGTTCAAACGCTCATGGGCGGTGGTGTCACCCGGTATATTGTGGGAGGGATGAATGTAAAGTTTCACTCCTCTGTCCGCCAGTATTTCCGCAACAGTGGTAATGGTCAGCCATACGAGTGTCACGAAAGCGTGGGTCGAAAGCGGACCTACTTTATCCGGATGGTTTTTCAATGGAACGGACGCATCGGTTACAGGCACACATGAGTCTACAACGATATCGGCAATCTCGAAAATGGTTTTACCGCATGGATGACGGGTTGCTTTTCCCCGGGCCTCACCGGCCGAACCGTATGCGATGACTTTCATCCCCAGTTCTTTCGCGCGTAACGCTACATCTATGTTTACATTATTGATGCCTGTGTGGGAAAATATCCACATACAATCATTCCTGTCGAAATTGTATGCTTTCATAATGGCATTCCCGTAACCTTCGACCCGCTCGAGAAACAAAAACTGATGAATGCCCATTTGTCCGGTTATGCCGGTAAAGAACGTCATCGGCAATTCCACTATCGGATGAAACCCTACGAATCCTCCGATACGGGGATACATTTCCTCGACCGGAATAGTGGCATGGCCGCAGCCGAACGTGTGAACCCATCGTTCCGTCTCTATGGAATCGGCCATCATTGTCGCGGCTTTCCTGATATTATCCGATTGGGTACTCTCAATTTTTTGCATAATGCTATACGCATTTTTCAGCCATTCGTTTGCTAACATGTTTTTTTATTTTTAGAGTGAATATTAAGTGAATGTTTGAATAACAGTAACATAACAGCGATAGAAGCGATCATCATAAAGGGATATGTACTGATCCCGTACTGTTGGGATATGATTCCCGTTAAGCTGTTCAACAGTGTCTGACCGATAAGGGCGATGACCAGCGCTATGCTGAAAGCGGTTCCCGACAGTGAAACGTATTTACTTCCGATGATGCCGAATATGACAGGGAAAGTCGATGCCAGCCCCATACCTATGAGCGCCATCGCTGTTGCGGCACGGACAAATCCGGGTGAAAAAGAGAGGAGTCCGAATCCTGTAACTGCTGCAGAGAGGCTGAAGAACAGTATGCTTTCCATTTTCAGCTTCTTGAATAATATCACGAGAAGAAGACGCGCCGCGGTAAGTCCCGCCACCATGCAGGTCACGGAAATCAGCACTTGTCCGGATGGAATGTTCGTGACCTGTTCCAGATAAAGGGCTGTCCAGTTGTTGCATACCCCTTCGATACCGCTTTGGAAAAATAATATAAAGCTAAGGATGATAAGGCTGTTCTCTTTTAGCAGCTTCAATCCTTTCATTACCGGGAAACCCTGGGGCTGTTTCGGAGGGGGGAACGTTACTATGGTGCAGAATACGATTCCGGCCGGCATAATGAAACCGATGCCTCGCAAGACCGTTTCGAAAGAATAATGCTCGGAAAGAGCGCCAAGCAGAGCCGGAATGCCTAATGCTCCGATGCCGTAGAATGCTCCGAGCAGGCTGAGCCGGGCGCCTTTTTCCTTAGGACTTGATATTTCCGAGACCAGGGCGTTCGTCTCTCCGTTTAATATTCCTCCTCCTAATCCTATTCCTGCTATGGACAACCGGAGAAGGGGAATGCTCTCGAACATGGCGATTCCTTCTAAACCAAGCAGTATGATAAGGCAGCTGACCGGCATGAGTATTTTATGCCCGAAACGATCGACAATCGGTCCGAATAATAAAGAACCTCCCAATAATCCGACCGGCAGGAATGTGACCAGTCCGGCGGCTTCAAGATTGTTCAATCCCAGCTTTAGTGTAAGCGCCGGCAGAACGGAACCCGGTACAAGCATCGATATGCCGAAGAAGCACATGCCGGTACATGCTGCGATAAATACTTTTTTTGTATTGTAATTATTCATGGCAACTGATTTTTAATGGCCAGAAATGCCGCGCCGACAAGTCCGGAATTTCCGGATAACTGTGAAGGGATGAACTCCACCTGTTTTATACTGAGTGGTTGCGCCCATTTGCAGGCTTCTTTGTAAATGTCTTCTATGAAAATGCATGCCGGTCCGAAGACTCCTCCGCCCCAGATAATTTTTTGCGGATTGAGCAAACTCACCAGGTTGGCGGATCCCATTCCCCACATTTCAATAGCCTTGTTCAGGACGGCAACGGCTATGGGGTCTTTTTCATTATATGCGCTGAATACGTCGTATGCCGAAATCCGGCTGATAGGTTTCTGCCGTAATTTTCCTTTGTAGGTTTTGTCCGTATGGACGGCATCGCGTACCCGGGCGCTTATTCCGTTTCCGGAGGCGTAATATTCAAAGCATCCGCAAGAGTCGTACTCCTTGTTGTAGGGAGGCTGTAGCGCCATCCACCCTGTGGCTCCTATGATATCACTTGCTCCATGCAGTACGTGGCCGTCAATTATGATACCTGCGCCGATACCTGTACCCACAGCGATAAATATCACACTGTGGCAGTCTTTGGCGGCGCCTTGCCACATCTCACCATAAATATAGCAAATGCGGTCACTGTCTATATGGATTTCAATTTCCGGCGGCGCTACCCTGCGGAGTACCTCACGCAGGGGATAGTTATTCCATCTGGGGATATTGGGAGCCCATACCCGTCCGGTCTGTGAATTATATAATCCGGGTACGCATACCCCGATACTGTCAATGGGAATACATTTTTTACCTGCTAACGCTAAAAGTTTGCCGAGTATTTCCGTGGCCAGATTACCTGCGTCATTTCCGCTTCTTTCCTTCAGAAGGCGTCTCCGATAGAATAACATCTTACCGTCGGGGAAGAAGATGGCGCTTGCTATTTTGGTTCCTCCAATATCGAGTGCGATGGTAGCCATATCACATATTATTAGTATTTCGGATTTTGGTTATTGGTATGACGAACTTATGAATTAAATTTCTAATCAAATTTTATATTATACTCTTTTTGTGCCTAAAAATAGTTTGCAAACATAAAATTATGTTTAGAAACTGTTTCCGGATATTTAATAAAATCCTTTGAATAAGCGGTATAGGCCGGTTTTGCTATTTAAAACTATATAGCTTCTTTTGCGTTTGTTAACGATATTGGTTTCTGATGTGTGAGATTCCCATTCGAAGGCGGGTTTGCAGGAACAGTCAGGACGAAGTTTTTGATCCGGGTTACGCTTTCAGGGGGGCT
>JAIRNG010000151.1 GCA_031258135.1 Mediterranea sp. (in: CFB group bacteria)
ATGGGTTAATAACTCCAAAGTTGTGTCATTAAACGTTCGTTTAATGACACAACTTTGGAGGACAGACCGGATGTCCTGTTTTACCCTTAAGAAAGTCGCTTTTTCACATGAAAGGACTAACCCGGAACGCCCATTCGGAGCGGTTTTGAAGAAATCCTGCAAATTAATCGCTGTAAAATTTGCACGGAGTGAATAAAAGCTATATTTTCGTGCTCATTAAACGATCGTTTAATGAGCATCCCCTGTTTGTCTTACTTTTTTCATCTATCCATCAAGTATAGTATGTTCGGCATACCGCATATACAGGCCTGTTCCCTGCCGGGAGCGAACGCAGGATAAGTCGGTTTTTCTCGCCTGTTTTTTTATGTATTAAAAAGCCCCCGCAGGGGCATACATGACAGGCCGTACGACAAGCGTACTGTAACTCTGATTGAATTTAGAAATTGATTTTGCCCAACACCTTATCCGTAGCCCCTGCGTTACTTGTCACGTAATGGCCGGCATTGCCGCCCGTTTCGCGCAGAAATTCTTCGTCATAGGTCAGCTTATCGAGCAAAGCGCTCAACTCTTCATAATTCCTGATTGAGAAAGCCCCTTTGGCTTCAATCAGTTGAATGGCTTCCATGAACTTCTGGTATCTGGGCCCGAACACCACAGGTATTCCATAAACAGCAGCTTCAAGCGTATTATGGATACTCACCCCGAAACCACCTCCGATATAGGCTATTTCTCCATAGCGATAAATAGATGACAGCAGACCGAAGCAATCGATAATCAGACAATCCGCATTTTCGACTTTTCTTACGTGCGCCTTGCTATAGCGCACGTAAGGACGTTTCAACTTATCAATGATCTCCACCAGATGGTTCTCATCTATCACGTGTGGCGCTATGATCAATTTTATTTCCGGATGCGTATTGAAATACTCGATAAGCAAATCTTCGTCCGGCCCCCATGAACTGCCTGCAACCAGCGTCAATGAATTTCCCTTGAACTTCTCGACTAACGGCAATATCTTGGCCTCCTCACGAATTTCCAATACACGGTCAAAACGGGTATCGCCGACTACCGTCACTCTGGTTACACCGATTTTGGTCAGGAAGCGCTTGGAGGTTTCATTCTGCACAAACAGATGATCGAAGTCTTTTAACACATCCCGATACCTGCCGCCGTACCATTTAAAGAACACCTGGTCTTTACGGAAAATGGAAGATACGCTATAAACCGGTATGCGCCGTCTGTTCAACTCATCTATATAGTTCTTCCAAAACTCATATTTAATGAAGAACGCCATACAGGGCCGTACCAGATTAAGGAACTTCTTTACATTGCGGGGCTTATCAAAAGGCAGATAGCAAATAATATCCGCTCCACAGTAGTTTTTACGAACTTCATAGCCCGAAGGCGAGAAAAAGGTCAGCAGGATTTTATATTCCGGATGTTCCGCCCTGATACGCTCCATCAGCGGCCGTCCTTGTTCAAATTCCCCTAATGACGCCGCATGAAACCAGATATAGTTCGCATCTTTTTCACGCTGCTGGCGGATCAGGCGGTAAACCACCCAGTGCCCTTTCATCATCTTACGGGGTTTACGGCTGAAGGGCGCCATCAGATGCACCCCGAAGTCATACAAACCGATACCTATATTATATAAGATATTCCCTATCGTCATTACCTGAGCGCTTCTACAGCGCGCCTGATGCGAGCCAATGTTTCGTCTTTGCCCAATACCCGGGATATATCGAATATATGCGGGCCTTTTCCTTCGCCGACCAAAGCCAGACGGAAAACATTCATGACATTGCCGGTATGATATTCTTTGGCAGCTATCCAATCCATCACGGCTTTCTCCTGTTCCTGAGGATTAAAACCGGATATACCGTTCAGCACATCAGCCAATTCCAACAGGCATTTCGCAGAATCTTCCTTCCAGCGTTTCTTCACCGTTTTTTCGTCGTATCCGGCAGGTGCGATAAAGAAGAAACCCGAAGCGTCCCACAGCTCCTTCACAAAGTCAACCCGCGCCTTGGTCAGCCCCACCACCGTCGCGATTTTCTCCAACGGCGCCGTTACTCCATGCTCCTCAAGAACAGGCAGGAACATCCCGGCTATTTCATCGTCCGACTTTGCCTGAATATATTGATGGTTGAACCAGATTCCTTTGGTATAATCAAACTTGGCTCCCGACTTACTGCAGCGGGCAAGATCAAAACGTCCGGTCATTTCGTCCATGGACATGATTTCCTGATCGTTGCCCGGATTCCATCCCAGCAAAGCCAGAAAGTTCAATACGGCTTCGGGCAAATAACCGGATTCACGGTATCCGGAAGACAATTCCCCGGTTTTAGGGTCTTTCCACTGCAGCGGAAACACAGGGAAGCCCAGACGATCGCCGTCACGCTTGCTTAACTTACCATTGCCTTCCGGTTTCAGCAATAGCGGTAAATGGGCAAATGCCGGCATCGTATCTTCCCAGCCGAAAGCCCGGTATAACAATACGTGCAATGGAGCGGAGGGTAACCACTCTTCACCGCGAATCACATGAGATATCTCCATCAAATGGTCATCTACAATATTTGCCAAGTGATAGGTAGGCAATCCGTCGGCTGATTTAAACAGCACCTTATCGTCCAGAACAGAAGAGTTCACCACCACATCCCCACGAACCAGGTCATTTACATGTACATCCTCATCAGGCTCTATCCTGAAACGGACCACATATTGTTCCCCGCCGGCCATCAGCGCATCCGTCTCCTCTTCAGATAGAGTCAGCGAATTACGCATCTGCATACGGGTTGATGCATCATATTGGAAGTTTGCCGTTTCATTACGTTTAGCCTCCAACTCCTCCGGCGTATCAAAGGCTATATACGCCTTGCCGTTGTTTAACAGGATTTGTATATACTCCTTATATATTTCACGCCTTTCCGACTGCCGGTATGGGCCATGATCTCCTCCAAAGCTTACGCCTTCGTCAAAGGTTATATTCAGCCAGTGAAACGATTCCAGGATATATTCTTCAGCTCCCGGCACAAAACGTTGAGAGTCGGTATCTTCAATTCGGAGGATGAATTTACCGCCGTGCCGGCGGGCAAACAGATAGTTATATAAAGCCGTGCGGACTCCGCCGATATGCAATGCGCCCGTAGGGCTTGGAGCAAAACGGACTCTTACTTTTCTTTCAGACATAACGTTAATACGGATAAATCGCGCCAAAATTAACCTTTTTTCCCGATACTATTGTTTTTTTTCGTACTTTTCGAGAAAAATAGAAGATTATGTCGCGTTTTAAAATCATAAGAAGAGACCTGCCTTACAAGGAAATTATAGTAAAGTCGTTTACATTCATTGCCATTGTATCCCTTATTGTGTACTTTTTGCCGCGTGACGGTAAATTTAACTATCACTTCAGCATCAACAAACCCTGGAAGTATGGACAATTGATGGCGACATTCGATTTTCCCATTTACAAGGACGATGCTGTCGTGGAAAAAGAACAGGATAGTATTCTGGCTCATTTCCAGCCTTACTATACGCTGAACAATGATGTTGAGAAAGAAAGCATCGCTAAACTCAGGGCAAGTTACAATACTTCTCTCCATGAAGTTCTCCCTTCTACCGATTATATCCGTTACATTGAACAGACTTTACGGGAGATATACAAATCGGGGGTTGTTTCCGTAGATGACCTGAACAGGCTCTACCGGGACAGCACGAAGTTTATCGTGGTTGTCGATGACAAAGAAGGCAATCCCCGTATAACCGATGGTATATTTACCAGTAAGGAGGCATACGAATATATACTTTCATCCAACACAACCTATAAAAAAGAAATTCTCCGGCAATGCTCGCTGAACGAGTATATCAATCCTAACCTGACATACGACGAAGCGCGCAGTGAAATGGCAAAAGCCGATCTGATCGACAATTATCCTTATGCCATCGGCCTGGTTCAGAGCGGGCAAAAGATTGTCGACCGCGGAGAGATTATTGACGCACAGACTTTCCGGATTCTTGAGTCACTCCGCAAAGAGTCGGTCAAACGGAGTGAATCCAACATACAGAAGAGTCTGATCCTCACCGGACAAACAGGTTTTATCGGCGTATTTGTTCTCTGCCTGATGTTATACCTGCAATTGTTTCGTAAAGAGTACTTCAACCACATCCGCGGCCTGTCGTTGCTGTTCACGTTGATCGTATTCTACTGTCTCATTACGGCATTAATGGTCGGCAACAATTTCTTCAATGTCTACATCGTTCCGTATGCCATGCTGCCCGTTATCATCCGTATTTTCATCGATTCCCGTACGGCTTTCCTGGCCCATACGGTGACCATCCTGATTTGTTCGGTCGTCCTGCGTTTCCCGTATGAATTTATCATCCTGCAGATTCCGGCCGGACTGGTGGCCATATTCAGTCTGCGTGAGTTGTCTCAGCGTTCGCAGCTTTTCCGCACGGCTTTTCTGGTTTTGCTGACTTATACTGTCGTATATTTATCGTATGAACTGATTATTGAAAATGACCTGAGCAAGCTGAATACCGGCATGTACAAGTGCTTCGCGGTCAATGGGATTTTATTGTTGTTCACGTATCCTTTGCTGTTCCTGCTGGAGAAGACTTTCGGGTTTACTTCCAATGTTACATTGGTCGAATTGTCGGACATCAATCATCCCCTGCTTCGCCGTATGTCGGAAACCGCACCCGGCACTTTTCAACATTCCATGCAGGTAGCCAATCTTGCTGCTGAAGCGGCTGTACATGTCGGGGCTAAGTCCCAGCTTGTACGTACCGGAGCTTTATATCATGACATTGGAAAGATGGAAAACCCGGCCTTCTTTACCGAGAACCAGTTAGGAGGGGTAAATCCGCACAAAAAGCTAAGTTATGAAGAGAGCGCCCAGATTGTTATCGACCATGTGCGGAACGGACTTAAGCTCGCTGATAAAAACAATTTGCCGCAAGCCATAAAGGACTTTATCAGCACTCATCATGGCCGCGGAAAAACTAAATATTTCTACATTTCATGGAAAAACGAACATGCCGGCGAAGAACCCGATGATGAGTTATTCACGTATCCAGGGCCTAACCCTTTCAGTAAGGAAACAGCCATTCTGATGATGGCCGATTCTGTAGAGGCGGCATCGCGCAGCTTATCCGAGTATACGGAAGAGAGCATCAGCAGGCTTGTTGATAGGATCATCGACGTTCAGGTGGCCGAAGGTTATTTCAAAGGCTGTCCGGTCACATTCCGGGATATTGCTACGATAAAAGAGGTGTTCAAGAATAAACTGATGACAAGTTATCATACCCGCATCAGCTATCCGGAGTTAAAGACGCCGGTAAGCAGGAGAAAGAGGGGAGGAGCGCTGTCCGGTCACATCGGATCTACATCGTAATAAATGATCAACGACTTGAACCTTTCATCCGTCGACATCTCCCGTTGAATCTGCTTCAACAGCTCGCGAGTGCGGTTCATCGGGGCGTTGGCTTCTATCTTCACGATGATCTTCTTTATGTACAAAAGTTGCACACGGGCAACCGGCGGATCGGCGGGGCCCCACACGCGGGCTCCAAACACGGCGCGCAGCTTCTCTGCCATCACATGGGACATTTGTTCCAACAGCGCCGCGTCTTTATTTTTAAGGTAAACGTAAACCAGCCTGTAATAAGGGGGGTAATGAAACGCTTGCCGCTCGGCAAGCTGGATATCGACCATCTCTTCGTAGTTGTTCGTCATCACCTGACCGATAATAGGATTGTCTATACTTTTGGTTTGCAGAATGACTTTTCCCCGTTTATTTTTCCTTCCTGCACGCCCTGCAACTTGAGCCATCAACTGAAAGGCCCGTTCATAAGCCCTGAAATCCGGATAGTTTATCATGGTATCGGCGTTCAATATCCCCACTACACTCACATGGTCGAAGTCCAGCCCCTTGGAAACCATCTGCGTACCGATCAGAATGTCTGTTTTCCCTTGTTCAAAATCAGTAATAATTTTCTCATACGCCGTACGCGTGCGGGTCGTATCCAAGTCCATCCGGGCGATACGGGCTTCAGGAAAGATCAATCTGATATCCTCTTCAATCTTTTCCGTACCGAATCCCCTGTTTATCATCTCTGCTCCTTCACAAGCCGGACAAGAGCGGGGCGGGGGTATGGTATAACCGCAGTAGTGGCAGGTCAGTTGATTGATTTTCTTATGATACGTCAGACTAACGTCACAATTCTTACACTTGGGCACCCACCCGCAAGTGCGACATTCAATCATCGGTGCAAATCCTCTCCTGTTCTGGAACAGGATCACTTGTTCCTTGTTTTTCAACGCATCTGTGATCTCTCCCAACAATGATTGTGAGAATTGTCCGGTCATTTGTTTTTTCCGGGCAAGCTCTTTTATATCTACAGGAACAATATCAGGCAATTGAATCTCTTTATAGCGCTCTTTCAGTTCTACCCGCCCGTACTTACCTGCAGTCGCATTACAGTAAGTTTCGATAGATGGAGTCGCCGTTCCCAGCAGCGTCTTTGCGCCGTAAAGCGATGCTAATACAATAGCTGCATTACGCGCATGATACCGGGGCGCCGGGTCTTGTTGCTTATATGTATTCTCATGTTCTTCGTCCACAATGATCAGCCCTAAATCCCTGAAAGGCAGGAAAACGGACGAACGCACTCCAAGTACAATATCATATCCTTTGCCGGTCAACTGTTTCTGCCAGATCTCTACCCGCTCGGCATCCGGAAACCTGGAATGATAAACACCTAACCGGGAACCGAATACCCGTTTCAGGCGTTCGGTGATTTGAGTGGTCAGGGCAATTTCAGGTAACAGGTAAAGGACTTGTTTTCCTTGGCGGACGGTTTCGGCAATCAGATGGATGTACACTTCCGTCTTCCCGCTGGAGGTTACTCCGTGTAGCAGGCAAACATTTTTCTCCTGCAGTTGGGTTACGATCCGGTCGTGCGCCTGTTGTTGATAATCATTCAGCGGATTAAGTTCCGGCGTTTCTGTTTCTTGTCGCTTCAGGCGGCCTGTCTCATGGTGGTAAACCTCGAAAACGCCTTTCTCTACCAAGCCGTTAAAGACGGCCGGCGAGACATCCGAACGTTGCAACAACTCGTTCTTCGCTACTTCTTTCAGGTCTTTAGCTCCCATGAATCCCGAAAGTTCCACATACTTCATCAACAGCGCCAACTGTTTCGGAGCCCGCCCCAATTCGTCGAATACATTTTTCAGTTTCTCTTCCGTGGCAATAGCTTCGACCAATCGCACACGCACTTCTGTTTTGGGCTTATACGTACGTTTAAGTTCTTCCTTTACAAAAACAGCCTCTTTGTCAAGCAATGATTTTATGACATTCAGGATGTTTTTTACTTTGCTCTCTTTTTCCAGATGGGTTACCGATTGTTCGGGATGTTGCGAAAGCAGGTCGAGGATCAACTGTTCTTTATCAGTCAGCCGTTCCGTCGCTTCAAAATCCGGATTATATTCTACGACCGTTTCGCTTTCGATCTTCATTCCGGATGGCAAAGCGGCTTTATATACATCACCCAGGGTACAAAGGTAGTAATCGGCCAACCACTCCCAGAAACTAAACTGTTTGGGTAGCAATACGGGAGACGGATCAAGTATCGCTGTAACCTCTTTTACTTCATAATCGGCGGGTTTGTTGTCGTGCACACTCCGCACAATACCCGTATAGTATTTTTTTCGGCCAAAAGGTACTACAACCCGGCAGCCGGATTCTACCGGCTCTGCCGTATGCTCAGGAAGCGAATAGGTAAAGGTGCGCGGCAAAGGCAGAGGTAATATGACGTCGACGTACGTTTTCATTGCAGGTACAAATGTATAAAAAAAGCGGGTCAGCACGCTGTTACCTCGTTACCAACCCGCCAAAATGTGTTTATTATGGCTTTTTACAAACACTTATTTTAGAACATATAAGCTACGGAAACCTGCCATACTTTGGTTTTGAAACTTTTGCCTTTTAATGCATTCCAGGCAACACCAGTGTAGTCACCTTCCTTAATTTTAGTCGAATCAGTGAAAGGCATATTGTAGTTCACACCGACTTGCAAATGTTTGAGCAACTTAACACCCGCTCCTAAATTTAAAGCGATTTCAGCGTTCTCATAATTCAATTTCCCCTTAACGCCGTCAAGAGTCAAATCGTCGTCCGATTTTAAATTAAAGAAGAAACTGGGACCGGCAGCCAGATAAACACTTGCAAGACTACCCAAACCGATAGAATATTTCAGATTAATCGGCACTTCGAGACCTTGCTGTTTCAGTGTCTCGCCTATCAGCTTAGTTCCTTTCTGTGAAAACAGTAACGAACCATCAACCCCTAAACCTACGATAGGAATAGTTGCTTCCACCATCGGGCCAATAAAAAATCCGGTGAAGTTACTTGCTTTCACATCAGATTTATCGAAGTCGGCCTTTGCCAGATTCAAACCGCCTTTGACCCCAAACTTAATTTGTGCTTGAGCGGGCACAGCTATAGCCGCAGCTACAACTACCATAAATACACCAATAATTTTTCTCATAATTTAGTTATAGTTTAAATTTACAAGAACAAAGATATGCAATTTGTCTAACAAAAAACAAGAAAATCGACTATTTT
>JAIRNG010000110.1 GCA_031258135.1 Mediterranea sp. (in: CFB group bacteria)
TTCAGCTTCAGCGGTTCTTTCTGTGCGTTGGCTGCTGCCACATACCACTTGTCTCCGGCGCGGCGGGCCAATACCACATATTTGCCGGGATATCCGTCAATAAACCGGGTTTCATCCCATACCGTGGGGACATGCTTCATGAACTGTAGGCAGAGTTCGGGAGCATCAGTCAGATTGTTAGGAGCCAGTGCAAAGTTCTGTACCGGATTTTGGAACAGCACCGCAACTGCCAGTTGAAATACATCTGTGGTGACCCTACGACTGCCGCCATTGTTGTTGCGGTTCAACCTCTTGTTAAGAAACACACCGCCGAACTCCATACTGCCAACTGTGTTGCGGATGAAGGGGTGCAGACAAGCGTTGTATGCTTCCGCATCACAGAACTTTTGACCGAATATCAGGTTTTCAGAAGCCGGTACAGCCTCGCTTCCCACATAATTGGGATACATGCGTTCCCAGCCACGGGGTAGCGTACAGCCATGAAAAATGACCATCAACCCGTGGTCATCAGCATCGCTCAGTATCTCTTCATACAGACGCATGGTTTCCTGCTTATCACCTCCGAAGAAGTCCACCTTGATGCCTTTCACGCCTAAACTCCGCATCCAGTCCATTTCGCGTTTGCGCACGATGCTATTATCCATCTTATTGACCGGAGTCTGCACGATGTCATTCCAATAGCCACTGGAGCTATACCACAGGAAGACTTCCACGCCTTTGCTCCGTGCGTATCTCACTAACTGCGCCATACGGTCGTAACCGATGTTTTTATCCCATCCGGCATCTATAAGCACATATTCGTATCCCATCGCGGAAGCCAAGTCCACATATTTCACTTGGTCATCATAATTAATGCTTGGGTCTTGCCAGAGAATCCAGCTCCATGTGCTGCGTCCCATCCGATAACTGTGCTTCGTCTCATAAAGAGGTTCCACCACGCTCCAGGGGATGGTAGTCTCAACGATAGGTTTCAGTGTCTTTCCCAGCGTAATCGTGCGCCACGGGGTTGTTCCCGGCAGTGCAAAGGCTGGTTCTACCGTACCATTACCGTTATTCTCCTCTTTCATAGGGAATGCTACTGTATAGACTCCATTCGTCCAGTCGCTCAGGTGTGACGCACAATAACGGCTGTCCACGCCCGTCTCGCTCAGCAACACCCAACCCTCATCGCCTATGCGGAACAGGCAGGGAAAGGTGTAGCCATGACCGTACTGTGACTTTTCCGCCATAGGCGCATCCGTCTTGTAAACCTCCTCATAACTGGGTTTGGATCGTTTCCAACCTGTCATGGCATCGCTCTGCGGTGTGAGGAATGTGGTGGTTCCTTCCGGGAAACGGAATCCGGTGGTTTCGCTTTCCACGCGGACACTTGCCGGTTCGCCCTGCTTAGTCAGCAGATAACGGAAAGCGATGTCGTTGTTGCTCACCCTGAACTCTACCTGTATCACTTCGTTTTTCACATTGGAGAGCGATACCAGCAGACGGTTGGCACAGTAGTCCACACACGATGTTTTGATACGTTCCAGCCGATAACACTCATGCAAGCTATCTTGTGTATGCTCCGCAATCCTTAATCCATTGGAAAAGTCTCCGATGTCCGCTTTTATGCCCAAGGGCGAAGCCTGCAGAAACTCTTTGCCATCGTATGACACCTGATAAAAGACCTGCCCGTTGCCTGGAGAAGTCAATTCTACTTTCACTTTGGCATCAGGACTCAAGAGCGAAACCTTTTCATTTGCCTTTACTTGCCCGACAGACAAGATGAGAGAGGCGATTAATGCGTATATTTTATTCATCTTAAAAAATTATTAGTTATACCATTTGTAATGTTCTTCGTAATAAGTATGGTCTTTCGGAAATTCTTCCCCATCGAAAGTTTTTTTCGATGTCCAGGACTCTGCCGGTGAGGTCCAAAAAGGATAACGGGTTTGCCGTTATTCATGTCTGTAAAAGAATAACCATCGTTGCTCAGGGCAAAGTAAAGCCCGTGCGTATCATCTTTGAAATAAACCATCAGGTAGCCCGCCATATCTTCCTCCTTCGGTATAACATCGCGGTGAACGGCTTTTATTTCGTCCTGTGACAATGCGCGGTCGAAAACCCTGAAATCATTGACCGTTCCCTTGTGTCCACCCACTGTAATATCGGAAAATGACAATCCTTTTACTTCAATGTATTGATCGATAAGCCCGTTTATATGACTTTTAAGTATTCCTTTTTCGTATGTAATCGCCAATTGGAAAGTTTTCAGTTTGGCGGGAGTGTGCCATTTCCCGTCGGTTCCCCGGCTTTGAGTTTTCCATGAGTCTGAAGTTCCCGGTACGTTTGTGCTTTCGTATTCTTTGTTTTTAATACTGAAGTAAGGCTTCTGACGGTCGCCTTCTTTCAAGTGATAAGAAAAAGCGTTTGTTTTCAGTATTTCACCGAAATAAGCGTCGGAATCAATAGAAATATTCATTATGATACTGAAACTGTTTGATTTGGAAATACGTAATGAGTGTTTATTCTCCGGTGATACACGATCAAAGTTCTTCTCCAGCAGCTTCCCTTTTTCTATATCCACTTTCCCCTGTGGGATTTCCATATTGGTACGGATAGCCGTGGGATAACCATTCGGACGGTTTACCGTAACAATCCAACTGTAATAATCTCCCTGCATCCAGGCTAATTGAGGTTCTAAGCCCCTGTTGGATATAACAAACGGACGAACGTTATTCTTTTGTGAATCGAAAGTGAGTTGTTCTTTAGAGGTCACTTCCCCGTTGTCTCCTATGGTAAACTTCATCAGTTCATATACTTCTCCATATTGGCCGTTTACAGGTACGGAAGCGTAAACGATGTTGGGATTTGCCTTATCCAGTGTCATGCCGCCGCTGTAGCACATCTCATATCCGGGAGTTTGGTGAAAATGTCCTCCATCTTTTGTGAGAAATGTTTTTCGCCACTCGCTGCCTGTCCAACGTGTATAATAATATTCATGGGCTGTTTTATTTTCGCTGATGCGAACCATAGCAATAACAGGCTTTTCATCTTTATCCAGAATGATTTCCCATAGCCAGTCGCGTAAAGTCGTTTCATCCACCACATTCACCGGATTTTGCTTTATGTATTCCCGTGTTGTTTCTATATCATGAAGTTTATCTTCTGCGATAGGAGACAATACATTCCCGTTCGTATCTTTCAGTTCGCGGGTATTTATATCAATATAGCTGCAATACAGCCAGTTGGAAGTTCTATTGTCAGGATGTGTGGTGGTGTAAGCCAGATAAATTTTATTTTTTCCGTTTGAAACATATTTGGCATACGGACGTACGCCATTACCTCCTCCGGAAGAACGTACAACCTGAAAATGGCCCCAATCAAATCTAACTTCATCGTTTTTATCGGGTATAGTCAGTCTTGCAATCGTGGGATGCCAACCAATACCCCTCCAACAAAGATAGATATGGTCTGGGTCATCGGAAAGGATAAAAGGGGAAGGATAGGTAGTGTTATTGGCTGTTTCTAATCGAAACTCTTTACCTAAAGTTGTTATATCACCTGGTTTCTGAGACACACGGTAATAAAAACAAGGTTCGTCTGTATGTCGTGAATAAAATATCATTATCCGTTCATCTGGTAACACCAGAAAAGTAGGATTATTATGGTCATCCGGCTGGAAACAGGAACGAACAAGGATTTCATTTGTTGTCCCTGTTTTATGG
Organism: Mediterranea sp. (in: CFB group bacteria); assembly: GCA_031258135.1. GTDB lineage: Bacteria > Bacteroidota > Bacteroidia > Bacteroidales > Bacteroidaceae > Bacteroides. The sequence goes on from JAIRNG010000110.1 coordinate 3,705, forward strand.
TTGATTTGTGTTGCTTTGATATTGCCATGTACATCAATATAACCGATATAAGCGCTATGAATAGTTCCGCCTTTATTTTCAAAAGAAATGGAGCGCGGGTCGGCAAACCAACACCACGCTCCTTTTTCCGTGATTGTATTGACCGGAATGCCTTTGCCCAAGGTAAATGTAGCCATTGTCAGGCAAACGATAAGAAGAAAATGCTTTTTATACATAAACATTTGCAATTAATAAATTCCTATTTGCTCACATATCTTGCCATTTCGCAGGCTGCCAGCAGGAAGGCGCCCACGCCGAAATCGGCTTGCGAATTGGCATCCACTACTTGCCCCCGAATGGCATTGGCGCCGACAGGTTGTACATAACCGACTTTACCGTCTTCCTGAAGGGCGACAGTTGAGAGGTATTCCCAGGCTTTATCAATTACCGGTTTATATTCCTTTTTGTCAAGCAGTCCATTATTTACTCCCCAAATGATACCGTAGGTAAAGAAAGCGGTTCCACTGGTTTCCGGCCCCGGCACGAAATCAGGGTCTAGCATACTGCGTGTCCAGTATCCATCCGTTTGTTGACAATCTGCTACCGCCTTTGCCATAGTTTGGAAACGCTCTACATAGAAACTCCGGTCTTTATGGCTTGCCGGAAAATCCTGTAATACGCGGGCAAAAGCAGCCAGTACCCAGCCGTCGCCACGCGCCCAGAAATCTTTTATTCCGTTTGCAGTCTTGTGTTTGGGATAAACAAAGTTGGCATCGCGGTAATACAATCCGGCTTCTTCGTCGTACATGATACTGTCGGCGTATGCAAGATATTCACGCAACTTTTTCGGATAAAGTCCGTTTCCGGTGATTTTATACAGGCGGGTCATTACAGGCATTACCATATAAAGTCCGTCTGCCCACCACCAGTAATCATTATTGGGAGTACTCATTTGATACTCCATTACGCCACGGGCTCGGGCAATCTTATAATCGACCGGCTCAATATTATATAAATCTGCATACACCTGGAAACAGGTCTGCCAATCTCCGAAAAGCACATGCTCGGGACGTTCGCCATAAGAGTAACACCATTGCAAGGTATCGTCAGATGTAGCGCCTTTCCACTGATTATATTCTGCCCAGGCTTCCGAAAATGCCAGATATTCGGGCTTTTTAGTCAATGCGCAGGCTTCCATATTACCGGTATGGTAAGCCGCTCTGTGCCAAAACGCATTTCCGTGTTGGGGATTGTTTGTTTGCCAATAGCGGTTAACCCTGTGAATAATATCAATCACTTCTTCCGAAGTGCGCAGGTTTTTCTTTACTGCACAACTCATAAATAAGAGCGCGAAAATAATGAATGTAAATGATGCTGATTTCATTTTCATGTGTACATTATTTAATTTTTAACACTAAGGTAACATAGAACTCACAAATGTTCATAACTCTTTGGCGCAAGCCGTTTTACATGTTCGTTTCATGTGGATATTTATTTAAATTCAAATCTTTTTCTTCATTTTCCGGCAAATATTGTAAAAAAGGCCATTCCAACCCTGTCAAATTGAAATGACCTTTTATATACCAAACAATCTTTATTGTTCATCCGCCACAGCA
>JAIRNG010000112.1 GCA_031258135.1 Mediterranea sp. (in: CFB group bacteria)
GCTCGCTCGAGTTCGACCGCAAGGTGGGCGAGGTGATGCTTACCAGCCGGGCCAACTTTACCTATACGCATAATACAATCCTGAACAACGACCAGCCCGATTATCTCGATCCCTATCGCAGCCGGGTGGGAAAGCGCCTGGATCAGTATTTCGGATTGCAGGCCATCGGGTTCTTCCGGAGTCAGGAAGAGATCGACAACAGTCCCGCCCAGTTCGGCATACTTCGTCCGGGCGATGTGAAGTACAAGGACATCAATGGAGACGGAGTGGTCGATACAAACGACGAAACGGCGATCGGATATTCCGCCGTGCCTGAAATTGTGTATGGGTTCGGGGCGACGGCCCAGTGGAAAGGGATCGATTTCTCCTTCTTCTTCCAAGGTGTCGACCGCGTTTCGATACAGATCAGCGCCGGAGACATTTCCTTTAAACCCTTCAGCAGCACCAATGCCGACCTCGCAGCGGTGAATAGCGATGTGTACGAGCACCGGTGGACGGAATCGAACCGGACAGACGCCAGGTATCCCCGCGTGAGCCTGACAAACAGCCCCAATAACAACGTAGCGTCTACACTGTGGTTGCACAACGGCGCGTTCCTGCGTTTGAAAAACGTGGAACTGGGCTACACGCTGCCCAAAAAGTTGGTAGCCAGATCGTTCCTGAACTCCGTTCGTCTCTACGCCACGGGGATCAACCTGCTCACCTTCTCCCGGTTCAAACTGTGGGATCCTGAGCGGGGCAGCGGCGCCGGAGCGGCCTATCCGCCCAACCGCACCATCAGCTTCGGCGTGAACATAACTATTTAATAACCGAATAAATGTACAATTGTATGAAAAATATAACTCTCATAACCGGAGCCATGCTCTTTGTTTGCCTGATGGGGTTCTCTTCCTGCGAATCTTACTTAGACAAAAAGGAAGACGACGCCATGACCTTTGAAAAGGTATGGAAGAAACGCGCCACCATACTGCAATACCTCGACAATGTGTACGGATATATCCAGCGATACGATAATCCGGCAGATTATGCCACTAACGCAGGTGATAATGGCCATCCGTTCCTGGGCGCCGCCGATGACGCCAAGTTGTCGTACAACAGAGACTACAATAACATTAACAACGGTACGTGGAGCGCCTCGACCGTACCCTATAACAACAATATGTGGCCCCGGTTCTATAAAGGAATCCGCGAGGCATCGCTATTCATGCAGTACGTCGAAACCTGCTCGGACAACGAGAACGTGACGCCCGCCGAAATTCAACGCTGGAAGGCCGAGGCGCGCTTTGCAAGGGCATACCAGTACTTCCAACTGTTCCGCGCCTATGGGTCGTTCATCATCACCGGTGACGAACCGATGGACATGACACAGTCCGACCTCAGCCTGGCGCGCTCGCCGCTCGACGAATGTGTGGCCTACCTCGAGAGCGAACTCACGGGATGCTACAATGTGTTGCCGGACAGGTTCACGGAATCCCAGAACAATGGAAGGGCGACAAAAGGTGTTTGCCTGGCTCTCATCGGACGGATAAAACTCTATGCCGCGCGGAAACTCTTCAACGGGAACCCGCTCTACAAGGATGTCAGGAACCATGACGGAACGCCGCTCTTCCCCGCCACGCCCGATCCCGACAAGTGGAAGTTGGCGGCGGATGCAAACAAGGCGTTGATTGCGTTCAGCGAAAACAACGGCAACATCTATCAGTTGTATAAAGATGGAACCGGCGACAATCCGTATCTCAACTATCAGGGCGTGTTTACCGTAGACTGGAACAACGAATTGATCTGGGCGCGCTATGGAGGCCGGAGTACGCTTGGCGTCCTGCTGAATCCAAGGGTGGCCGGATCGATCCTGAATTACGGATATGGCGGTTGCAGCCCTACGCAACAGCAGGTGGACGCTTATGCCATGAAAAGCGGAGTGTATCCCATTACCGGATATACGTCGAACGGGCGTGTTCCTGTGATCGACGAACGTTCGGGGTACTCGGCCAATGAATTTACAATGACTTCGTGGACACATCCCATCGACGAAGGCGGTAACGCCTCATATCCCAACATGTTTAAAGACAGGGAGCCGCGCTTTTACGTTTCGGTACACTGGAGCAGCGCCCCATGGCCGGGCGCGCCCGCCACGAAACCCGTATATGCTTATGCGGGAAACAGCGGCCGGCCCGGAAACGACTATCCGCCATGCGGATACATGGTGCGCAAGTTTGTCAACCCGCAATCTTTTTCGTCCCGGAGCTGGGGCAGTGCGACATTCCCCGTCATACGGCTGGCCGAGATTTACCTCAACTATGTGGAGGCGCTCAACGAATGTGAACCGGCCAACAGCGACATCCACAAGTACCTCAACCTCGTCAGGCAGCGCGCCGGAGTGCCCGACATTCGGACGGCATATCCTGAAGTGGCGACGCTTGGGGCAGGCACGCAGGAAAAGATGCGCGAGCTGATCCGGAGGGAACGTCAGGTGGAACTGTTCTTCGAGTGTCACCGCTATTTCGACGCACGTCAATGGATGATTATGCCCGAAATCTACAGCATACCCGTATATGGCATGAACATCATGGCGCAAACTTCCAATGAATCTACCACCCCGGTCGCTTTCTGGGAAAGGACGGTTGCTGAAACACGTGTTTTCAAGCCGGCATTCTACCTCTACCCGATTCGCGAAACCGAGCTGACGCGCAACAAGCAATTGGTACAAAACTATGGATGGTAACATTAAATCAAGCAGAAATATGAAGAAGAATACATTTATAGCAGGACTGTTGCTCGCCACGGGGCTTATGGCTTTCTCGTGCGACGATGCAAAAGATGATAACCTGACCCCCGACAAAGTGTACATCGTCAACAGTGGCGAGGTGCCCGTCACGCTCTACGACACGGGGGTAGACGAGGTCTACAACCTGGGGATATATCGCTCGGGAGCAGCGGCAAACGCCGCCGGCGTAAGCGTGGTAGTCCTTACGCCCGCCGAACTGGAGCAGTACAACGCCGACAACGGCACGGCCTACGACCTGCTGCCCGATACGTACTACAAGGTGCTCAACAACGACGTAGCTTTTGAAGCCGGCATATCGGACAGTCAGTTAATCCGAATCGACATGAGTCCTACTCCGATGAAGGTCTTCCTGAATGAACATCCGGAAGGCAACTACGTCATACCCATACAACTCGTGAGCGCCAGCGTCGATATCAACCCGACGAAAGCCGTCAGCCTCCTCAAGCCGACGGTGATCGTCCCGCGCATATCATTGGGCGCAACGGGCCTCAAGACATATTCCTACGCTGTGGGAGAAACGCCGGCGCCGATCGACATGGAACTGCCGGTAAGCCTCAGTGTCAAGAACCTCGGTTGGGACATCACCTGCCAGGTGGAGACGGGACAGCAAATCGTCAGCGCGTACAACGCCGCCAATGACACCTACTACAGCATGGCGCCGGCGGATGCCTATACGTTGACGCCCGGCTGCGAGCTTTCGGGAAACATACAGAGCGCCAACCTCCGTCTGCAAGTGGACGGGACGAAGCTCCGCCCCGGCAACTACCTGATTCCGGTCAGGCTGACATCGGTCTCCAGGTTCGAGATTGACCCCAATGCCAACCTGTATGCCGTCGCCATATCTGTTGAGGCGCCGACGCTGGACAGGACAACGTTGACGGTGATTCGCTGGTCTAATCATCATGGCAACGGCACTACCATCCCGACGTCCCCGACAACCGGCAGTGACAGTCAGGGCGTGTCCGCGCTGTTCGACGGAAACCTCTATTGGTATTGGCATGCCAATTGGAGCAGCAATCCGACCAATGGTTCTTTGAACGAGTACCCCATGCACTTCATCATCGACCTGAAAGATGAGTATTTCATCACTCAGATCGACCTTTGGAACCGCAGGAGCGGCAGTGACAGTTCCTACTCCAGCGCATTGGCCAAAGGGGATATTTATATCACTTCCGACGACGTGCCGGCCCTTATCCCCGGGAACATGGGGGCGGCGCTCAAAGCTGATATAGATAAGGTAAATTGGACGAAAATAGGTACATTTGCCACAGCAAACGTGTTACCTGTCCAGAAGTTCGGAACGCTGAAGACCAAAGGCCGTTACCTGCGGCTGACCATCGTGAGCAAACCCGATGGTAATACGACAAATCTGGTCGTTGCGCTCGCCGAATTGGCCGTGCATGGTTACAAATAACATGTCCGCAAGGTTAGAGGGTCTTCGCAAACAACCTTGTTTGAGATTCGCAAACAAGGTTGTCTTGCATCCCGCTAAAGCGGTGCACGCCGCTATTCACTAATAGATAAAGCGATGAATAACATATTAAATACTTAACCCAATGAAACAATTCATAAATACGCTTCTCCTTCTGGCCGTCTGTCCCTTTGCAAGCTGTTCGGAAAAAGGCGCGGGCGAGGAAGAGATAACGGAACAATTCTACATCACGCCGGCCGAAACACGCGTTGACTTCCAGCGTCTGTCGGCCAGCCAATCCATCGCCGTAACCACAAACGTACCGAACATCGCCTGTAAAGTGATCGCTACGGGAAACTGGCTCATGGCGACATACGCGGAAAACACGCTCACCGTTGCCGTACTGAGTAACGGAGATGCCAATCCGCGCACCGGAATAGTGACGCTCGAAGGAGAAAATCAACGCCAATCGGTCACCGTCTCGCAAGTGGGAAGGAGCGCGGCGCTGACCGAGATAAGGGAAGACCTGAAAATTACGGTGAAGAGCGCCACGGCCTCGTCTAAACACACGGGCGAAGACATCAACAAGTCATACGACGGAAACATGGCCACCCTCTACCATTCCGACTATTACGGAACGACGAACAGAACCGTCTTCCCCGTCACGCTGACCTATCACTTCGAGAACGTGGAGACGATGGACTACCTCGTCTACCATCCCCGGACAGACAGCGGGACAAACGGGAACTTCAAAGCGTTCGACCTCTACGTGGCCACCGCTGAAAATCCCGCACTGACGCTTTACGGCAGCTATAACTTCATGGGCGGCGGTTCGCCCTCCGTCGTGTCGTTCAGTCCGGCATTGGCCGGCCCCACCACGATAGAGTTCCGCGTAAGGTCCGGCGCCGGTGCGGGACAGGGCTTTGTCAGTTGCGCCGAGATGCAGTTCTTCCGCCGGAACCCGGACAATTTCGACCACACGACGCTGTTCACCGACCTCACCTGCTCACAACTCAAACCCGGCATCGCCTTGGCCGACATCGAACAGGTGCCGAACACTTTCTATCGGGAACTGGCGCTGGAGATATTCCGGGGTGAATATGACTTGGAGTTTCGCGTTCAGCAGTACAGGGCGTGGCAGTATCCCGACGTGATGGCGGCCGCGAACAAGACGGAGCCTTACAGCCTGCGGGACAATCCCACGGGGATTTATGTCAGGCAGGGCGAAGAACTGATTGTCCTGGCGGACGATCTGCACGGCCGTAACGTGTCGCTCTATGTGCAAAAACCGCATGACGGCACCGCGGGCACACAGTTGGGCGGGTCGGCCTATCCGCTCAGTACGGGCGCGAACAAGATAAAAGCCGCCAACGAAGGACTGATTTACATCATGTACCACACGCCGACGGGTACTGAGGACCCGGTCAGGATCAACATCGCCACCGGACACGTCAACGGCTATTTCGACAGCCGGAAACATACAAAAGATGACTGGAAACGGTTGCTCGACAAGGCATCCTATGTGTTGTTCGACCTGCTGGGCGAGTATGCCCACCTGACTTTCCACACGGACAGCTTCAGGGAATATACGCCCGACGGACTGGCGCTGGTGAACAAGTATGACGAACTCGTCCGGCTCGAACAGGAGTTTATGGGGTTGCACAAATACTACCGTGTGTTCAGGAACAGACTCTATTTCTTAGTCATGAACAATTCGAACTACATGCATGCGACATCCTACTACACCGGATACGACGTCAGCACCCAGAAGGATATTCTTGATTTGGACAAATTCACCGCCAACCCGTGGGGCGTGGCGCACGAGGCGGGACACATTCATCAGACGCGCCCGGGCTTCAAATGGAAAGGGATGACGGAGGTGACCAACAATATACATTCGCTTTGCGTACAAACCGCCTTCGGCAACCGGTCGCGGTTAATCAAAGAGGATTACTATACGAAAGGTTTCGAAATTATCGGCGGAGCAGGAGCAAAGACAGCGCACATCGACATCCCCGACGTCTTCTGTCAATTGATCCCCTTCTGGCAACTGAAACTCTACATGCACGACGTGGCGGGTAAGCCCGATTTCTACAAAGACCTCTATGAAAAGATCCGCGTGAATCCCGACCCTGCCACCGACGGCCAATGCCAGATGGAATTTGTAAAGGTGGCCTGTGACGTAGCCCAAGTGGATTTCACGGAGTTCTTCGATGCCTGGGGCTTCTTTGTACCGGTCAATAAAACCGTCGACGACTATGGCAACGCCTCATTCATTGTGACTCAAACCATGATTGACGACTGCAAAGCCTATATTGCCGGCAAAGAATATGTCAAGCCTGCCCGCACGGTACAGGAACTGACGGATGATAATGTAAAGTAATGATAACAAGGGAGACGGGAATGGATGAAACAGGAAGGGTGCGCGGTTGGCCGCGCACCCTTCTTAATTATATTGTATGTTGCAACAACAACCGGTAAGGCTCTTTACCAGTTCTCTTTCTTCACTTCAAAGTAAGCTTGCGGATGCAAACATGCAGGACATACTTTCGGAGCCTCAGCGCCGGTATGGATGAAACCACAGTTGCGGCATTGCCACAGCGTTTCTTCCGTCTTGGCGAATACCGCGCCCTCTTCGATATTCTTGAGAAATGCACGGTATCTTTCTTCATGGCCCTTCTCAGCGACGGAAATCTGGCGATACATGGCGGCGATTGCAGGGAAGCCCTCCTCTTCTGCGATATCGGCAAACTTGGGATAATCGATCGCCCACTCTTCGTGTTCGCCCGCAGCGGCGGCTTTCAGATTTTCAAGTGTCGTACCGATAACGCCTGCAGGGAAAGTACCCGTAAATTCCAGCATACCGCCTTCGAGGAATTTAAACATGCGTTCCGCATGCTCTTTCTCCTGATCGGCCGTTTCTGTAAAAATACCTGAGATTTGTTCGTAACCTTCTTTTTTAGCTACGCTTGCGAAGTAAGTATAACGCATTCTGGCCTGTGATTCGCCTGCAAATGTGCAAAGCAAATTCTTCTCTGTACGAGTTCCTTTAATACTTTTAGTCATAATCTTATGGTTTTAAAATAAATATAATTAAATAGTGAACTATACAAAGGTATGAATTGATCGGTAAAAAGCCATGTATTTCTTTATGAATTTATTCTTCCGGCCTATAGGTTTTATCTATAAGTTTTATTTATAATACGAGAGAAAACAAAAGCGGGGTTTAATATCCATAGTTTCTTTTTTTATCTAATTTTGCAGGCGGTAAGGTGCTGCGGGGCGGCACAGTGGTTTTTTACTCATAAATTAATTAGTGAAATGAAAACATTTATATATAAGCCTAAGTTAATCTCTGCATTAAAGAATTATTCTGAAGAAACATTCATGGCCGACCTGATGGCCGGACTTATCGTAGGTATCGTAGCTTTACCGTTAGCCATCGCATTTGGTATTGCATCGGGAGTTTCACCCGAAAAAGGAATCATAACCGCCATCATCGCGGGATTTATCATCTCGTTCCTTGGGGGAAGCAAAATACAGGTCGGAGGACCGACCGGCGCGTTCATCGTTATCGTTTATGGAATCATTCAGCAATATGGCGAAAAAGGACTGATTGTCGCCACGATCATGGCAGGGGTATTATTGGTATTACTGGGTCTGTTCAAGTTAGGCGCGATCATTAAATTCATTCCTTATCCTATCATCGTAGGGTTTACAAGCGGGATTGCCGTAACCATATTTACGACACAAGTAGCGGATATCTTTGGCCTGTCATTTGGTGAAGAAGCAGTGCCGGGAGACTTCCTGGGCAAATGGGCGTTATACTTCCGCCGCTTCGATACCATCAACTGGTGGAACACGGCTATAAGCATGATCAGCATCCTGATTATTGTCTTTTCGGGCAAAATCGTCAAAAAGATACCGGGATCGCTCATTGCGATCATTCTGGTGACCGTTGTGGTTTATCTGCTGAAAACGTATGCAGGTATTGAGTGCATAGATACAATCGGCGACAGGTTTACCATCAAAGCCGAACTGCCGGAAGCGGAAGTACCTGTGATAAACTGGGAAGTCATCAACGGACTGTTGCCGGCCGCTATTACCATTGCCGTATTGGGAGCGATCGAATCGCTGCTTTCGGCCACGGTAGCCGACGGTATGATCGGCGACAGGCACGACTCCAATACGGAACTGATTGCCCAGGGAGCGGCCAACATCATCACTCCGCTGTTCGGCGGGATTCCCGCAACGGGAGCAATAGCGCGTACAATGACGAATATCAACAATGGAGGTAAAACACCGGTAGCCGGGATGATCCATGCCGTTGTGTTGCTGCTGATTCTGCTTTTGCTTATGCCATTGGCGCAATATATCCCCATGGCCTGTCTGGCAGGGGTATTGGTTATCGTGTCCTATAACATGAGTGAATGGCGCACGTTTAAAGCGCTGATGAAGAATCCGAAATCGGACGTCTCCGTACTTTTGATTACTTTTTTCCTGACGGTCATCTTCGACCTGACGATCGCTATCGAGATCGGCCTGATCATTGCATGTTTGCTGTTTATGCGCCGCGTTGCGGAAACAACGGAAATATCCGTGATCAAAGATGAGATTAATCCGGGCGCGGAAGTGGATATAGCCATCAGGGAAGAAAGCATCACTATACCCGGAGGTGTGGAGGTGTATGAAATCAACGGCCCGTATTTCTTCGGTATAGCGAATAGATTTGAAGAGCAGATGATCATGCTCGGGGATAAGCCCAACGTACGTATCATCCGTATGCGTAAGGTTCCGTTTATCGATTCGACGGGCATTCACAATCTGACGAATCTCTGCCGGACTTCACAAAGAGAAAAGATCACCATCGTGCTTTCCGGAGTAAACAGGAAAGTACACGATACGCTCGAAAAGGCCGGGTTTTATGAACTGATAGGAAAGGACAATATTTGCCCGAATATCAATGTGGCTTTGGAAAGGGCAAAGGAAATCATGGGTGGTTCTGTAAATTTGTGTTCATGAAACAACCCGTGTATATATACAAGCAAATACTCTATAGTCTACTTTTTGCATCTCTCTTCATCTCATGCCGGCAGGAAATAATTGAAAACCAACAGCTATTAGAAGCTGATGCGCTCATGGAAAATCATCCGGACAGTGCGTTAATACTCCTGGAGAGCATACAGGAACCTGCGAAAATGAAAAAAGCAGATCAAGCCTTGTATGCCCTTTTACTCACACAGGCCCATGACAGAAATGAGATCACGCATACGGATGACTCTTTAATACAAATGGCTGTTGATCACTATAAACATGGGGGTAACGTATACCGGAAAGCTCAATCGTTATATTACTTGGGATGCGTGTATGAAGACATGGATAACATTGTGCTCTCGATAGATGCTCTGCTAAAAGCAGAAGAGGCATTGGGCGGGAAATACGGAAACGACGGATTGATGTGCCTGATATATAGTAGCTTGGCGCATCAATACAGAAAACAAGGCTTTTATGGGAAAGGCATGGAGCCCATACTAAAAAAAATAACGTTCAGGGAAAAGCGAAAAACAACGTTCATCATTACTTCTTGTACAATAGTTCTTATCATAATCTTATTTTCATTTATGATGATCGATAAATACAGAAAGAGTCATATCATCCAATTGAAAAGACAATTAATGCGCAACAGAACTGAAACATCAAGGGTAATCCAACAAGAAGATTCTTCCGAAACACCCCATAAAAAGACTAAATTAGAGGTTTTACGAAGGCTATGTATAGAGAGCATACGAACAAGTGGTGAACTTTTTAAGAAAACAGCCGTATATAAAGAAATTCATTCTTCAGACAGACTCAATAAAGAAATCTATTTCCACTCAAAGAAAAGAAATCGTCTGAAAGACACCATAGACGAAACATTTCCTGATGCTTTTCTTTCCTTAAGGGATTTATACAACCTGACGACTGATGACGCATATTGTTGCATTCTCTATTCACTGAATTTATCCAACCGCACAGTCGCTGCCTGTATGGGCGTAGCCGAAGGAGCTGTTAAGACACGAAAAAGCAGGATTAAAAATAAAATAGACGAAAAACTATCCGGATTCTTATTCTCGAATAACTAATTGATTATAAGATGGTTGTGCAACATGATGTAATCTTTATGTAACCTCCGAATCAAACTGTAACCTTTTTGTTACAATAAACATTCGCTCCAATATTATCGAAGTTATAGTTTTGCACACATAATCCGATTAAATGGTGAAAATAAAACGTTAGTCATGATGTTATTATATACTCTTTCAATAAATGCATCCATTCAAATCATGCATAACACATTGTTTTGGGCAGGGGTATAGATTATGGATTCTCGCATGAGTTAATTTAATATTTACCGGATCATTAATTTTAAGTATGAAAAAAAAACATTTTTTGCTTGTGATATCAGTTCTTTTTCTACCAACATTAATTCAAGGGAAAAACGATCAAAAGGTATTCCAAAATGAGAAAACAAATAGAGGTATTTATATTGAGTTGTTTGGCGCTTCTAATCTTATCGGGTTGTCCTACGATTCAAGGTTGAACCCAACATCTAATTGGGGCTATCGCGTTGGAATTTCTTATTATAAAAATGGAAATTCCAAACTTACCGGTTCAAATTCTAATAGTGCTATTTTCTCCCCATTAGAAATAAACTATCTTCTGGGAAAGAAAAAAAGTAAGTTAGAACTTGGAGTAGGTACAAGTCTTGGTTTGTACAAAGAGAATACATCTTTTGCCGGTTCTCAAAAGATTTTTGGATATTATCTGTTTTCAAATATAGGATACAGATACCAGGCTAAAAAAGGCCTGTTATTCAGAACCGGCATAAGTCCTTCTTTTAGTTTTAAAGGGAAACATGGATTGGAAAAGAACACTTTTTTTTACCCATATATTAGTTTAGGATATTCATTTTAAAAATTTGTTATATGAAGAGAATTATTTTTTTTGCAAGTTTACTTGCTTTTATGAGTTCTTGTAACTCACACATTCTGACATTTAAAATAGATTTATTATATAATTAAAGTTATGAAGAAAATAGCATTATTCATCACAATTCTTGTGTTCTCAACCAGTCAGGTTAAAGCCTCCGGCCCAATACGATGGGGGATTATTGGCGGAATGAATATCAGTAAACCAACCCATACAAGCTATAGTGAAGGGTATGGATTCCATCTCGGAGGAAAGATTGAGTATAAGCTTTTCAATAATGAAAGCGGATTTTATATCAGTCCGGCCGTATTACTTTCGTTAAAAGGCGGAAAACCGGTTCCTGTTTCTTATCCGGGAGATAAAGACGTCCGGACAAATGAGCATAATTATTACTTGGATATCCCTGTTTACTTTGGATATAAACATTCCTTTAACCGGAAAGTAGCTTTATTCGGAGGTGTTGGCCCATACATGGGGGTAGGACTATTCGGAAAATACAAAAGAAAAGCAGATGGCGTTGCCAATTCGGTCAACCCCTTTGGAAACAATGGATACCTTAACAGGTTCGATGCAGGTATGGGTAGTCAAATAGGACTTGAATTCGTTAAACGGATACAATTTACGATAGGCTACGAATTGGGATTGAAGAACATCTCGAAAAAGTACCATTATAAAAATAGAAATTTCATGGTTTCTTGTGGTTATATGTTCTGATAAAGAGGGTGTTTAGGATTAATCTTTCATCCAGATGTCCGTAATCTCTGCGATATATACCGTGTGATAACCACCGTGTGCAGCATCATACCATTGTTTGGGAATGGACTCGTCAGGGAAATTTTCCTTTTTCAGTTCGGTGGTATACAGTTTGCGGCACTCCAAAGAAAGGCGTGCCTGTTCAAACAATATATTACCTTTTTCAGATACAACGGGTCTTAATCCGGTTTCTTTTACCTTGTCTGTTTCCCTGCCCGATTTTGATCCGCACACGTTGTGAACACCTTTGTGTTCTTTGCCCAGAAAAGAGAGGGTGAAACAATCATTTTGTTCGGTAAACTCGTGCGTATAACGCTCGGGACGTATGAATACAAACGCCACAGGTTTATTCCACAAGAAACCTGTGGCGCCCCAACTGGCAGTCATCGTATTGAAAGAATCCTTATTGCCTGCTGTGACAAGCATCCACTCTTTTCCGATGGCTTCAATAAAGTTATCGGTTAATTCTTTAACGGTTATTCTTTTCATATCTGATATTTTTTATAAGACTTTTTGTATGATTTACATCTGACGGCATCACTTTGCCGCTAATAAGAGGCGGTAGCATAAATCCCTTCCCGGGCGAGCAGGGATACAATGCGGTCCAGTTCTTCGTGTGACGCCTTTATCAGGTCATGATCCGGCGTTTCGCGTTCAATGGTATAGATCATCACCTGCCGGGGGGCGATTTCTTTTATTGCTTTTATCCAGGGAAGGACATGGACATCGGATGTGTTATCCATATCTTTCCCGTGGTATGCGCCTTTCAGAAACATGGTCTGTATGATGCAATTTCCATGACAGGCTTTCAACCGTTCAATCACTTCCGGCAGGGAATATGTCGCCCTCGGACGATTCAGCAGACGCATGTACTTCTCGTCGGCCGTATCGAGTTTCAATATGTTGTTGTCGACCCTGCTTAATGCTTCAAAAACAGCCGGACGGTTAAGATGAGCGGCATTACTTAAAACGCTGACTTTGGCCTCCGGAAAGTACTTGTCCCGCAATGCCAATGTGTCGCCGATGATTTCCGCAAAATGCGGATGAATGGTTGGTTCGCCGTTTCCGGCAAATGTCAGTACATCCGGTGCGGGGCCATTCAACCGCATATCCTTCAGCTTGTTTTCCAAAGCGGTACGAACCTCCTCGCGCGCAGGAAGTCCGGATTTCGTTTTGAAGTCACGGTTATATCCACATTCGCAATAGATACAATCGAAAGAACAAACCTTACCATCGGCAGGAAGAAGGTTAATCCCTAACGACACACCCAGCCGGCGGGAATGGACAGGGCCGAATATCGGAGCATCGAATAATAGAGTAGGCATTGAGTCCGGCAATAAGTTTTAATGTACCGTGCAAAGATAACATCAACCAACTGATTTTACCCCATCTTCGTTGAACAAATTTCCATTTTCCATCCCCTACATAGCGTTTTTTTCGCTTAAAAAGTCCCACAAGTCCCACAGAGTCCTGTTAACTGTTTGATTTACATGGCGTTATGACGTGTGGGACTTTCGAAAAAAGTCCCACAGAAGTCCCACAAGTCCCACAGTTTTGCGAGAGGATACATCTCTTAAGACGTTCATTACCAATAACTTATGTCTGATAACCGGAATTAAGAAGAAAATGACTGACCGGCGTATTTGAAATTCATCTCTTTGGTTTACGCCGACTGCCGGAAGTGTTTGACGGACGATTGAAAAACATAAGTCAACGTAATAATTCAATAACTCGACGTAATAATTCAATAACTCGTTGACTTATTTGAATATTACGTTGAGATATTTAGTGAGATCGCCAATCTGCTTTCCGATTTGCAGGCAGCTTTTTGATTTTTGCAGGCAGCTTTTTGAAATTTGCAGGCAGCTTTTT
>JAIRNG010000026.1 GCA_031258135.1 Mediterranea sp. (in: CFB group bacteria)
AATGAAGAAATAGCAATCATACGCATTTTGCATCTGAACAAAACTTTTCACTGCGCCAAAATAATTTCCCATGTGCAGGTTACCCGTTGGGCGTATTCCACTAACGACTATTTCCATAATTAAATAAATGCTTTGAATTCGCCGCAAAGATACATAAAAGTCTGTACAATCCTTAGAAAAACAATTCCTTACCAGGGCAAACGCACGAAATTTATAGTTTTGCAGGATGAAAAACGTTTATAGCTATTTATCAGAAGTAGAAGATTTTCGCATAGAGAAAAAATGCCTTCACAAGTTGTCGGACATCTTGTTGATAGGGTTGTTGACATATTTGAGTAATGGGGAAGATTATGAAAATATGGTTTTATTTGGCAATACACATGAGCCTTTTTTAAAAGAATTTATCAGATTAGAACATGGTATACCCTCTCATGATACCTTCAATCGTGTGTTTTCGGTATTAGAACCGGATATACTCAGATCCTGCCTGACAAATTACGGCAAAGATATTTTGGATATTTTATCAGAGAAACAAATTTGTTTGGATGGCAAGAAGTTAAAGGGTAATTTTCCTGTGAATAATATTTCCCATGATATTTACATATCATTTGCAGACAACTAATCCCGCATTGCATGGCATCATGTTGTCCATAAAACGGGAACTTACGCATATTAAAACCTGTTTATGATTGAATTCTGATTGTTCAGCTTTTGTTTGTTTACTTTTTCTTTGTTGCTGAAATTATAGGTTAGTTTTATCCAGAAATCACGCGACAGGGGTTTCCTGTAAAATAGATATTCCAATGTCGGCACATAATCACGGGTATGCTGATCACGGGTATTAAAAATATCGGAAACGCCTAACTGCATATTCAACACGTTTTTCAGGAAAGACCGGCTGTACGAAACATCCATTCCATAATTCCCTTTTGTATGTGCATTTCCGCTGATACTTCCCGAATTGTAGTTGAAGGCAAATTGGAAATCACCCACTGCCGGAACCGAGAAGCGATTGTTTGAAGTGACGAATGCTCTGAATAGTTCTCTTTTATTGTAGCTTTTGGGAACCTGTTCGTAACCCAGATGAACGAAAAGATTCGTATACCACCATTTAAAAATATTGTGGTTGAAATGATGATTTATACCACAGGTCGTTCTGTAGCCATAGTTCAAAATGGTATGATACGTGATGCCGTCCCGTTCTTCGAAGAACTCTGTAATAGCGTCGGGGACATAATAAACTTCAAAAGAGGTGGAATGATTTCCATAGTCCAATGAGATTTGTCCCAGATGGGTGTTCTGAGGCTTCAGGTCAGGATTTCCTACATCGTACAGGATGTCGGAAAGTCTGTTTGAATAGTTATTCATCAAATTGAACGGAGGGCGATAGATAAATTTGGTATATAAAACGCCATAAGACAGCCGGGGTTTGAGCTTGTGGTTTACAGTAATATACGGATAGATTTCGGTGTAATCCTTATGAAGCGTTTTTGTTTCTCCCGACTTGCCGGCTATATTCGTATGTTCTATCCGTATGTTGCCATACAAAAAAACATCTCCGATATTTTTCGATAAGCCGATATACGCTCCGGCAATACCTTCGTTATAAGTCCACTGTTCAACTGCGTTTTCGCTCAATAAGCTATTTATTTCTAAGCTATTTGTTTCCCTGTCGCTTTTCCTTTTACTGTATGAATATTGGATACCGGCCCGTAAAGACAAAGAGCTCTTCCAGTTTTTTCTTAAATCGGATTTGAGGGAATAATTCTCTGCGCCGGCAGTCGAAATGTTTTGCTCAAAAACGTTCCTGTCGGGAAAATTTTCATATTCGGTATCGATAATAATGTCGGAGTAGCTTTGCTTATTATTATAATTCAATAATGTTTTGAGATTACTCTTCAGAGTATCGATTCTCCATTCATGATATAAAACGCCATTATAAAAATCAGAGTTTGACGAATAAATATTTTCTTCTTTCGCCCGGTCAATCAATACCCGATCTTTCAGCAGATTTATCCAGGAATTCGGTGTGCTTTTCCCCTGATTAGCCACTCCGTTAAATTCCATACTTATCGTATGGGCATTATTTATATCCCATAACGTTCCTATTTTGTAGGTATGCTGATGGGGTTTGCTTCTGCCTTCGTAAAATTCCTCATGGGTTATATTCTTTTGAATATAATGGTTGGTCGTTTCGCTATAACTTCCGCCCCTGCCGTGATTAAAGCTATAAGTGGAATAGATATTCCACTTTTCTTTACCAAAGAACAGGTTCAGGTTGGGTGACAGGGTATAGTAATCCTGTTTCGGATAGACCGCATGGAATTGGGCTGTTGCATTGAAACCCGTACGGTTTTTTATTGTTTTGATATGAATAACGCCCCCCTGGATATCTACACCATATTCTCCCCCATGGGTGGATTGTACCTCAATCTCGGAGATGTCTTTGGCGTTCAGGCTGTTTAACAGGATAATCTCTTCGGACGATAACCGCCGGTTATTCAAATAAACAGCCGCCGGTTTGCTTCCTACCTGAAGCTGTCCGTCGAAATCGATAACGACTTTGGGTACATATTTCAATATGTCGTTTGCGCTGTAACCTTCTATTTTGCTTAGCTTTTGTACATCAAAGATCAGTTTGTCTTCCCGCTGAGAAACCGGACTATGAAAGGCTTCGACGATGATTTCATTCAGTGACAGATTGGGAGATACACGCAATGTATCTAAGCTAAGGTTGGAATTTACGGTTAATTCTTCCTCAAAAAGGATTTTACTGAAATAGACTCCTTTCAGTTTGTAGTTTCCGTTTTCGAGCGGTAATTCAAATTTTCCGCCCGGATCTGTGAAGGTCTCTTTCCATATACTGTCCTTTTCGGCAAAAATATAGACGTGCTCAATGGGTTCAGACTCTTTTGTTACTACAATTCCGCTTAGCTTGTTTAACTGCTGAGCGGATATTGTTTCGACATTCAAACCGGAGAGGATGGCGATGGTGACAAGGGTTGAGGGTTTCATAAATTGAATATTTTAATTTTAGACACGGATTACACGGAAAACACGGATTA
Organism: Mediterranea sp. (in: CFB group bacteria); assembly: GCA_031258135.1. Lineage (GTDB taxonomy): Bacteria > Bacteroidota > Bacteroidia > Bacteroidales > Bacteroidaceae > Bacteroides. Next base: position 3,066 of record JAIRNG010000026.1, read on the forward strand.
TCCTGCGGCATTATTATTCCTTTATCTCATCCCAAGGAACATAATACGTTGTTGTTGTTGGAGAATATATTCCGTACGTTATATAATTCAAAAGTACGTCAACAAGAGTCCATTTGTTTTGTATGGTGTAGTTCGTTCTGTTCCCTAAAATATCAGATGCTTTTTGTTCTGCCTTTATAGGTAACAATCCCCACAGAAGTATATGATTACGTTTCGAGGCGACCTCTACCTGGGGTGTGTGTTTAGTCACGGTTCCGTGATATACACTTGAAGTGTAGCATGAACTCATAGCAAAAGCAATAGCAGATAATAAAAGAATTTTCTTTCCCATAACATTGAGGTGTTTAATTATGCGTAAATATAGGTATCAATATTTAAATTTCATAGTTTTCTCCCCTCAAATCTCCACCACCTGATACGCCGTTCCATACCTGCCCTTCCGGCTATGCAGATTCTTCCTCAAAACCCTGCCCAACCGCATGGCAACGGAGCGGGTACACTCGAATCCGGGACGGCGTTTCCGGATGCGTTCCAGTATATCGGTACAGGTCAATTCCTCAAAATCCTCTCCTGCATGCGGCGAACGGAAATATAAGAAGATCATTTCTTCTTCGGGCAGTATCTGATGAAATCCCAGATTGCTCTTTGTTATATAAGCCTCCTCCTCGTGCGTAAACCAGTAACGCTCTTTATTACGCACCGCGTACAAGGCCTGTGCATATAGTTGCTCATAGTCGATGGGGTGCGCATAATTGATCACGCCCTCCACTTCGACGCAGATGAAGCGACGGCTTCCGGTGGGGTCGGTCAGCAAATCAAAGTTATTGCTTGTGGCAATAAATGTGGCATAACGCCGCAATTGTTCCGTCGAACTCCCATGCGGGCGACGGGTCTGTACGATTGCCTTTTGCAGGATGTGTTTCAGGAATCCCTGGTAGGATGGACCGATAGAATCAAATTCATCCATGTTGATCAACGCAAACCGGTTGAGGGCCAACTGCACATCCCGGCGGTTGCTGAAATCGACACTGTCGGTATAATAATCGCGCAACCCGGGTGGCAGTATATTCAGACAAAAGGTAGATTTCCCGCATCCCTGATCACCAACAAGCAAGGGCAGCGTACTGTTGGCATGCTGACGATCCAGTTGCAGCCAATGTGCTACCATAGACAGGAACCAGATGTAAAACAGGTCAGGCCAACACTGGTTGGAACACTTCACCCGCCGGGCCAGTTCACGGATACGGTCTTTCCCATCCCACTTGGGAAGCGCAAACAAGTATTCTTCGATCGGATCGTACACCGGAATCCGGTCGGACTCCACATAACGCCGCACATCGACATCCCAGGCGTTAATCCCTTCGGCTGTGATGTTCAGCGCCATACCGTTAACGGCCTGTTTTGTCAACGGACTGAAATCGAATCTGTACGATTTCAGTTCACGGTATTCTACTATACCCTTGACGGTATTCCGCCGCAATTGATAGCGACGTTGCATAAACTCTTCCAACTGCGCCACCAACGTCATGGCCGATGTGATGCAGGGCTTTCCGCCAAACTTCCGACTCACGGCATAGGCGTTCTTGAAACAGGCGCGCACCGGCAGTTCATAGTTTTTCAGGTCGCGCCGCACCAGCGTAAACCGGATGGCATCTTCTTCCGACAATCCGGAATCGTAGCAGTTTTCGGCCAGCCGGACCAGAAACGGGTGGATATCCTCCTCCGTATCTACTCTATCCAACTTCGCCAGAGCATTCGATAAACCGGTTTCGAACAGTGTGCTGATGATCCAATACCGTTCGTAACCGGGCAAAAGCCGTTGCAGCGGATCGCTTATTTCCTGCTGACATTCGGAGAACGTCGGCTCGACGGGCATGCGCACGGGTTGTTCTATCCGGATAGGCACGGCATTGGGGTTGTAAAACAGTGTCGGGTCAAAAGTCATCCTGCAGCATAATTCAGGCACCGGTTTTTTCAGTTCGATCTCCCGCTTCAACTGAGGTTGATACCACTTCACGGCATCGCGATAGGCTTGGGCATGGAACATTTCAATCTGTTCGGGGGTTTGGGGCAACGTGCCGTCGGGCAGCGTAAAAGGTATAAGTATTTTCGCGCTCTTTCCACTTGACCCCACAAATGCCAACAGTGTTTGCGGCAGTGTCGATGCCAGGTCACGCACTTTTACGGCCTCTTTCATATCGGCCAGCCTGTTAACCTCAAGCATCACCACTCCATTATAGACAACCATTTCCTGCCGGCTTTCCTTTTTGCGGAATATCCCTCCGAATGTCATCAAAGGCACTTTCCGGACAAATTCGTTTTTTACTTCCGGTATGGCAAATCGTAACCTGTCGCGCATCACCGACACGGGTTTGCTTTTCGTCTCTGTCCGCATGGCAGTCAAAGCTGTTTCCATATCTATCGTGCGTTGCGTCTGCACGTTGCCGTCGTTGCGGTATTGTGTTATTTTCATCTTTTCTTTTTTGCCCGTTCACTGAATTTATATTTCATTCTCGCCAGAATGCTCCGCATAATGCTGTCGGCCTTAAAACATACGCGCTGCGCCGTCACCTTAGCCGGCGTACATTCTTTAGGCGTAGCACAGCCGGAGCTACTGGCCGACACGGAGAACAGGCCGATGCCTTTCAGGTAAACCGTGTTCCCAATCAGCAGATGATGTTGCATCACGTCGCTCAACGCACTGATTGTCGCCAGCACATCGGCGGCGGTTAATGAACAGCGTTCACTGATCTCCCAGGCCAGATGGTCGGCATCGACCTGCCCCGAAGCAACCGGAACTCCATAATAAAGCACTTTCTCTTCTTTTTTACTCTTGTCGACTTTCGGCCGAACGACATATAACTGCATAACCTGTTTGTTTAAATGATTTATCCGTTTACTTAACCTTTTCCCCACCCGGGTGGAGCCGCCTTCCCCACCTGGATGGGGACGGTTTCTCCACCCGGATGGAGCAACCCTCTCCACCTAGATGGAGAGGAATTTTAAAGGCTTGCAAATATACGAAAATAATCGGAATTACAAAAGGAAAAAGGAAGAAATAAAGAAAAGAAAAGGAGATAAAATTGTCAGATTCTATTTAAATAAATCCGCTCACCGGACTGTGGGACTTGTGGGACTTCTGTGGGACTTTTTTAGAAAGTCCCACACGTCATAACGCCCTGTAAATCAAATGGTTAACAGGCCTCTGTGGGACTTGTGGGACTTTTTAAGCAAAAAAAACGCTATGTAGGGGTGGCCTGAAGAAAGTATGATCCGGAAGGGAATCCGGATGATTGTTCTGCTATCCTGCGCCTTTGCACATGCCATTCAATAGAAAGTTATGCATAATGATAGAATTTAAGGACGGATTAATTATCTTTATCCCGAATAAAACCTATAA
>JAIRNG010000057.1 GCA_031258135.1 Mediterranea sp. (in: CFB group bacteria)
CTAATCTGAGGTTCAAACTTTTAGGATTGCTCCAAAATATCATGTATATTTGCAGGCAAAAAATAAAATTATAAAACAATATGATAACAATTACCTTTCCCGATGGATCTGTTCGTGAATACGAAAAAGGAGTTACCGGGCTACAAATTGCAGAGAGCATCAGTCCTCGTCTGGCGCAAGATGTTCTGGCTTGTGGCGTAGATGGTCAAATCTATGACTTGGGACGTCCGATCCATGAGAATGCGACCATTAAACTTTATAAATGGGAAGACGAAGAAGGTAAACATGCTTTCTGGCATACCAGCGCTCACTTGTTGGCTGAAGCTCTTCAGGAACTTTATCCGGGGATTCGGTTTGGTATCGGCCCGGCCATTGAAAACGGGTTCTATTATGACGTAGATCCGGGGGAAGTACAGATCAAGGAATCCGATCTGCCTAAAGTTGAGGCGAAAATGGCAGAGCTTGTTACAAAGAAAGAAGCGGTAGTGAGAGCGGATATCGCTAAGGCGGATGCCATGAAAATATTTGGCGACCGTGGTGAAACATACAAGACCGAATTGATCTCCGAACTGGAAGATGGACATATCACCACCTATACACAAGGGGCGTTTACCGACCTTTGCCGTGGGCCGCACTTGACGACTACCGCACCGATTAAAGCTATCAAACTGACTTCAGTGGCGGGAGCTTACTGGCGCGGACGGGAAGACCGTAAGATGCTGACCCGTATCTATGGCATTACCTTCCCGAAAAAGAAGATGCTGGATGAATATCTGGTCATGCTGGAAGAAGCAAAGAAACGCGACCATCGTAAGATTGGTAAAGAAATGGAACTCTTTATGTTCTCGGAAAACGTAGGAAAGGGACTTCCGATGTGGTTGCCTAAAGGAACTGCATTGCGTCTGCGTCTGGAAGACTTTCTGAAAAAGATTCAAAAACGTTTCGGCTACCAGCAGGTAATGACACCACACATTGGCAGCAAACATTTGTATGTGACTTCGGGACACTATGCAAAATATGGTAAGGATTCGTTCCAACCGATACACACGCCGGAAGAAGGAGAGGAGTATCTGTTGAAACCGATGAACTGTCCGCATCACTGTGAGATATACAAGTGGCAACCTCACTCCTATAAGGAATTACCATTGCGCCTGGCTGAATTTGGAACGGTTTACCGTTACGAACAAAGTGGAGAGCTTCATGGCCTGACACGTGTGCGCGGCTTTACTCAGGATGATGCTCATATCTTCTGTCGTCCGGATCAGGTGAAAGAAGAGTTCCTGAGTGTAATGGACATTATCTTTATCATTTTCAAAGCGCTGGACTTTGAGAATTTTGAAGCGCAGATATCCTTGCGCGACCAGGTGAATCGTGATAAATATATCGGTAGCGATGAGAATTGGGAAAAGGCGGAGCAGTCTATCATTGAGGCTTGCGAAGAAAAAGGCCTGAAAGCGAACATCGAATATGGTGAAGCCGCATTTTACGGGCCTAAGCTGGACTTTATGATACGTGATGCTTTGGGACGTAAATGGCAATTGGGAACCATTCAGGTTGACTATAACTTGCCCGAACGTTTTCAGTTGGAATACACCGGGGCGGATAACATGAAACACCGCCCGGTTATGATCCACCGTGCGCCATTCGGTTCAATGGAACGTTTCGTAGCCGTGTTGATTGAACATACTGCCGGTAAGTTCCCATTGTGGCTGGCTCCCGATCAGGTTGCTATCCTTCCCATCAGCGAGAAGTTCAACGACTATGCAGGGCGGCTGAGAAAATACTTCGATACGGTGGATATTCGTGCTATCGTTGATGACAGAAACGAGAAGATCGGCCGTAAAATACGTGACAATGAAGTGAAGCGTATTCCTTACATGCTTATCGTCGGTGAAAAGGAAGCCGAAAACGGCGAAGTTTCTGTACGTAAGCAAGGCGAAGGCGATAGAGGTAGTATGAAATTTGAAGAATTTGGTAAAATTCTGAACGAAGAAGTTCAGAGTATGATAAATATGTGGTAAATTTGTGCGCAATTGTAAAAGCATAGCATACACAATGCTCTAAAGTCAGCTTTTACTTAACGAATAAAAAGAAATTAATTTGGTAGTAAACAAAACACAGACAGGAAATCGTTATTCAATGAAGAATGATTTAAAAGGGCAATACAGAATCAATGAACAGATTCGTGCCAAAGACGTTCGTATCGTGGGAGATGATATCGAACCGAAGGTATATTCAATCTTTGAAGCCTTGAAAATGGCTCAGGAACGCGAATTGGACTTGGTGGAAATATCACCGAATGCTCAACCCCCCGTTTGTCGTATTATTGACTACTCTAAATTTCTGTATCAACAAAAGAAACGTGCGAAGGAACAGAAAGCAAAGCAGGTTAAGGTTAATGTGAAAGAGATACGTTTTGGTCCGCAGACCGATGATCATGACTATAACTTTAAACTGAAACATGCCAAAGGATTCCTTGAAGATGGTGATAAGGTAAAAGCCTACGTATTCTTTAAAGGCCGTTCGATCTTGTTTAAGGAGCAAGGCGAAGTGTTATTGTTGCGTTTTGCCAACGACCTTGAAGATTATGCAAAGGTTGACCAAATGCCGGTGCTTGAAGGAAAGCGTATGATCATTTCTCTTTCTCCTAAAAAGAAAGAAGCACAGAAAAAACTCAGGACGGATGCCCAGAAAGCAGAAGTTGTCATGGACGAAGAATGAAGAAGAAATGCGTAACGCGCAGGTATAGTGCGTTGCCATACTTATAGTTTAATAATTAAATAAAGAATGAAGATGCCAAAGATGAAGACTAACTCCGGTTCAAAAAAAAGGTTTACCCTTACCGGAACAGGTAAAATCAAAAGAAAGCACGCTTTTCATAGTCATATTCTGACTAAGAAATCAAAAAAGAGAAAAAGAAACCTGTGCTATGCTACTACTGTTCATCCGGTGGATGAAAGGCAGGTGAGAGAACTCTTAGCGATGAAATAACCGAAAAGCGTATTATTAAAGTAGTTATTAACCGGATGTATTAGCCTGAAGTTCGTTACATGAGTAACGACGCTAACATTCAAAAAAAGAAAAACTATGCCAAGATCAGTAAATCATGTTGCTTCAAAAGCAAGAAGAAAGAAAATTTTGAAACTTACCAGAGGTTACTTTGGTGCAAGAAAAAATGTGTGGACCGTAGCTAAGAATACCTGGGAAAAAGGGTTAACTTATGCTTTTCGCGACCGTAAAAACAAGAAGAGAAACTTCCGCGCTCTTTGGATACAACGTATCAATGCAGCTGCCCGTTTAGAAGGTCTGTCATATTCTAAACTGATGGGTGGTTTGCATAAAGCCGGTATCGAAATAAACCGTAAGGTTTTAGCAGACTTAGCGATGAATCATCCCGAAGCTTTCAAAGCTGTGGTGGCAAAAGCTAAAACGGCTTAAGTTTCAGCCCATAACGATTTAAGGGAGTGGGGGTGAATCCTGAGTCTCCTGCAATCGTCCTTTTGAGAATCTTGTTCAACTTCAATGTGTTTAGCATGTTGTTTGTTGGACAAGTTTCTTGTTTATACAGGTGAACATGCCCCACGATCTACATAACCTCTGGTGACAAATCTGAAAAATAATCCCTACTTTTGTGGGAAACTTGAATTCTTTCCGCATTTTTATGGAAAACTACATTGTATCCGCCCGTAAATATCGCCCATCAACATTCGATTCGGTAGTGGGACAAAGGGCGCTCACTACAACACTAAAAAACGCTATCGCAACATGGAAGCTGGCACACGCCTATCTCTTCTGTGGGCCGCGAGGCGTAGGTAAAACCACCTGTGCGCGTATTTTCGCCAAGACAATCAACTGCATGAGCCTCACTCCGGAAGGAGAAGCCTGCAATCAATGTGAATCGTGCGTGGCATTCAACGGGCAACGTTCGTATAACATTCACGAGCTTGACGCAGCCTCGAACAACTCGGTGGATGACATCCGTCAGCTTGTGGAGCAGGTACGCATTCCGCCACAGATCGGAAAATATAAAGTGTACATCATCGACGAGGTACACATGCTCTCGGCATCGGCTTTCAACGCTTTTCTGAAAACGCTGGAAGAGCCGCCGAAATATGCCATATTTATTCTGGCAACCACCGAGAAGCACAAGATATTACCCACGATCCTGTCGCGTTGCCAGATCTACGACTTCAACCGCATCAGCGTTGAAGACACCGTAGAGCATCTGTCATACGTGGCGGCAAAGGAAAACGTAACCGCCGAACCGGAAGCGCTGAATGTCATTGCACTGAAAGCCGACGGCGGTATGCGCGATGCGTTGTCCATCTTCGATCAGGTTGTCAGCTTCACCCAGGGAAATATCACTTACCAAAGTGTGATTGAGAACTTGAACGTACTGGATTACGAATATTATTTCCGCCTGACGGATCATTTCCTTGAAAATAAAGTATCCGAAGCCCTGCTGTTGTTCAACGACGTGTTGAACCATGGGTTCGATGGCAGTCATTTCATCACCGGATTGTCGTCACACTTCCGCGACCTGCTTGTCGCCAGGGATGCATCGACGCTGGTATTACTCGAAGTAGGCGCAAGCATCCGCCAACGCTATCAGGAACAGGCGCAGAAATGCAAGCTACAATTCCTGTATCGCGCGATGAAATTGTGCAACGACTGCGATATGAATTATCGCAGCAGCAAAAACAAACGATTGCTGGTTGAACTGACTCTGATACAGGTAGCGCAGCTCACCGTCGAGGAAGAGGATGTCGGCCATGGGCTTGCCCCTAAACAGATTATAAAACCCATATTTAAGCAGCCTGCGACAGCTCAGCAGTCGCAGGCCGCCCCTGTTGTGTCTCAACCCACGGCGCCTGTAACGGTCGCTGCACCGCCCGATTTCATCGCTCAACTCACCAACCCCAGCGCCGGGGAAAGAGGTATACCGGTAGTATCGCCGGAAGCGGTTTCGACTTCTGCGCGGAAACTCATGGAACAAGAGCAAGCCAGACAAAACCCGGCACCGGCAGCTCCCGAAACGCCACAACAGCAACAAACTGAGGTACAGGATTCTCCTTTCGACGAAAGCAAGCTAAACTTCTGCTGGCAGGAATTTGCGGCGCTACTTCCCCAGGACAATAAATCGACCGCCATGCGCATGCAGAACATACGCGTAAAACTATTGGATGATGTCACTTTCGAGGTTCTGCTCGACAATGAATATGTTGTCAAAGAGTTTATGTCACTCCAGCCAAACATAGAATCGCATCTGAGAAAACAGCTCAACAACCGGCAAATAAAAATGACCCTGCGCGTGAGTGCGCCAACAGAAAAGAAGAGACCGGTAGGAAAAGTAGAGCAATTCCAGGCGATGGCAAAGAAAAACGAGGTTCTGCTACAACTCAGAGAAGAATTTGGGTTGGAGCTTTGGTAATCATTTAATATAAAGCTAATCAAAGAATAATTCAAAATCGCCCCGGACAGGAAGATGATCGCTATAGCCACCCTGATATCTTACGCCGTTATAGGTACGGAACGGCTGCAAACCACCGAACTTCTCATCTTCAACAAATAGAAAAGGAAGGCGAACGACGCCGGCATGACTTTCGCCGGTATGGAAGCAGGCGCTTGAATCCAGAAGTTTACCCGACACAATCAAATGATCGAATATCCCCCATTCTCCCCGGTATTTATAAGAGCCATAACCACCACTGAACTCCGCATGCATCTCCTGATCTTTATCTTTCCCCACCGCTTTATGTGCAAACAAGTGATACAGGGCGTCTTTGTCAGAAGTTTCTCCTAAAAGTTTAACTCCCAGAACTTCCCTGATGGAACGATTCTCAGGATAGTCATTGAAGTCGCCCATAATGATCACTCTGGCTTCCTGACGTACTGCAATCAAAGAATCGACGGCGTTTCTCAACCGTTGGGCGACGAGCAACCGTTTCGGTTCACTCTCCCGTTCGCCACCGGAACGGGACGGGAAATGCACCACCATAACATCCAGGGTATCTTTGGTCGGCGCCAATCCGGTGACATGGAGTATGTCCCTCGTAGGACGTTCATTAATGCCTAAATCCGTGCGTATATGGTTATGGCCAAGCAACCTGAACTTATCTTTCTGATACAGGAGAGCAACATCAATGCCGCGCAAATCCTGAGATTCCGTCATGACATACTGATATCCGTGCGACTTCAGTGGGGAGTAGCGGGTCAGGTAATGCAAGACTTTGTCGTTCTCCACTTCGCACAACCCGACCAAAGCAGGAGGCTCCCACTCTCCCACAGCAGTAATCACACGGGAGACATCCGCCATTTTCTTTTTATAACGCCCGGTATTCCAACCACGCATGGAGGCCGGAGTGAACTCTTCATCCTGCTTCAACGAATCCCGCTCCGTATCGAACAGGTTCTCCACATTCCAGAACATCACACGGAAAGTTTCTTTCTCCCGGGAAGAAAGGGGCACTGTAAACAGGCAGAAAAGTAAAAGGTAATTCAGTCGGAACATATTCAGGAGTTAGCGCTTCGCGCAGGAGTCAGGAGTTAAAGGAGTTAAGAAGTTAAGGAGTTATCAGGCGCTTCGCACCTTAGCCCGGATGGTATTTGAGCTTTAACTCCTGCGCGAAGCGCTAACTCCTTAACTCCTCAACTCCTTTAACTCCTTATTTCTTCTTTGACGGGATATTTGCCAATATATCCAGTAAATGTCTCCAGAATTTATCCACGGTAGGAATAAGCATTCTTTCGTCGGGTGAGTGTACGCCTTGCAATGTCGGTCCGAAAGAGATCATATCCAATGCAGGATATTTATCCAAGAACAACCCGCACTCCAGGCCGGCATGAATGGC
>JAIRNG010000060.1 GCA_031258135.1 Mediterranea sp. (in: CFB group bacteria)
CCGAACCACAGATTCCATACACCCAGCAGTATCAGCAGAAGGATGGTTATACCACCACCCGTTAAGAGTTGTTTTTTCTTCATGGTTTAATTATAATCTAAACATGTCTGCGATATTGACAGAAAGTCCGCAAGTGAAACCGATTCCCTGTTCGGGAGAGATTGAAGTGTCGCTCGCCACATTCCTGTCCTTGAAGTTGAACAGGTTATCCAAACCGACATTCAGGCGGAGACCGCGGGGAAACCGGACGGCACCATTTAATGAACAAATCGTACGCGAGTAATATTTGCGGTAATAGAATGTGCCGTCCGTCGCTTTATTCCAGGCATCTACCGAACTCATCCAACGTCCACGGAAACTCAGCGAGGGACAAACGTTGCCGATCATGCGTGAGTAGTCCGCACTGAATGTAACGGAATGTGGGCGGACATTTGAGGTGTTATGTCCTTCAACATTATTATGATCGTCAACATACGCATACGAGCCTCTGAGACTTAATCCCCACCTGAAGCGAAGCTGGGCGGTGGCATCCATTCCGGTGGTACGCGCCTTGTCGGCGTTGACATACTTCATTTCATACCGCTTTTTTTCTTCGTTCTGACCTCCGGTCATTGCGATCTTGTCGGAAAATTTGTTGTAGTAAGCCGATACCGATGCATTGAAAACGCCTTTTGTGTATTCCGAAGAGAGCGAGAAATGATGATTCGTTTCCGGTTTCAGCTCTTCGTTTCCTACGAGGTAGAACATACCCTGATGGTTCCATTCCGAATATAATTCTTTCAATGACGGAGAGCGGAACCCCGATGCATAACCGCCACGGAGGGTAAAATCGCTCAGCTTGTACATCAGTGAGACTTTGGGGGTTACGTGCAGATCGTAACGGGAGTGGTGGTCGGCCCGTACGCCGGCCACCAGACTGAAGTTATCCGTAACCCGCCAGTCTTCCTGCAGATATAACACGTAACTTTCCACATTGTGTTTGGTCGTATCCTCAAACATATAATGTTTCAGGCTTTCCAAATTGACTTCAGCGCCGGCGGTAACGGTATGCTTTTCCAGGAAATTTCCCGTGTAGTTCAGACGGAAGACATGATTGAAGTTATCGAATGTCTTATCCTTGCTGCGATCTGCTACTGTGTAGTCGGTGTACTTGATGAAGTCGTCCATATAATAACTGAAATCCAACCGGTGGTTTACATTGAATATATAGTTCAGTCCGACATTCAGTGTATAATCATTGAAGCGGCTTTGTGTCTTTGCCGATTTATCGGCGTTGATCATGCGGTTCTGATAGAGTGAACCCGTTAGTTCGGCGCTGAGTTTATCCGTAAAGACATAACCGAATTTCTGGTTGGCATGCCAGATCTCATATCCCGATATGGATGTCGTGCTTGTTGCGCCTGTTACGACTTCGGCGCTACCGTCGGGGCGTTCGTATATCGTTTTTGTTCCTTCGGTATCCGATAGCTGAAAAGCATCTTTTTTGCGGTAGCCGACTGTGGTATAGGAAGAAAAGCGGTGGAGCTTCGTTCCTGCCGATACGGCATATTTCTCGGCATTCCGGTTGCTGTATTGCCCGGAAACGCTCCCCACGAACGGACGGTTGGCGTTTCTGGTAATGATATTTATCACTCCGCCCAATGCATTCGAGCCGTACAGGGTTGAGGCAGCTCCTTTTATCACTTCAATGCGTTCGATGTCATCTATATTGAAACGGTCGAAATCGGTATTGTCGGCAGCCCCTTCCCCACCCGCGCGTTCACCGTCGATCAGGAACAGGACATAGTTTCCTTCCGTCCCCTGGAAAGTCAGGGTCGGAAGGCCCGTACCATGGTGTCTGCCGAACTGAATGCCCGGCAGCTCATATTCCAGTACCGTTTGCAGATTTACAGGATTGAGTTTAACGATTTGCTCCCGGGTAATGACGCGGGTCAGTACAGGTACGTCTTTCAGCGGTTTCTCCGTACGTGTTCCGGTAACGACAACTTCGTCCAGATCATTGTCGGAAGGTTGCAGCCTGCAGGTCAACGCCTCTTTTTGCGGTACGGTGACAGGGTATTCCTGTGTGGCATATCCGGTAAAACTGACAACCAGCGTATATTTTCCTTCTTTGAGCCTGACGGAAAATTCCCCTTTTGCGTTTGTGCCGGCGCCAAGGGTCGTGCCGGCCACACGAACGGAAGCGCCGGTAAGTGCGCTGCCTGTTTCGTCGACAACTACACCCCTGAAGGTATATTGAGATGCGTTCTCATTATCGTTCGCCCGAAGCGTACAGGGCATGAATAAGGATAATACCGCTATGATCAATGATATTCTTTTCATCTTGTTACGGATTTTATTCTACAGGATACGCGTAGGTAAAAGTGATATGCCCTGATACGCTGGTATCGTTCGTCCTGTCGGTAAACTGAATCTTGGCGTATTTGCCGTCAGCCAGCCGGATAACGTACACATAATTATGAATGGCGTATACGGGTGGCATAACCGAAATGTTCTTTGTTAACCATCCGCACAGCGTTTCGTTCAGCTTGAACGGCCCGTATTTAATATTGCCCTGCATCATGCCGGACATATCGAGAATGACTTTACCTGTCGTAGAAACATCTGCCGTATACTCAACACCTGCCGGAACGGAAGTCACTTCCGACAAATCAGTCTTTTCGGTGTTATGCGCCCCGGCGCCGTTGGTTCTTATGTCTTCGCGGTGAATGGCGATGTCCCAATCGAAGCTGCTTTCGTTAACCTTGTAGCCATTACCGTCGACAACAGTTCCATCGGCAACTCCGTTGTCATCCAGGTATGCGGTATATGTACCTGTTACGCCGTTTTCAAAGGAGAAATAGACCCATTTCATGTAATCTGAGGCATCTACCGTCACGGTACGGCTCGCACTTACACTTGAGAATCTGGCTACAATTGCCATTGGCATACTTCCGGGTTTGAAAGAGATCGTTATATCGGTCTTTTCGTCACTGATCTCACCGGTGAGAGTCGCTGTTATGTTGTAACTTCCGGCGGGCGTAACGGTTTCGCCTCCGGTCAGCGCGTATTTGCCGTCTTTGTATGTCACTTTTGCACCGGCGGTTACTTTTTCAACGGCCATAGCGCCTGTTCCGTAATCAATGGTCAGCACCGCCACAATCGAATCATTGTTTACGCGACTTATTTCTAACGTTTTACCCATTCCGATATAACTACTCACCGGAACGCCCGATACGGAAAGTTCTATAGCGCCCGTATATGTTCTGGCTATCCGGGAAGCGTAATCGGGAGCGTCATCATCACTGCAAGACGCGGCCAACAGGCCGGCGACAATCATTAAGAATACATGTTTGGTTTTCATTTGTCGATAAGAATTAGTTGTTAAATCAGTTACTATTAAAATGCAAACGGCTTAAACAGAAGCTGATTTGCGGTGCAAAGGTAGACGAAGATCCCAAAGACGTCAATACCTAAAACTTATGAAAAATGATGCGGATTATCATCTGAAATGAGTATGACTTTTCCGGTTATGGGAATATGATGCTGAAAACAGGGCGAATATTCGTCGTAGAGCTTTTTTAAAGTTAGAAAAACGCAAATATTTCGTCGCAGAGCTTTTTTAAAGTTAGAAAAACGCAAATATTTCGTCGTAGAGCTTTTTTAAAATTAAAAAAACGCAAAGATTTCGTCGTAGAGCTTTTTTAAATATAGAAAAGCGCAAAGATTTCGTCGCAGAACTTTTTTAAAATTAGAAAAACGCAAAGATTTCGTCGCAGAGCTTTTTTAAATGTAGAAAAGCACAAAGATTTCGTCGCAGAGCTTTTTTAAATGTAGAAAAGCACAAAGATTTCGTCGCGGAGCTTTTCTAAATATAAAACGGCGCTATGATAATTTTATAGCGCCGTTTTAATATGAAAAAGGGATAAAATCAGATGTATTCTTATAAACATCCTTTCGTCGAGGGCAAATGAAACCGGTATACGTCTCTTTTCACAGCCATTTTAACGGCGCGGGCGAATGCCTTGAATATTCCTTCTATTTTATGATGTTCATTCTGTCCCTCGGCCTTAATGTTCAGGTTCATCTTAGCCGAGTCACTCAGCGATTTAAAAAAGTGCAGGAACATCTCTGTCGGCATATCACCGATCTTTTCCCTCCTGAACGCGGCCTCCCAGACCAGCCAGGGACGGCCCCCGAAATCCAACACCGCCTGACACAGGCAGTCGTCCATCGGAAGAGCATATCCGTAACGTTCCATACCGCGTTTGTCGCCCAAAGCCCGGTAGAGACATTCACCCAAAGCGATAGCCGTATCCTCGATGGTATGATGTTCATCCACATTCAGGTCGCCTTTCACCTCGATCGTCAGGTTTATACCCGAATGTTTACCTATCTGCTCCAGCAGGTGATCAAAAAAGCCTAATCCGGTCGATACCCTGCACGTTCCGTCGCCATCCATATCCAACGCGACATAAATATCCGTTTCCTTAGTTGTACGACGAACTTCCGCCTTACGCTCTCCGGCAAACAGAAATTCGGTGATCCGGTCCCAATCGGTAGTCGCCAACGCACAATATTCTTCCAGGCCCTTTTCCTTTAGCTGTACGGTGGAATCCTGCAAAAAGATAGCGCGGCAACCCAGGTTCCCGGCCAGTTCAACATCCGTCGTACGGTCGCCGATAACAAAACTGCCCGCCAGATCGTAGTCCGGACGATTTAAATATCCGGTCAACATTCCTGTACGCGGTTTACGGGTAATGGCGTTATCTTCCGGGAAGCTACGGTCGATCAATACATTGTCGAACACGATCCCCTCCCCTTCAAACGTTTTCATGATCAGGTCATGAACCGGCCGGAACGTCTCCTCAGGAAAAGAAGATGTTCCCAGACCATCCTGATTGGTCACCATCACAAACTCAAAATCAAGTCTGGAACGGATAAAGCCTAAATTCCGGAACACCTTGGGATAAAACTCCAATTTCCCGAAAGCATCCAACTGCCGATCGACCGGAGGCTCAATCACAAGCGTTCCGTCACGATCTATAAACAATACCTTGCGGCGGGGCGCCGCTGTCAAGTTCTTCATAAGCCGGTTTTGTATTTTTTAAGCGCTTCAATCAATTGTTCATTCTCCGCCCGCGTACCTACGGTTATGCGTAAGCAGTCACCGCATAAGGCCACCGTATGGCGGTTACGCACGATGATGCCCAAAGACACCAGATAATTATAGATCCCCACGGCATCGGTTACGCGGGCGAGGAAGAAGTTCGCATCGGATGGAAAGACCTTCCCGACACAATGAAGTTTTGCAACGTCCTTCATCAAAACCTTCCGTTCTTCAATCAATATCTTTATCCAGCGCTCTGTCTCGCGGCAGTTTTCCAATCTGTTCAACCCCTCTTTCTGGGTGAGCAGATTCACATTATAGGGATATTTGATCTTGTTGAACAGCGCGATGATGTCCGGTGAAGCAAACGCCATGCCCAGGCGGATGCCTGCCGAAGCCCAAGCCTTTGAGAACGTTTGAAGCACGACAAGATTCGGATACTCTCCCAGATGAGCCAACATCGTGGGCGTACCGGAAAAGTCGTTATAGGCTTCATCGAGTATCACCAGGCCGTCGAATCCTTTCAGGGTCTTCTCCACTTCATCCCGCGGCAGTTCATTGCCCGTCGGATTATTGGGCGAGCACAGGAAGATCAGCTTCGTACGGTCATCCGTAGCAGCCAACAGTTTCTCCGCAGAAAACCGGAACGATTCGTCCAGCAGGACCTTCCTGTATTCCACATTGTTCACATCCGCGCAAACCTGATACATGCCATACGTGGGGTCGATGGCTACAACATTATCCTGTCCGGGCTCACAAAATGCACGGAACGCCAGGTCAATCGCTTCATCGCTGCCGTTTCCCAGGAAGATTTGCTCCGGAAGCACCTTCCTGAGTCCGGCAATCCCGGCTTTCAACTCCTGTTGCAACGGATCAGGATAGCGGTTATTCGGTGAATTATACGGATTCTCATTCGCGTCAAGAAACACGGAAGCAGTAAAACCTTTATACTCGTCACGGGCGGACGAGTACGGCTTGAGATTCCAAATATTGGGACGGGTCAGTTCTTGCAATGTTTTCATATCATTTACGGTTTATCTCCTTTAATCTTACGGTCACGGCATTTTTATGGGCGTCCAGCTCTTCACCGGCGGCCATTACTTCTATGGCAGGCCCCAACAGAACTATACCCCGGCGTTGAATCTCCTGGAACGTTATTTTTTTAATAAAACTATCTAAGCTCACTCCGCTATATGCCTTTGCATAACCATTCGTCGGGAGTGTATGGTTGGTACCCGATGCATAGTCGCCCGCACTCTCAGGAGTAAAATGTCCCAGGAACACAGAACCGGCGTTCGTTACTCTCTGCGCCAATTCCATATAGTTTTCAGTCTCAATGATCAGATGTTCGGGAGCATATACATTCGTCAGTTCCATGGCCTCATCCATATCCCTGACAAGTATCAGCTTACTGTTTCTCAACGATGCTTCAGCAATATCGCGACGCTTCAGACAGCCTAACTGACGTTCGATTTCATACCCCACCTCTTTCAACAGTTCCTCTGAGGTCGTAACCAACACAGCCTGACTGTCGGCCCCATGTTCAGCTTGTGAAAGCATATCCGCAGCAACAAATACCGGATTAGCCGTCTCATCAGCCAACACCTCTACTTCAGACGGACCGGCAGGCATATCGACAGCAACCTCACGAAGACCGACAAGTTGCTTTGCAGCCGTTACATACTGGTTTCCCGGACCAAATATTTTATATACCTTGGGAATACTTTCCGTTCCGTAAGCCATAGCGGCAATGGCCTGCGCCCCACCCGCTTTAAAGATTTTGCTTACGCCGGCCAGTCCGGCGGCAAACAGTATGGCGGGATGTATTTTCCCCTGCTTGTCGGGAGGCGTACAAAGCACGATCTCTTTACATCCTGCTATCTTTGCGGGAACAGCCAGCATCAATACAGTAGAAAATAACGGGGCAGTTCCTCCGGGCACATAAAGCCCCACTTTCTCAATGGCTACGGCTTTCTGCCAACACGCCACACCGTCCGTCGTTCCGATCTTTTTCCCCTCAAAGCGCTGCGCGGAATGAAAAACCTCAATATTACGCAGCGCCATACGCAGCGCCGACTTCAATTCAATGCTCACTCCGGCCTCCGCCTCTTTCAACTCGGATCCGGTCACCGCCAGCGACTCCAGATTCACTTTGTCGAAAGTTGAAGCATATTCAAGTAATGCACGGTCTCCCCCGGTTCTGACTTTTTCAATAATCGTACGAACGGTATCAAAAAGACTTTCCGTTTCCAGCACCGGACGCTTTAATATTCCGGCCCACTGCTCAGGTAAAGGATATTTCAGTATTTCCATCTTGTTAAATTGAAAATTGAAAATTGAAAATTGAAAGTTAAATGCGGATTGAAAGTTAATTGGAAACTGAAAGTTAAATGCGGATTGACAAAAGATAATTTTCAATTTTCAATTTTCAACTTTCAATTTACTAAACGATCATCTTCTCTATGGGTAATACCAGTATACCTTCGGCGCCCAGGGCTTTCAGCTTACCGATGATTTCCCAGAAACGTTTTTCATCCAGAACGGTATGTACGGAGCACCATCCTTCTTGCGCCAGCGGCATAATGGTAGGACTCTTCATACCCGGCAATACAGAGATGATTTCCTCCACTTTATCCCGTGGAGCATTCATCAACACATATTTTTTGTCTTCGGCGGCTTCTACGGCGTTCATACGGAAAAGAAGCTCATTCAGAATCTCCTTCTTCTCGGCGCTCATATCTTTATTGCCGATTAGCAGCGCTTCGGACTTCATCACGACCTCCACCTCTTTCAGGCGATTGCTGACTAAGGTTGATCCGGAACTTACGATATCAAAAATGGCATCAGCCATTCCTATACCCGGAGCCACTTCAACCGATCCCGTAATCACGTGAATCTCGGCTTTCACCCCGTTAGCGTTCAGGAAGCCTTCCAGGATAACCGGATAGGAAGTTGCAATCTTTTTGCCATGGAACCATTCTACTCCCGGATATTCGATATCTTTCGGCATAGCCAAAGACAAGCGGCACTTGCTGAATCCCAAACGTTTAATGATTTCGGCGTTCTCTTTCTTCTCAGCGTACTCATTCTCACCGACAATACCCAAGTCTGCTACTCCTGTCGCCACAGATTGAGGAATATCATCATCGCGCAAGAACAAGACTTCAACCGGAAAGTTCGATGACTGAACCAACAACGTACGCTTCGAAAGACTGAGTTTTATATCCGATTCAGTCAACAGCTCCATGGTTTCTTCAAAAAGACGGCCTTTGGCCTGCACTGCAATTCTTAACACCATATTTATTTACGATTTGAGATTAATTACAAAAAATCACTCTTCGATATCACAAGAGGAGAAGTGCATTTCATTTTTTGACTTCTCCCGGGAGAAGGTAAAGTAAGTACATAGCGCTTTTGTACACAGTTCATCCCCGGAATTATAGAGACACGCCTCAACTATAACTATGTTACGTCTGACTTCCACGATGTGTGCGCGAAGTGTCACATGATCTTCCGTAGTCATGACCGGCTTCATGTAACGGGTCTCCATCCTGGATGTCACACCGGTTGCCTGTAGTTTACGAAGGGTGACCCAGGCACAGATTTCATCCAGCAACACGGCTTGTATTCCACCATGCAACGTATCTATCCATCCCTGATATTCCGGACGCGGCTTCCATATACAAACAACCTCACCGCCATCTTCATAGAACTCCATTTTCACACCCGCCTCATTCGTTGGAGCACAGCCGAAACAGTTATATCCTTCAATCCCTGTCCAAGGATTAATAATCTTCTTCATTCCATACCTTATTTGAATTATAAAGAACTTCGCAGCGGCGCGTCACCGCTCCTGTAGTTCTTCAGACCGGTTTGCAGGAAGTCGACATACTTATCGATGTTTTCATCGTATGCGTAAGATTTGTTCAACGGCTTACCATCATTGTCTATCAGTACATAGAAAGGCTGTGCGTTAGCTCCGAACTTCACACGTTGCAGATAACTCCATTTGTCGCCTAAGGTGCGCAATGTGCGTTCCCTGCCGTTTTCAGTCACCTTGATCTGTCCGGGCAAAGGCTGCTTATTATCCACATACAACGTGATCAACACGTAATCACGGTTGATGATCTCACTCACTTTCGAATCCGTCCATACGGCCAACTCCATTTTACGACAGTTCACACAACCATATCCTGTAAAGTCAAGCATAACCGGTTTCCCATTCTTACGGGCATATTCCATACCGGCATCATAATCATCAAACCCGGCATGTACTTCCCCGGCATACAAATTAAAGTCCTGCGTATTCAAAGGAGGAGCAAATGCACTCACGGCTTTTAACGGCGCCCCCCACAATCCCGGAACCATGTATATGGCGAAAGCCAGCGATATCAACGCCATGAAAAAACGCGGAACACTCACTTTGGCATGCTCATCGTCGTGCGGAAACCTGATCTTCCCAAGCAGATACACGCCCAGTAAAGCAAATATCACGATCCACAATGCCAGAAACGTTTCCCTGTCCAGCATACCCCATCCGTAAGCAAGATCGGCAACAGAAAGGAACTTCAAAGCAAAAGCAAGCTCAAGGAAACCTAAGGTCACTTTAATCATATTCATCCATCCGCCGGATTTAGGCATGGACTTCAATCCGGATGGGAAGAGTGCAAATAAGGTAAACGGCAAGGCTAACGCAAGAGCAAAGCCAAACATACAAATTACCGGACCGACAAGATTCCCCGTTGTGGCAACTTCAACCAATACAAAACCAATAATCGGCCCCGTACAGGAGAAAGAAACCAATGCCAGAGTAAATGCCATCAGGAAGATGCTGATTAATCCACCGGTCTGTTCCGCCTTACTGTCAACAGAAGTGCTCCATCCGGATGGCAGCGTAATTTCAAACGCCCCAAAGAAAGATGCGGCAAAAATGATCAGCATCAGGAAGAATAAAACATTGAATATGGCGTTGGTAGAAAGTGCATTTAACGCATTCGGGCCAAAAATCAAGGTAATCACAACGCCTAAAGTGACATAAATCACAATAATCGATATTCCATATTTCACTGCATCACGAATACCTTTTGCCTTATCTTCCGTACGTTTCAGGAAGAAACTTACGGTCATGGGGATAACCGGCCATACACAAGGCGTAAACAAAGCCAGTAGTCCACCGGCAAACCCTGCAAAGAAAACATACAGCCATGACATATCTTTCCGGGAAGTCATCCCACCCAATGCCTGTAACTCGCTGATTACGGGCGACCATAAATCGCCGGCCGGAACAGCATGGCTTCCGGTAGTTTCTCCCTCATCTGCAACAGGTTCCTCCGCCTTGCTGTTCTTTGTTTCTTCAGTTTCTGTCGTGGCCTGCGCTGTTTTTGAAACCCGTCCCGAAAATGTAAACGGAATCTCGGCCGGAGGCAAGCAAGTTTCATCAGAGCATGCGCCATATTCCAAATATCCCGTAATGACATATTCCGATCCGGTAAATCTCACCTTCTGCACAAACTCGCCTTTCGTCTCGAAATAGCGTACGTCCATCTGAAAGATTGGGTCGAACTTCTCAACCTCTTCGCCACGAGGCGTTAACTTACCGACCGGTTCTACCCCATCCGTCTTTTCGATATGGAATGTCGCGGAAACAGGTCCATCACCCAGACCGGTAGAATAAACATGCCATCCGGATTCAATCGCGGCAGTAAATATGATTTCAGCCTCAGTATCCGAAACCGGAGTTAAAGCGGTCTTAAACTTTACCGGATCATAGATCTGTGCATTCGTTGCTGCAAAAAAACAAAACAGCAGGGATAACAGAATACTTATCTTTCTCATCATTAAATACTTTTATCATTCATAATCCACGCAAGCCCTGCTTTCTTTCGCACCGGCTATAATTTTTCCGGCGGCCACATGTTCCGGATGAGTAGAATAGGCTTTTACATCTTCCAACGAATCAAATTCACTATACAAAGCAATATGCCAGGCCTCCGCCGGATTCGTATTCAATCCGACTTCAATTTTACGAATAAACGGTATGTGGACAGGAAGGCTTTCAATGGCGACCTTAAAACGGTTCATGACATCCAGCTTCTCTTCTTGTGCAATCTCATCCTTCAGCTTAAATATAACAATATGCTTAACCATATATCTGCGGTTTTAATTGTTTTCATATAGTTGTGAAGTGCAAAAATACTTCTTTTGTTTTAAACATGCAACTTACGTTTTTTCATCTTTCTTCCCGGATATATTTCACTTCCGGGAAGTACGTTGCTCCCATGCTTTGAAACATTTTTTTCAAGGTGTGGAATTTGACTTGTCCTGCGTTCGCTCCCGGCAGGGAACAGGCCTGTAGAAGCGGTATGCCGGACATGCCGCACCGGATGTATAGATGAAAAAAGAATGACAAACAGGGGATGCTCATTAAACGTACGTTTAATGACACAAAAATATTTATATTATTCGCTTCGTGCAAATTTTACAACAACTATTTTTCAGGACTTATTCAAACCCCCCTTCAAACGGGCGTTTCAGGATTATCTTTCATTAGTAAGAAGCGATTTTTTTAAGGGTAAAACCGGACGTCCGGTCTGTCCCCAAAAGTTGTGTCATTAAACGTACGTTTAATGA
>JAIRNG010000077.1 GCA_031258135.1 Mediterranea sp. (in: CFB group bacteria)
GATGAACGCGGATTTTTGAACACAGAGACACAGGTTTTAATTTTAATGAAGAAGACGAGAGATACACAGGCTCGTTAAATTGAGAATTGAAAATTGAAAATTACGATGCCGCATGGAAATCTGTGTTCAAAAATCCGCGTTCATCCGCGCAATCCGCGTTATCCGTGTACCTGTCCGTTATATAATAATCAGACGCAAAGTATTGCGTCTCTACTGCAGAATTTAAAAAGCTGCCTGCAGATTTCAAAAAGTTGCTTGCATTTACCCCAAAAGTTGCTTGCAGAATTTAAAAAGTTGCTTGCATTTACCCCAAAAGTTGCTTGCAAAAATCAAAAAGCTGCCTGCAAAATTTAAAAAGTTGCTTGCAAAAATCGAAAAGCTGCCTGCGGATTTCAAAAAGCCCGGGGGTTGACGGATATTTCCGCTTGCAGTGAGGGTGCGCGATGCCAACGGCCTTTTATTCCCGGTGGAAAGAAATTAAAAGTTTCTGGAGTCTGGCGTTTAAAAGTTGGCACATCGTTCCGTTTCCCATTGCATGGTATCTCTTGATACGATACTGCAACATCATGATTTCATTTGAATTTGCTTTCATCGTTTTTACCTTTCTCTTGATTTGTTCCTCACGTTTTGAAGAACGGTTTTACATCTTCTTTTCTGTTTGATGCGGCAAAGATACGAAAAGTTATCGGGAAAATATGTTTTATAACATAAAAAAAATGGAGAGGGTATTGTCAGGAATGAGGACATTCATAATCTCCGAGCGCATGGATTGTCGCCCGCACCCGTTCGGCTGTTGTTACAGCCCGGATATATTCGCCGGACATTCCGGGATTGCCCATGGATACCTGCGTACGCCGGTAGGCCATTCCGCTTTTCCGGTTTTCCCGGGCGGAGAAGTGAAACTCCCCGGCTTTACTTTCCTCTGCAATCTGCCGGATATTGTTTTCGTTGATTCCGCTTCCCGGAAGAATAATTATGCGGTTGGCTGCTTTCCGTACCAACTCTCTGAGCAAGGGAAGTCCCTGCAATGCCGTGGGTTGCCGCCCCGAAGTCAGGATGCGGCCGACACCCAGTGCAATCAACTCTTCCAACGCCCGGTAAGGGTCGGCACATACATCGAACGCCCGGTGGAAAGTCACGGATAATCCCTGTGCAGCTTCAATCAGCCGTTCAGCAACAGGAATGTCGATGTGTCCGCCGGGTGTGAGACAACCAAATACGACGCCGTCTACGCCTGTCCGGACCGCCATCCGGATATCTCTTTCCATGACACGGATCTCCTGTTCGCTGTACAGGAAATCGCCGCCTCTTGGCCGGATTATAATGTGCAGCTTGATCCGGAGCAGTTCCCTGGCCGCCACAACCTCTCCATACGAAGGAGTCGTTCCTCCTTCCGGTATCCCTGCGCAAAGCTCCACGCGCTGAGCGCCGCCATCCTGGGCGGCCAGACAACTTTCGACCGAATTGGCGCAAACTTCAAACTGATACATGGTCTTCAACGTGCCGACAGGCCATGCCGGCCTATCGGCCTATTAGCCCGGTTCATTCTATTTTGCATAGCTCACAGCCCGCGTTTCACGGATCACTGTGATCTTCACCTGTCCCGGATAGGTCATTTCGTCCTGTATCTTCCTGGCGATCTCTCCGGACAGGTTCTCGGTCTGTTTATCGTCAATCTTATCAGCGCCTACGATCACACGCAGCTCACGCCCGGCCTGGATGGCATAAGTCTTGGTCACACCCGGATATGCCATAGCGAGCTTTTCCAGATCGTTCAACCGCTTGATATATGCTTCGACAATTTCACGGCGCGCACCCGGACGCGCTCCCGATATCGCATCACAGATCTGTACAATAGGAGCGAGCAGGCTGGTCATTTCGGTCTCATCGTGGTGGGCGCCGATGGCGTTGCAGATATCCGGTTTCTCCTTATATCTTTCGGCCAGCTTCATCCCCAACAGTGCGTGCGGCAATTCAGGCTCTTCATCGGGCACCTTGCCGATGTCATGCAACAGGCCTGCACGTTTCGCCTTTTTGGGATTAAGGCCAAGCTCAGTCGCCATTACGGCGCAAAGGTTGGCTGTTTCACGGGCATGCTGTAAGAGGTTCTGTCCGTAAGATGAGCGGTATTTCATTTTACCGATGATGCGGATCAGTTCGGAATGTAATCCATGGATACCCAGGTCGATCGTCGTACGTTTGCCGGTTTCGACAATCTCTTCCTCAACCTGTTTACGCACCTTGGCCACTACCTCTTCGATACGGGCGGGATGGATGCGCCCGTCGATAACCAACTGGTGCAGGGCCAGACGGGCCACCTCACGGCGTACGGGGTCGAATGCCGAAAGAACGATAGCTTCGGGAGTGTCGTCAACCACAATTTCAACCCCGGTCGCCGCTTCGAGTGCGCGGATGTTACGCCCTTCGCGTCCGATGATCCGTCCCTTGATCTCATCGGACTCGATATGGAACACGGTTACCGAGTTTTCAATGGCGGTTTCCGTAGCGATACGCTGTATGGACTGTACCACAATACGTTTCGCCTCTTTGTTTGCAGTCATCTTGGCATCGTCCATAATGTCGTTGATGTATGACTGGGCCATTGTCTTGGCCTCTTCTTTGAGCGACTCCACCAGACGCTCTTTAGCTTCTTCCGCCGACAGCCCTGAGATCGTTTCCAGCTTATTGATCTCCTGCTGTTGCAGTTTGTCCAATTCCTCTTTCTTCTTTTCAATGATAACGAACTGATTCTCCATGTTTTCCCTGATGGAATCGGCTTCGGCCTTTCTGCGCTGTACTTCTTCATAGCGTTGGTTGATGACCATTTCACGCTGCTTCAGCTTGTTCTCCACCTGCTGGATCTTCTGGTTACGCATGGAGACCTCTTTTTCCAGCTCTACTTTCTTATTGAGGAATTTTTCCTTTACCTCAAGCAGTTTGTTCTTTTTAAGAACTTCCGCTTCCACTTCTGCTTCCTTCAGTATGCTGTCGTATCCGGACTTAAGTACGTATCTGAACAGAACGAAACCCAATCCTCCTCCTACAAGCAGGCATACAACGGATGCTACTATTATTGCTGTCATTCGGATGTAATAATTATATATAAATAAAAACGCACTATCAAACTCTCACAGACATTCGTTCCTGTAAGTTCGTTCGTAGTGCGCGGATCTTCTTTTATTGCAAGGCATTACTCTTGAAATAATCTTCGAGTATCCCTGTCAATTCTTCAATCTTTTCAGTATATGGCGCCGTGTCATTTCTTTGCTTCTGTTTCAGGGTTTCCAATGAAAATTCATAGGCTACCATGGCAATGACCTTTTCAAGGTTCAAACTCGGATAATGGGCCCGGTACGCATTTAATCTGATATCAACCCGTTTGGCCGCTTCTCTGACTATTTCCTCTTCATCCCTGCTGATGGTCAGAGGATAGTTCGCTTCTGCGATTTTCAGGTTTATCTTTATTTTATCGTCCATACATCTTCATACTATTGGTTCTGTCTATTCATTCAATAGAGCGATGCACTTATCGACCTCACGCACTAACTTTGACAATCGCAACTTCGTTTCTTTTACGTCACTGCCGTTAAGGCTGATTGCCGTCGCTGTTTTCAGGTTAGCGTAGTCTGTTTTCAGCTTATCAACTTCTTCTGAAATCCTGATATTCTTTTCTTTTTGTTCCTCAAGAAGTTCTTTCAATCTGTTATTTTCACGCTTCAATTCATCGTGTAAATAGATTAAATGCCTGAGCCTGGATTCAAAAGTACTTAATAACTTTTTTTCTTCTTCTGTCATTCCACACTAAAATTGCACACAAAAATACAATTAAACATGAGACTACAAAAACTTTTGGCAGGAATTTAGCTCTTAATCATATAAAATAAGAAAAAGAACATTCACCATGAAATAATTAACGGAATAATTTGGTTTATAGAATAAACTAATTACATTTGCATCGAACAACCGGTCGACACGTTATTGTTGTTTAAATCATTAAAAGTAAAAACAGTATGGAAAGAAGAATTGAAAAACGTAAGTTCATGTTGGAACTTAAAATGGGTGTACTTCGGTATGTGTTGGTAAATGCTTTTCTGGTATTTGTCAATTGGACGGTAACTCCCCACTATTGGTGGGTGTTTTGGGTAATTGCAGGTTGGGGATTAAGTTTAAGTATAGGCCTGATAAACAGATATATGGAACTTAAACTGAATGATTAAAGCCATGGCCCTTTTTATAATTGAACTACCGGCAGCCTGGGTGGCTTTGCCGGTACTTGTAATCGTTTATTGTTTTCAACATAATTAATTCACTAACTATTTAATAATTAATAAAATGGAAGAAAAGAAACTTACCGGGAAAGAGAGTCTGGAACTGATTTCTCAGATGATACGTAATACGCAGACAAAGATGGAAGAAAACAGCGGCGCCATGTTCCTCATCTGGGGATACCTGTCGGTGTTTACCACTCTTTTGGTCTGGAGCTTGATGATGGCTTCCTTTAATTATCAATGGCAATGGTTCTGGTTTTTGCTTCCGGCCGGCGGATCGGCCCTGACTTTATTACATTACAGGAAAGAAAGCAGGAAACCACGTGCAAAGACCTATATAGACCGGGTGATCGGATATATATGGAGGGTTCTCGGAATCGTCGGATTCGCGTTGTCCATGATCTCTTTCTTTACAACGCACAAATTCCCCATCCTGTTCATCATCGTACTTATAATGGGAATCGGTACGACCCTTACCGGAATGATCATTCGTTTTAAACCACTGATCTACTCCGGAACAGCCGGAATGATCGTGTCCGTCGTATTCCTGTTCGTGGGATGGGAGATCCAACTGCCTGTATTTGCTGCTGTGTTTTTATTTATGATGGTCATTCCGGGGCATATATTGAATCACACCGCACGTAAACGAAATAAATAAGGAAGGAGGAAGCTATGTTTAAGGAATTAGATCCGTTACTCCATTCCGAGCTTCGACTGGCTGTGATGTCTTTACTTATTTCGGCGGAGGAAGCAGACTTTGTGTATATCAAACAGCAAACCGGCGCTACGGCAGGTAACCTGAGTATCCAGATCGACAAGCTGAGTAAAGCCGGTTATGTGGAAGTAGCGAAGTCATTCAAAGGAAAGATGCCCTGTACGACTTGCAGGATCACTCCCGGAGGGATTGCCGCTTTCAAAGAATACATAGAGGCGCTGAAAAGCTATATCGACCTGTGATCATCGTTCCGACGCCTGAGCGTTCTGAATGAAAGTATGTGGTAAGATATGCCTGCTGCCATACATGGCAGCAGGATCATCAACCACAGCCGGTCTGTAACAAAAAAGACACCGTAGAGTATGGTGATCCACACCAATGAAACCGATACGATTTTAACCCGCAGGGGTATAGCTTTATGCTCCCTGAAGTGACGTATGTAAGTCCCCAGACATCTTTGGTTGATCAGCCAGTTATAGAGCCGGGGTGAACCTTTGAGATAAAGGGCTGCGGTGAGCAGCAAGAAAGGGGTAGTGGGTAACAGGGGCAAAAAAATACCGATAACGCCAAGCGCCATAGATATGGAGCCTAAAATAACATACAGCATTCTCATAAATAGTCCGACAAAATCTGTAATTCCTGCAACATCTTATGATAAGCCTCGGCTTTGCTTTCCAGCTTTAACGGGTACGCCCTCGATGATGACGGCATGCGATACAGGCGCATGGGTCGTTTATCATAGACAAATCCGGAGTAACGGCCGACTTCAGGCTCTTCTACGTTGAACTGCCGGCGTAATGTATCGGTTGCTTTCTGCCCTGTCGTTGCGATAGCATGGCATAACGGTAATGGGTTCAGTAACTCTTTTATATCCGTGGGCCGGACCACTTCCAGAAATTTATCGGATGCATTATCCTGTAATCGTCGTATCGCCGTTGCCGTGTCGAAAAGAGCGATTCCCTTTTCGTTCAGGAAATCGACGATGCGTTCGCGGCAAAAAGCTTTCTTTGATTCATTCAGGAAATAATCCCGTTCGCCGAAAAAAACGATTCCCATAATACGCCACATATCGTTATTCAGGTTCGGATAATAAAAATCCATTGACCATCGTTTCTTCTGCGGCGGAAAACTGCCTAACATCAACAATCTTGCATGTGGAGGCAAGAAAGGGGCCAGCGGATGATTTTCTGTTATGATCGTGTCCATTTTTACGTATTTCCGGTAAATATCGTGGTTTTAATCGGGATATTCAGACAGAATCCCTATTTTTGTCGCTAAATCAAGCGCTAACGATCATGAAGAGAGTCATTCTTACTTCACTGCTTTCCTTATTTATATGTTATTCGGCATTATCCGCTCAAAATATCCAGTTGCATTATGACCTGGGGCGTACGTTATATCGTGACGACCTGAGCGGCCGCCCCAGGCTGACGACTACAGTAGAGACGTTCCATCCGGATGGTTGGGGAAGCACGTTTTTCTTTGCCGATATGGACTACACCGGTAACGGCGTCGTGTCGGCCTACTGGGAAATAGCCCGTGAATTACAATTCCGGAAAGGGCCTTTTTCCGCTCATGTGGAGTATAACGGCGGATTAGCAAAGGAATTTTCTTTCAACAACGCCTATCTGATCGGTCCGACTTATACATACAACAACGCTTCTTTCTCCAGGGGCTTTACGCTTACGGCAATGTACAAGTATATTCAGAAACATGCTTCACCGAACAGTTTCCAACTGACCGGTACATGGTATGCAGACTTCCGCAAAGGCCTTTACAGTTTCTGTGGTTTTGCCGACTGGTGGCGTGAGAAGACCCCTTATGGTACAACGATCTTTGTGACCGAACCTCAATTCTGGGTAAACCTGAACAAGGTCAAGGGGATAAACGGGAAATTCAATCTCAGTGTCGGTACGGAATGGGAGATCAGTAATGATTTCGCAGGCGACGGTTTGTATTTCAATCCCACACTGGCGCTGAAGTGGACGTTATAAGCGTTCAACTTATCAGGAGGTTACTGAACTTGTCGGTTATCCGGAAACGGAAAGGGGGATATTCGTAAATGCGGAATCGCGGTTCTGTTTTCCCTTCGGTATATTGCCAGATCGTGGCGTAATCTTCCGGGTCTTCTCCCAATTTCTCCAACTGCCGGAGGTAGGCGGCTATAGACTTGTTCTCTACGATAAACACTTCTCCCATCCGGTCAATGATCGGGCTGTGTCTCCGGGTGCCGTCATGATAGAATTGAAGAATACGTTCTCCGCCGGAAGTGATCCCTACCGTTTTGAAGGTCATACTCTTGCCGATTCCCGGCAGATTAAGTACGTTCCGGTCGGTAGCCAGGAAAGGCAGATGATGTCTTTTCAGGAACCGGCGTATGTGTTCGTCGGTTCCCCCTTCATATTCCAACAGATACGCCAGTTCTTCCTGTTGTGCAGGCGTCATCCTGCCGGCAATCTTTTCTTCTTTTTCTTCCTGAAGCGAACGGCTGTTGGGTGTAAATACGGCATAGTTCTCATGAAAGCCTTTCACGGAGAACGTATAATAACATACGACTCCCGAATGGTTTAACATCTGGCGCAGGCGGGCTGTGTGTCCACGACAGGAAGCCGCTACGGTATATACCAACTGATTTGTGATGATCCATCCGGCCGAGATGATCTTCCCGATCGCCTCCAGCGCTTGTGGGGTTACTTCAAGAGGCGACTGGAAGTGGGTTTGTATCACAAACTGTCTCACTCCGATCTTTGAGGCTTTTTCCCTGAACGTTTTCAGTATTTCTATCAAACCGTCATCTATCCGCATGGGAAGATAGGCCGGGAGGCGGGTTCCTAACCGGACGCGTTGCAGCTCGGCGTATTTTTCTCCCGGTGGGCGTTCCCAGTTCGCTTTCTGTTTGCGGACGGCCATACGGTATATTGCGTCCAGCATATTCCGTAGCGTTTTGTTCTGGCTCATCAGAGCATCTCCACCTGTAATCAGGATATCCCTGAGCTGGGTGTCTTCTTCAAAATAGGTCATTAGCCTGCGGAGTTTCTTATCCCAGGTCTCTTTGGGGGTCAACGCTTCAAACTCAAAGTTCAGGCGTTCGCTCTGAAAGTCGTACATGCGCTGGCAGGATGCACAAAGTCCGCCACATGCGCGTCCCATGGTGTCCGGAATCAGGATCGCGACCTCCGGATAACGCCTGTGAATATTATGCGCGTTGGGTAACAGCCATCCGGCTGCGTTGGGTTTGCCGGCTTCTACCTGATCTTCTTTTTCCCAGGCGCGGATATCACCATACGTATTGACCAGTTCGGGCGAATAAAGAATATAGTTACGAATTGTTTCGTCGTTATAGGCTTTCCCGGTGGTATCCAACAGCGACAGGTAGTATGGGGTAACAAAGAAAGGGATGCCTTTCTTTTTTGCTCTTGCCAATACCTGCATGGTTTCCTCCGACAGAGAGTTGTTCAGGAAGCGGTTCAACTCGGACGGGCTTTTGATGGCCATGCTCAAGTGAAAACGATAGTCGTTCCACCAGTTGCGGACCAGTTCGCATTTATGTTGTTCCGACAGCCCGTCAGGGAACTGAAAACGTGATTGTACCGGCGCTTTGCGGTGCTCTATCCTGCCGATCAGCAACCGTATCATCCGTTCCTTATTCTCTTCACGTATGCGGATCACGTTTTCGTCTGATCCGGCAGCCCATCTTTCCATGCGGCTTTTCATCTTGATCAGGACAGGCTTTTCCGGAGCCGGCTCTCTCAATCCGTTGAACAGGTAGAACAAATCGATAAGCAAGTCTGTTTTGAGCGTGCCGTTCGCGGATCTGCCCGTCAGGAACCGCCAGAGCAAAGATATTGTCTGCACCCGAATGTCTTGTTCCGTGGAAAGTTCGAAGACCTCCGTGCCGTCAAAGCGAATGAACTGTCGGATTTGCTCACTCGCTCCGTTTCCATTGTACACATCCAGATACTTTCCCAGACGATCTTTAAATTCGTTTTCGTTCTTACTCTCAATCGCTAATGCCGTAAGGTCGGGAAACTTCCGGTGATACAACTGTTTTAACCGGGGTAAAGTAAGTGAAAGCGCTTTCTTTTGTTTCATACGCCTGTCATTTACTTTCGGCCTGCTTGTTCTTCGGTTCTTTTTTGGCTAACAGCACGATGTGATATACATATTCGGTCATCCATTGTTCCGAATAACCTAAGCGTTCTTTGTACTTGCGTATGTCTGTTGCGGTTTTGTGCACCTCATCTTTTTTCCAGACTGTTCTGGTCACGACATCGTGTACGGTCTTTTCAGTCAGGGCATACAATGTTTTTTTGAATCGCCCCGGAATGCGGAACTTCCATTGCATCAGGTTACCCATCAGCATCATCAGGTCGTTGGAGAACCCCTGGAACAGAAACATATACGGTTGTATCTGCTGTTGGCTCTTACAGTTCTTCTTTACCGAAGCATCGATTTCCGCGAAAAAATTCTCAGTCAGCCCGTAATCCTGCATCAACATCTTCCGCGAACGCAACTTTTCCGCCATACCCAGCTTTCCTCCTTGGGTCGCTACCTTGAATGTACGTTTGAAATTAGCTACATCGGGTATAAAGTTGATATTGGTAATACCCAGATTCATGGCTATGATGGACTGAAAATAGACACGCGTCAGCAACATAAAGTCTTCTGCGTCACCTGCGCGTTTCGTTTCCGGATTTCTTCCGAATAATTTTGAAAATATACTCATCTTGTTCTGCATTTTTGAGATTAGGGCAAAAATACAAAATAAAAAAGAACAGACCTTGCATACCGGCAATTAAATGGTATCTTTATGCCGGCAAAAGGCAGATGGGGAGTTATAAACGAACTTTTCAGCGGATAGTCGAAAAAAAAACGGGAAAATTATGCTCTATTCCGGAAAAGGATGTATTTTTGCTACCAGATTAATTAACATAGTAAACTTTAATAGAAATGAAAGAATTAGTAGAAAAAGTAGCTGCTCTTGCAGTAAGTTTTAACAAAGACGCTGTAGCTCAGGTTGAAGATGGTAACAAAGCAGCAGGAGCTCGCGCCCGTAAGGCTTCATTGGAAATCGAGAAATTGATGAAAGAATTCAGAAAAGCATCTATAGGAGCTTCCAAGAAGTAATTTACTGTAGTCCGGATAAAGCGCTACAGGTTTATCGGACAAAAAGATTATTTATCAGAGAGAAGCAAGGTCGGCCTTGCTTCTCTCTGTTTTTACAGGCCTTAATTTTCACCTCTCTTTGAGCGTGCATTGGCTTCGGAGTTTTCATGTAACATTTCTATCATCATATCAAGGAAAATGGCTTTCTTACCGATTGACCGGCCTGTCTTTCCGGGAAAGTTTTCCGCTTCTCCAGTAGCTTGATCTTTCGTACTAACTATAGGATTTCTACACAGTAAAAACCTTTTCTTTGCTTTCACCTCTCTCAAACGCCCTGCTGACCGGCGTTAAGGGGTGAAGGCAAGGAATTGGCGTTCCCATTACTTGATCCGACCTGTCCGATACTGATGTAGAACTTCCGCCATAGGTATGATGAGGGTCGTTCCATAGGTATGGTAACTCCTGTTCCATACTATGATAACTCCTGTTCCATACCTATGGAACACCCCCTGTCATACCTATGGGGCGGGGGTCATCATACCTATGGGGAGACCCTCATCATACGTATGGGACGACCCGTTCCTCCTATTGGGAAAGATAACTCCATACGTATCGCACGACCCGTTCGTTCTATTGGGACGAACGGATTGTCCCATACGCATGACAAAAACCTTACATCGGCATCGGACAGATAAGATAAGGTGATGGGAATGTAAATTCCTTGCCTTCACCCGTTAAGCCCGATGAACAACGTGTTTGAGAGAGGTGAAAGCAACGCTTTGTCTTTTGTATGTAGGGACGTAAACGCCTCATAAGTCAACGTAATAATTTCATAACTCAACGTAATAATTTCATATTACGTCGAGTTATGGAAACAATCCTTTTTAATGAAGACATTTTTATTTTACCGGACAGCAATGATTTTATTCCAATGATATATCTGTATCCCAGACGCTCCGGTTCTTCATATCTGCAAGTCTATCCCGCCTTATTTGATAAAGCATGCGATATTGCCTTTTGATTCCCTCCGATAAAAAAGAGTTATCTATTAGGTCGTATTAGTATAAAATAAGAATAAAAAGTTATCTTTGTGCATGGAAATAACACAGGCGCAATACGATCAGATATCTGATTGCTTTCCGAAGCATAGAGGCAAATTGACATACGACAACTTACACGTTA
>JAIRNG010000137.1 GCA_031258135.1 Mediterranea sp. (in: CFB group bacteria)
GTAATGGCTATTTTGTATTTGAACTTAAAATTGTGCCAAAGGGCTTTATCAAACAGTTTTCCGGACATCTTTATCTCATATTAAGCATACAAATGTAAGCAATTCGCTTTACTTACCGGTGTTTTCTTCATGCTATTTAACAAACTAATCATCAGCTTCCGGCATATCCGGCGAAAGCAAGCCTTCCGGAAGGTTCACCGTGATCACCTTGTGCATCTGATCGATCTCCACAATGAACTCTTCCCGGGCGGGTATCAGCAACTCCTCTTTTCCGGACTTTACAACAAAAAGCACATTCACCGTAGTATCGTCTATATCAATGATCTCTCCCAGGTAGCCGGCATGGGCCTCACGCATCGTGAAACCAACAAAATAGTTCCGGGTCAGTTTATCCGGCTTAGCTTCTCCGGCGTATTTTACGGGAAAATAGACCTCGACATTCGTGAATCTGCGGGCGCGTTCCGATGTGTTCACTCCGTCCAGTTTAACCAGAACGGTGGAGTCGGAACGGAAGCGGTACTCCTCAATGAAGAAGGGAACAAAAATACCATCCAGCAAACACACCAGATAATCGCAATCTGCACGATCGAAAATATCGTCCGTGAAAGTAAACAACAATTCGCCATGAATGCCGTGAGGCTTGTTAAACAGGCCGATCTTATATACCTCTTCTTTTTTTATCATATCCGGGTGATTCTTGCTCCGATAGCATTCAGACGACCCTCAATATTCTGGTATCCACGATCGATCTGCTCAATGTTGTGGATACGGCTGACGCCATCCGCACTCAGCGCGGCAATCAACAAGGCGATACCCGCGCGGATATCAGGGGAGGTCAGATTACCGCTACGCAATGTAAATTCATGGTTATGACCGATAACAACGGCGCGGTGCGGATCGCAAAGAATGATCTGGGCGCCCATATCGATCAGCTTGTCAACGAAGAACAAACGGCTCTCGAACATCTTCTGATGGATCAGGACGCTGCCTTTTGCCTGTGTCGCCACAACAAGGATGACGCTCAACAAGTCCGGCGTAAGTCCCGGCCAGGGCGCATCGGCAATCGTCAGGATAGAGCCGTCCATAAACGACTCGATCTGATAAGAGTCCTGGGCGGGTACATGGATGTCACCGCCGCGTTGCTCCAGTTTAATACCCAGACGACGGAAACTCTCAGGAATGATGCCGAGGTTATCGTAAGAGACATTTTTAATCGTCAGTTCGCTGCCGATCATGGCCGCCATACCGATGAAACTGCCGACTTCAATCATATCGGCCAGTACGGTATGTTCTGTTCCGCCGAGGCTTTCCACCCCTTCGATCGTCAGAAGATTGGATGCAATACCACTGATCCGGGCCCCCATGCGGTTTAACATCTTACAAAGTTGCTGCAGATAGGGCTCGCAAGCCGCATTGTAGATCGTCGTTATGCCCTTAGCCAACACGGCAGCCATGACGATATTGGCCGTACCGGTCACCGAAGCCTCATCAAGCAACATATAGGCGCCCTTTAATTCCTGAGCGGTTATTTCAAACGCTTCACGCTCTCTGTTATAGTCAAATCTTGCACCGAGATTCCGGATTCCGATAAAGTGCGTATCCAGACGGCGGCGGCCGATTTTGTCTCCACCCGGTTTGGGGATCATGGCCCTGCCAAAGCGGGCGATCATCGGGCCGATCAACATGATCGACCCGCGAAGACTTGTGCATTTCCTGAGAAATTCGTCACTCTCCAGATACGCCATGTCAACCGATTCTGCTTTAAAAGAATACGTTTCAACACCTTGTCTGGAAACCGTAACTCCCATATCGCGCATGAGTTGTATCAGGTTATTGACATCAAGTATGTCGGGTACATTATTCACAACGATTTCCTCCGGAGTCAACAGTGTAGCGCAGATAATCTGCAAGACCTCGTTCTTTGCACCCTGCGGATAAATGTCTCCGCTTAACTTGTGTCTTCCTTCAATTACAAATGAAGCCATACGATCAGAAGCCGGTAGTTAGCGTTTGTAGCTTCTGTTATTCCGGATATCGTTCTGGTTGGAATGACCGTAGTAGCTGTTATTCGATTTCGGACGGCGGTTTGCAGCCGATCGTGTTTCTATGAGTTGCAACACTTGCTCGTCCAACCGGAGTTTACCATTGGATAATTCCATCAGGTCATTATTGATCTTGGCGTCATCTATCGTGTCCTTGTTCCAGGTCATATAATCCTTCTTCATGTGGTTGACGATCAAGGCAATCAGAATGTTCTTCTCATTTCCTTCCGGAAATTCGGTCGCTTTCTTTATCAACTCCTCAAGGGTACGTCCGTAATGGCGATAACGTATTTTGGTATTTGGATAAGGTATCGCATCGGGTCTGGTATCCAGGTTCTCCTTACGGATCGCTTCATAAGGATAATCAATATCCAGTTTAAAACCGGACATAATGGCCAGATGATCCCATAGCTTGTGCGTATAATCCGGTATATCCCTCAAATGCGGGAACATATTGCCCATGATACTGATAATTGTATTCGCACATTTCTGGCGCTCAACGCGATCTGTGATCGTCAAAGCGTAATCAACCATGTTCTGAATACTCCGGCCGTATTCCGGTAGGGGAAGTTTTTTCTGCTGCGTATTGTACTGCATATATTCAAGTTTTAAATTCTTCTTTTAGATATCGTAGTTATAAACTCTTTTAAATAGAACGGCTCGAAGTAAGCTACATCTTCGAACTTTCCGTTAGCCATTGCTTTCTCTGCCAAAGGAAGCATCATCTTTGCCAACGGATGAATATCGGCTATAAAGTGTGCATTGGGGTGCGTAATCTTTTCACGGCATTTCGCAGCGCCATTTCCAAAGAAGTACACCGGACGCCCATTCAGGTCATCCAGATATGAATGTTCATCGATGATATCGGCGAACGTCTCACGCACCACATTCAACGCGCGATCATAAATAGCGGCATAAACCTCCATACGACGGGCGTCAATCATCGGACAGAGAAGCGCGTCATCCGGCAACTCATGATACAACAGCACAGGAACAACCAATACTTCCAGCGTAGGAAGGCCAATCAAAGGCGCTTCACGGCCATAACAGATTCCTTTAGCCATAGAAACGCCAATCCGCAAACCGGTATATGAACCGGGGCCGCAACTCACCGCAACTGCATCCAACGGAATGGCATGGCTGTCAATCAATGATAATGCCTCGTCTACAAATCCCCCCAATAATGCGGCGTGCGATGATCCCTGAAAGTCTTCTCTGACAAAAATATGCTGTCCATCTTCACTTACCGCCACCGAACAAACAGTAGTGGAGGTCTCGATATGCAAGATACATGACATGATTTTCGGGTTATATATGCTGCAAATATACATGATAATTTTAGAATTTCACACCGGGTTATAAAAATGTGTGCGAATAGCTTTGTTTCCATTTGCAAATTAAATCCGCTTTTTCTATCTGAATGGCGTATAAATATAAGGCATTTAATGACATGCTATCAACAGGGTATTACTTAAAACAACTTTTGTGTACTTGATTTTCGGGCGTTTGTCCTGAATATTCCCTGCAATTCGGCGATTAGAATTTTTACGGTTACACCGTCATTACCATAAGGATTAAAACCATGAATTATCACAGCAATCAGTCAACAAAACACCAAATAACATTTCTTTTTAGCATATCGGTTATATCAATAACCTTTGCCTGATGTGCACTGCACATGCCACAGGAGGCCCAGAATGGCAGTCGACAGTCAACAAGTTTTAGCGATAGAATGAAAAACAGTCAACCGGATATCGTTTTAAGGCTTAAAACAGTCAACTCACTATGGCGATAAGCCCAAAACAGTCAACTAAAATCAGGTTTACTGCATGCGACACGACCGATTTCGTGTTAAACACGCCAACTTTCGTGTTAAACAGCTCAACTTCCGTGTTTAACACGGCTACCTGTTTTGTTAAACACGGAAGTTGAGCTGTTTAACAGGAAAGTTGCGCTGTTTAACAAGACGATTCCTATTGCTGTTATGTAGGGTTTTTGAAAACAAAAAACAGCCTGTCGCGTTTTGGGGGAAGAAATTTTAAGGCGTTCTTTTTCTATTTCCTTCTTCTTTCCGTTCAATCCGGAAGTTTCACTTTGCTGCAAGAAAGCAATAGCAAGCAGTAATTTACCTGTATCCTGATTTATGACGTACTATAAAGTTATAGAACACCAATATAGTCAATCGTTTTGTTTTCTCAAAGCGCTGCCGGAATGACGTTTTTAGAAGTCCGACCGCGATTCCTGCTTTCCATGAGCTTCCTGCGCGGATTGACATTTTGATAATCCTGTAATAGCAAATGCAATGCTCAAAATTGCATCCAATAGGAATATTATTGAATGAAATTTAAACGAGCGCTGATTCTTTTCCGTAGCTTTGCGCAAAATTAGTATAATATGATACAGTCAATGACAGGATACGGTAGCGCAATAACCGAACTTCCCGACAGACAAATACATGTTGAGATCAAGTCGTTAAACAGCAAAACGATGGATTTGTCTGTACGTATGGCTCCTGCTTATCGCGAAAAAGAGATCGAAGTGCGCAACGAAATTTCCGGAAAACTGGAACGGGGTAAAGTAGACCTTAGCCTTTGGATCGAAAAGAAAGAAAATGCAGAAACAGCCGTGATCATCAACCAGGCGCTATTGAACAGCTACTACAAGCAAATCATGGAATCCGCCGGAAAGCTCGGCATACCCCTTCCTGCCGATTGGTTCCCCACGTTGTTGCGCATGCCGGATATCATGACCAAACCCGAAACCCAGGAATGGAGCGAAGAGGAATGGACAATCGTCAG
This sequence comes from Mediterranea sp. (in: CFB group bacteria), assembly GCA_031258135.1. Taxonomy (GTDB): domain Bacteria; phylum Bacteroidota; class Bacteroidia; order Bacteroidales; family Bacteroidaceae; genus Bacteroides. The sequence goes on from JAIRNG010000137.1 coordinate 4,841, forward strand.
CAATACCATTACCGAAGCCATCGGCCAACTGATTGAATTTCGCAAACAGGAGGGTAAAGCGCTGGAGAAGAAATTCCGTGAGAATATTGGGAACATCCGTAATCTATTGGAGGCCGTAACTCCTTTCGAAAAAGAACGGGTGGAAAAGATACGGGAACGTATAGCCGACGCTCTTGAAAAGGTGATCGGGGTGGATTACGATAAGAACCGTCTTGAACAGGAGCTGATCTACTACATAGAGAGGCTGGATATCAATGAAGAGAAACAGCGTCTGACCAATCACCTGAACTATTTCATCAAAACAATGGAAGGAGATAGCGGACAAGGAAAGAAGCTCGGATTTATCGTCCAGGAGATGGGACGGGAAATCAATACGTTGGGCAGCAAATCCAATCACGCCGAAATGCAGAAGCTCGTCGTTCAGATGAAAGACGAACTGGAACAGATCAAAGAACAGGTTCTGAACGTAATGTGATTATTCGGTTGAATATGGGTAAACTAATTATATTCTCAGCGCCTTCGGGGTCCGGTAAGTCGACCATTATCAATTACCTCCTGACGCAGGAACTTAATCTGGCGTTTTCCATATCGGCAACAAGCCGTCCTCCCAGAGGGACGGAACGCCATGGAGCGGAGTACTTTTTTCTTTCTCCTGATGAGTTTCGCGACTGTATAGCCCGTGGAGAGTTCCTTGAATATGAAGAAGTATATCCGGACAGATTTTACGGAACGTTGAAGGAACCCGTAGAATCGCAGCTAAAGTCAGGAAAGAACGTTATATTTGATGTGGATGTAGTTGGGGGTATCCGTATCAAACGATATTATGGCGACCGTGCACTGTCGGTCTTCATTCAACCGCCATCGGTGGAGGAACTGCGCAAACGGCTTACGGAACGGGGAACAGATGCGCCCGAAATCATTGAAAGCCGCATGGCCAAAGCCGGATTTGAGTTGAACCATGCAGACCGGTTTGATGTGGTCATTGTTAATGATGATCTGGAAAAAGCTAAAGCCGAAGCGCTGCAACGAGTTAAAGAGTTCTTGGCGAAATGATAAAAATAAAAACGGGGATCTTCAGCGGGTCATTCAATCCGGTACACATCGGACACCTGTCTCTGGCCAATTACCTGTGTGAATACGAAGGGCTGGATGAAGTCTGGTTCGTTATAAGTCCGCTCAATCCTTTAAAGCTCACGGAAAACTTGCTGGACGAAAGTAAACGGCTGGAGTTGGTCAGGGTTGCCATTGCGGACTATCCCGGATTCCGGGTTTCCGATGTGGAGTTGAAGCTACCCCGTCCTTCATATACAATCGGAACATTAGAACATCTGCGGAACATTCATCCCGACCGGGATTTTACCTTGATCATAGGGTCCGACAACTGGAAGTTCTTCGACCGCTGGAAGGAACCGGATCGTATCATCGATCAATTCAGCATACTGATCTATCCCCGCCGGGCATATCCGATAGACGATTCCTCTTTGTCGTCAACTATCCGTGCCGCCAAAGCACCACTGTTGGACATCAGTTCCACCTTTATCCGCCAGGCATTGGCCGAGGGTAAGGACATCGCGTTCTTCTTGCATCCTGCCTCCTATAAGATCATTAAAGAAGAGGGATTGTATCAAGGCCCGTATCTTTGTGTGCGGGAATAATTCTTTAATAAAAAACCGATTTATCCTGCGTTCGCTCCTGACAGGAAACAGGCCTGTATAAGCTGCATTCCGGGAGCGCCCTCGCAAACCGGCACGACTTACGATAGCGGCTCCGGCGACCCCCGTGTGATAGCGACCGGTGGTACCGGTAAAAACTTCGGCCAGGCCATCGGTACGGGTGGTGACAGTAACTGACCATTGTATCGCGGGTAAAAAGATTTTGGAGGTTCTGCCGGGCGGCAGAAGGACGAAAAAAACAGAGGCTTCTATTGAACGACGTTCAACAGAGCTATTGAACGACATTCAACAGGGTATTGAACGACATTCAATAAAACGGAGTTACACAGAGATACATAAAGGCTACCGTAACTGAAACGCAGATTTCCACAGATTTCCGCAGATTATAATTATAAAATTAAAAATCTGCGGAAATCTGCGTTAATCTGCGTTTCAAATTCCTTGCGTTAATCTACGTTTCAACCTTTACGCCGCAGGGAAATTTTCAATTTACTAATCGTCAATAACCGCAGGCATCTGCGGCGTCCTCACCTCTTTCCGTACATCCGTTCATAATATCCCTGGTAGTCGCCGGAAATTACTTCCTGCACCCAATCCTGATGCGTCAGGTACCATTCGATGGTCTTGACGATGCCTGTTTCAAATCTTGTTTCCGGATACCAGCCCAACGCTTCGGTAATTTTTGTCGGATCAATGGCATAGCGTTGATCATGCCCCAGGCGGTCTTTTACGAAAGTGATCAGCTCGTCGTTTATCCAACCGATAGAGATATTGCCGTCGGCGTCTTTGTCTTTCCTCTTCAGCACTTCGCGATATTCCGGTTTCTCAGTCATCAGACGATGAACCGTAGCAATGGTCAGCTTCACGATTTCAAGGTTGGTTTTCTCATTATGTCCGCCAACGTTGTACACTTCGCCTTCCGCTCCATTGCGCACCACGAGGTCGATTGCTTTGCAGTGGTCTTCCACATACAGCCAATCGCGTACATTGCTGCCGTCGCCATATACCGGCAATTTCTTTCCTTCGAGGATATTCTTGATGATCAGCGGGATCAGTTTCTCCGGGAAATGATAAGGGCCGTAGTTGTTTGAGCAGCGGGTGATGGTCACCGGCATTTTGTATGTATCGCAGTAGGCCATGACAAACATATCCGCGCTTGTCTTCGATGCGCTGTACGGGCTGTGCGGGCAAAGCGGCGTCTCTTCCGTGAAAAAGCCGTCCGCACCCAGCGAGCCGTACACCTCGTCCGTTGATACCTGATGAAACCGCACCCCTTTTCTCCACACCGGATAACCTTGTTCGTCACGGCCTGTCACCCAGGCGCGGCGTGCGGCGTCCAGCAGGTTCTGCGTACCCAGAATATTGGTCATCAGGAATAATTGCGGATTTTCAATGCTGCGATCCACATGGCTTTCCGCCGCAAAGTTTACGACATAATCAAATTTATATTCGCCGAAAAGCCTGTCGGCCAGGTCGCGATCACAAATGTCGCCTTTAACAAAGAAACAGCGCTCATCGTCGATATCCGGAGCAATCGTTCCCAGGTTTCCCGCATAGGTCAACGCATCCAGAACAATGATCCGGACGTCGTTATATTTGGTCAACATGTACTTCAGATAATTAGCGCCAATAAATCCGGCTGCGCCGGTAACCAGATAAGTTTTCATTCTATATATATAAGAGTTATTTTGTTTCGTTCGCCAGTTCCGTCAGGTATTTCCCGTATTCTGTTTTGTCCAGTTTCCGTCCCAGCTTCAGTAATTGTCCGGAGGTGATCCATTTGTTACGCCACGCAATCTCTTCGATACAGCTCACATAGAATCCCTGACGGTTCTGTATCGTAGCCACAAAGTTGGATGCTTCCAGCAGGCTGTCGCAATTGCCGGTATCCAGCCAGGCGAATCCTCTGCCGAACAATTCTACCCGGAGCGTTCCTTCCTCCAGATAGATCCTGTTCAGGTCGGTTATTTCATATTCGCCGCGTGCGGAAGGTTTCAGCGAAGCCGCTTTCTCCGTCACGGTGGAATCGTAGAAATACAATCCCGGAACGGCATAGTTGCTTTTCGGGTTTTCGGGTTTTTCCTCCAGCGAGATCGCTTTTCCCGTCCCGTCGAATTCCACCACTCCGTAGGCGCGGGGGTCTTTCACTTCATAGCCGAAGATGCAAGCCCCTTTGTCGATGGAAGCCGCCCGGCGAAGCATGGCCGAGAAGTTTTGCCCGTAGAACATATTGTCGCCCAGGATCAGGCATCCCGGTTCGCCGTTCAGGAACTCCGCCCCCAGCACGAACGCCTGCGCAAGTCCGTTGGGAACATCCTGTATCCTGTAAGAGAAAGACATTCCAAGTTCTTCGCCCGTTCCCAACAGGTCGCGGAACATGGGCAGATCCCTCGGCGTAGATATGATCAACACTTCGCGTATACCGGCCAGCATCAATGTGGAGAGGGGATAATAGATCATCGGTTTATCATAAACCGGCATGATTTGCTTAGATATTGCTTTCGATAACGGATAGAGCCGTGTAGCGCTTCCTCCGGCTAAGATAATTCCTTTCATAAGTTACTCTTTACTATGTTTTGCTTTGCAAAGTAAGAGAACTTTTTTGAATAAACAAAATGCGATGGAATTTACTCTGCCAATTCAATAACTTCCAGGTCTTTGAACCCGCCGTTATCAATGGTGAAGCGCACCAGGGTGCGTACTTTGTGAAATCCGTAGACGCCCGCCGCGCCGGGGTTGATGTGTAACAGTCCCAGAGTCCTGTCATAGTTCACCTTTAATATATGAGAGTGTCCGCTGACGAACAGCTTGGGCGGACGCGCCATAAGGCTTCCGCGGATGGAGGGGTCATAATTGCCCGGGTAGCCGCCGATATGCTTCATTAGCACTTCGGCGCCGTCTGTCGTAAAGCGGTTCACTTGCGGGAAACGTTTGCGTATGTCCTGGCCGTCGATGTTCCCGTACACTCCGCGCAGGGGACGGAAAGCCGCCAGCTTGCCGGCCACTTCCATGGAGCCGAAGTCTCCGGCATGCCATATTTCATCGCAAGGCTCAAAATAATACAGGTATTTTTCATCCCAATGACTGTGGGTGTCCGACAACAGACCTATTTTTGTCATTCTTTCTTTGCTTAGTTTGAACAAAGGTACTATATTTGGGCGAAACTAAGCCCATGGAAAATGAAATATAGCTATTTCAAACGAGACATCAGTTGGTTGTCTTTCAACTACCGCGTGTTGCTCGAAGCGGACGACGACCGGCTTCCCCTGTACGAAAGAATAAACTTTATATCCATCTATTCTTCCAATCTCGAAGAGTTCTATAAGGTTCGCGTGGCCGATCATAAGGCGATCGCTTCGGGTATCGTCAGAGATGACGAAGAGACGGTACAGTCCGCCGCCGAACTGTTGCGGGAGATCAACGATGAGGTAAACCGTCAGCTCGAAGACCGTGTACGCATCTATGAGCATAAGATATTGCCCGAACTGCAGAGGAACCATATCATATTCTACCAGAGCCGGAATGTGGAGCCGTTCCACCGGCAGTTTGTCCGGGATTTCTTCAGGGAAGAGATATTCCCTTTCCTCCAACCGGTTCCCGTTACCAAGGACGAGGTGGTTTCCTTTCTCCGGGATAACCGCCTGTATCTTGCCGTACGGGTGTACAGGCGCGACACTCCGGAGGATGATGCGGGGCATGCGCAGTATTTCGTGATGAAGACGCCTTACAGCAAGGTTCCCCGGTTCATCGAGCTTCCCATGCACGAAGGCTATTACTACCTGATGTTCATCGAGGATATTATCAAATCCAACCTGGATGTTATCTTTCCGGGTTATATTGTCGATTGCAGCTATTGCATCAAGATCTCCCGCGACGCCGATATCCTTATCGACAACAATGACTCGCAGACGGACATCGCGGAGGAGGTCAGGAAGAAGGTGAAAAAGCGCAAGATCGGCGCTGTCAGCCGTTTTGTTTACGACCGCCACATGCCCGGCGACTTCCTGAACTTTCTGGTGGACGCGTTCAACATCGACCCTCACGAACTCGTTCCGGGCGACAAGCACCTCAACCTGGAAGACCTGCGTGCGCTGCCCAATCCCAACAAAGCGGCGGCTACGGGCGGGAAGCCCGCACCCATGAGGCTCGCCTGTCTGGACAGTAAAGGCTCGATATTCCGGTATGTGGCCGGGAAAGACCTGCTGATCCATTATCCTTATCATTCGTTCGAGCACTTTATCCATTTCCTGTACGAAGCCGTTCGCGACCCTTCGACGAAGGAGATCATGATCACCCAGTATCGTGTGGCGGAGAACTCCGCCGTTATCCATACGTTGGTGGCTGCCGCGCAGAACGGGAAGAAAGTCACCGTGTTCGTTGAGCTGAAGGCCCGGTTTGATGAGGAGAACAACCTGGCCGCCGCCGAGATGATGAAAGCCTCCGGCATTAACATTATATACAGTATTCCGGGGTTGAAGGTCCACGCAAAGGTTGCTCTGGCGCTCCGCCGCAACAATAAGGGAGAGCCTGCGCGCAGCTACGCTTACATCAGCACCGGCAATTTCAACGAGAAAACCGCCGGGGTATATGCAGACATCAGCCTGCTCACGTCCGATAAAGTGATCGTGGGCGACCTGCACAACCTTTTCCTTACGTTGCAGGGAAAGGGGAATCCCGAATTTAAGCAGTTGCTTGTCGCCCGTTTCAACCTTATCCCGCAACTCGAAAAGCTGATCGGGAATGAGACGCTCCTCGCCAGAGAGGGCAAAGGGGGGCGGATCATTCTGAAGATGAATGCCTTGCAGGATTCCGTCATGATAGACCGGCTTTACGAAGCCTCACGGCAAGGCGTGAAGATAGACCTTATTATAAGAGGTATATGCTGCCTCATTCCGGGACAGCCTTACAGCGAAAACATCCGCGTGACCCGCATTGTGGACAGTTTCCTGGAACATGCGCGCGTGTGGTATTTCAGTAACGGAGGCCATCCGAAGGTCTTTCTGGGTTCGCCCGACTGGATGAAGCGGAACCTTTACCGCCGCATCGAAGCTGTCGTCCCCATCCTTGACCCCGGCCTGCGGCAGGAGGTGATCGATATGCTCGATATTCAACTCAGCGATAATCAGAAGGCTTGTTTCGTGGACGATAAGCTGAGGAATATATTCAAGAAGAATCCGGCTCTTCCCCCTGTCAGGGCGCAGTATACGTTTTATGAATACCTTCGTAAACAGGCAGACCGGACAACAGCCTCACCCCAACCCTCTCCAAAGGAGAGGGAGAAAGAGAGAGAAAGAGAGGGAGAAAGAAAGAGAAGAAGAAAGACAGGTAACTTCCTTCTCCCTCTCCTTTGGAGAGGGCCGGGGTGAGGCTGTTGTCCGGCTTTTCAATTTACGTGAAACACTTCTGTAATATGTATGCAATTCCCATGCAATAAGAAAGTCATTTCTTTGTAAGCGGAAAGTAACATACATTATATGGAAACACTTTATCTTGTTATTCTGATTTTCGTGTTTGGCCTTGCCATATTCGACGTTATGGTAGGCGTGAGTAACGATGCGTCGAACTTCCTTAATTCCGCGATAGGTGCAAAGGCCGCTTCATTCAGGTTGGTCATGGTCATTGCCGCCGTTGGTATATTCACCGGCGCCGCGTTCTCCAACGGCATGATGGACATTGCCCGTCACGGCATCTACCAGCCCCAGCACTTCTACTTTGCCGAGATCATGTGCATCATCCTTGCCGTCATGATCACCGACGTCGTCTTGCTGGATGCTTTCAACTCCATGGGGATGCCGACCTCTACGACGGTATCCATGGTGTTTGAATTGCTTGGGGGGACGTTCGCCATCGCCATGATCAAGGTTCTCGCCGACGACAGCCTGCCGATGGGAGAGCTGATCAATACGGATAAGGCGCTCTCCGTGGTCATGGCCATATTCATATCCGTGGCCATCGCCTTTTTCTTCGGTATGCTGATACAGTATCTGGCCCGTGTGCTCTTCACGTTTGGCTACAGGAAGAAGATGAAATACGCCATCGGACTGTTCGGCGGATTCGCGGCGACGGCCATTTTCTATTTCATGGTCATCAAGGGGCTGAAAGACAGTTCGTTCATGACGGCGGAGAATAAGCTGTGGATAGACGGGCATACGGGCATGCTTGTGGGATACTGTTTCGTCTTCTTTACCCTCCTGATGCAGGTGTTGCACCGGCTGAAGGTGAATGTTTTCAAGGTCATCGTGCTGTTGGGTACGTTTGCTTTGGCGCTGGCCTTTGCCGGAAATGACTTAGTCAACTTTATCGGGGTGCCTCTGGCCGGTTATTCGGCATACACCGATTTCATTGCGCAGGCTTCCGGGGCTACTCCCGACAACTTCCTGATGACGTCGCTGCTCGGATCGGCAAAAACTCCCTGGTATTTCCTTGCAGGCGCGGGCGCCATCATGGTGTATGCGCTGTTCACCTCCGGGAAGGCGCAGCATGTCATCAGGACGTCGGTCAATCTCTCCCGTCAGGAGGAAGGCGAAGAGAGTTTCGGCAGTACGCCGATAGCCCGTAAGGTGGTTCGTCTGAGCCTGAACGTTGCCCACGGCTTGGACAGATGGATTCCGGAGAGGGCCAGACAGTGGATAGACACCCGTTTCCGCAAGGACGAGGCCATTATAGCCGACGGCGCCGCCTTTGACCTGGTGCGCGCCGCCGTGAACCTGGTCGTGGCCAGTTTGCTGATCGCCCTGGGCACTTCCCTGAAGCTCCCGCTTTCCACCACGTACGTAACGTTCATGGTCGCTATGGGCAGCTCGCTTGCCGACCGCGCCTGGGGGCGCGATTCCGCCGTATTCCGCATCACGGGCGTACTTTCCGTCATCGGCGGCTGGTTTCTCACCGCGGGGGTAGCCTTTACCATCAGTTTCTTTGTCGCGCTCCTTGTATATTACGGCGGAACCGTCGCCACGGTTGCGCTGATCCTGCTGGCTGTCGTTACGTTGCTCCGCAGCCATGTGATGTTCGGCAGGAAGAAAACGGCGGAGCAGCATAGCGAAACGGTGAGGCTGCTCCTGCAGAGCAAGACCAGCGAGGAAACGTTGCAACGCTTACGGGTTTACACGCGCGAGGAACAGGCCAGACTGTTTCAGTTTGCGCAGGAGAACTTCGATCACATCGTCACCTCTTTCTTCAACGAAAACCTGCGCGGACTGCGCAAAGCCGCCGGGGCGATCAAACTCCGCAAACAGTTGGTCAAACAGATGCGCCGCATCGGGGCGGGCGCCGTTTCACGGCTGGACAACAACAGGCTGCTGGAGAAAGGGCTGTACTACTATCAGGGAAATGACTTCGCCATCGAACTGGTACACAGCATGGACCGTATGTGCGAACCTATCCTGGAACATACCGACAACAATTTTAATCCGCTGGACGAAACGCAAAAGGAGGAGTTCGGCGAGATTGCCGGGCAAATCCTCCGGTTCATCCGTTCCTGCCAGGAGAAGGCCGGCAAGAACGATTACGAAGGACTGGAGCAGGAGGTCAGGGCATCCAACGTGATCAACAACCAGCTATCCGCCCTGAAACGCGAGGAGTTGAAACGCATACAATGCCAGTCCGGCAGCATCAAGGTAAGTCTGGTGTATCTGACCATGCTGCAGGAGACCCAGAACGTCGTGACCTATACGATCAACATCATGAAGGTGAGTAGAAAATTCCAGGAAAATTGAGGGTTGCTAAACACATTAAATTGAGAATTGAAAATTGCCCTGCGGAATCGGGGGGTTAAACACAGAGACACAGGGTTTTAATTTTTTGAAGAAGACGAGAGGTCACAGAGGCTTCGCTTATGTCTCTGTGTTTAAACCCCTGATTCCGCAGGGCAATTTTCAATTCTCAATTTTCAATTTTCAATTTATCAAAGCGAAGCCTCTGTGACCTCTCGTCTTCTTCCTTAAAATTAATCTCTACGTCTCTGTGTTTAGCAACTGTCAACGTCTCCCCATCAACCGCTGGCGGTATAAATACATGTTATTAACGACTTATATTAAACAACCACCTCCAGAGGAGGTGGATTTTGTAAGAAAATGAAGGCATAGCCTTCAAAGATCTCTTTGAAATGTGAAACCTAATCGAATAAGTCAAAACTTCGGCTGTTCTGTTCTTCTTTCTTTTCTTCAGATTCCTGATGTTGGACATAACGACAATACTATGTGATAATCGCATTCCCACACTACATGACTTTGCTTCTTATAGCCGCTCATAACGCAAAAAAGCTGCCTGCAAAAATCAGAAAGGCCGGTAAATGAACAGAGAGGTCCCAAAGTCCCTGAACTTAAAATTTTGGCGATGCATGAGACAAATTACGTATTTGCCGGATGAACCTTAATTATTTTCAGCGCCTATAAGAACATCTCACACCATCTGTTAAAACGTATAATCCCGTCCTCTCCATAACGAGAGATACTTTTCAGGGCTTTTTCTACTGTTCTTTCGGCGTCCGGATAGTTTTTGGAAAAGAACTTATCGGCAAAACAAACGACCTGTTCTTCCAGGCTAACCGGAAGCATGGAGCGATGAGGAAGAGGTAGATTCTCCTTTACGATCTGTTCCAGGGAGATACCCGTTCCGGTGTGTCGTTCACAAATCAATGCATGTTGGGGATAGCCGGCCTTTTCAAGCAATTCCGCCCCCAAATATCCATGACAGATATAAGGTTTGTCGCCAAAACAATAAATATCAGGGGCATCGGTCAGGAATATACCGATATCATGAAGCATGGAAGCCTCGTAAAGGAATGTCCGATCTAACCCATACTCCGGATGTTTATCGGCAATAGCCAACGCTTTTTTTGCCACCGAATGACTATGGATCAGCAAGATCTGTTTCAACTCGCTATTTTCGGAGTAATATGTTTCAATGATGTTGGCTGTATCCATTTACCATTTTATGATTTACCATTTAATACTTCCGGATGTTAAAACAGCAAAGGTAAGTATTAAATCGCAAATGAGAAATGGGAAATGGGAAATCGCAGGAGAAACCGGAAAGGCGAAATTAAGATGCATTGAACTCTTGTTTCCGTTTTTGAGAAACTATTTTCCTGAGAATAAAAAATAAAGTTTCCTTTTTTAAGAATTAGACTACTGATAATCAATCGCATTTTTGCTTTCCATGAATAAAATGTTTTCCAATATGAAAACTTCCTATTGACTGGAATTATTTTTTATGTATATTTGCAGCATATGTGAGATTCATCACAAGGCGATGTATTTTCTTTTATATCCATAGTGATTCCGGTGCTTGTATACATTAAACTTATATTATATATTCTGAGTTATGGAACTTTATATTATTAAAAGAGATGGAAAAAGAGAACCTTTTTCTATGGAGAAAATCAGGAATGCGATAGCAAGAGCATTCTTGTCGGTAGGTAGTTTTGCTACCGGAGATGTTATCACCAATATCCTGAGCCGCGTAAACATCAGCAATCAGACGACGGTTGAAGAAATTCAGAACCAGGTGGAACTGGCGCTTATGGCGGAAAAGTATTACATGGTTGCAAAGTCTTATATGCTTTACAGGCAGAAACACATGGAAGACCGTGAAGTACGGGATAAGTTGAAGTTCCTGATTGATTATTGTGATGCTCAGAATGCCGCTTCCGGCAGTAAATACGATTCAAATGCCAATGTGGAGAATAAGAATATGGCTACGCTTATCGGTGAGTTGCCCAAATCGAACTTCATCCGCCTGAACCGCCGTATGCTTACCGACCGGCTGAAGGAGATGTACGGCAAAGAACTGGCCGATAAATATATTGACCTGCTGAACGACCATTATATCTATAAGAATGACGAAACCAGCCTGGCCAACTATTGCGCCAGTATCACCATGTATCCCTGGTTGATTGGGGGAACGATGTCTATTGGCGGTAATTCAAAAGCTCCTACCAATCTGAAATCATTCTGCGGCGGATTCATCAATATGGTTTTCATGGTGTCGAGCATGCTTAGCGGCGCTTGCGCCACGCCGGAATTTCTGATGTATATGAACTATTTCATCGGATTGGAATATGGAAGGGATTACTACCTGCATCCGGAGAAAATTGTCGACCTGTCATTGAAAAAACGTTCGCTGGATAAGGTCATTACCGATTGCTTTGAACAGATCGTATATTCGATTAATCAACCTACGGGTGCACGTAACTTCCAGGCCGTGTTCTGGAATATATCCTATTACGACCGGTATTATTTCAACAGCCTTTTTGAGAACTTTGTATTCCCGGACGGCAGCGCTCCGGACTGGAATTCACTAAGCTGGCTTCAGAAACGTTTCATGAAGTGGTTCAACAAAGAGCGCACGCGCACCGTTCTGACTTTCCCGGTGGAGACCATGGCCCTGCTGACCGAAAACGGTGAACCGAAAGATAAAGAATATGGCGAATTTACCGCCGAAATGTATGCCGAAGGCCACTCTTTCTTTACGTATATGAGTGACAATGCCGATTCGTTGAGTAGCTGTTGCCGCTTACGCAACGAGATTCAGGATAACGGATTTAGCTATACATTGGGTGCAGGCGGGGTCTCTACCGGCTCCAAGAGTGTGCTGACGATCAATCTGAACCGTTGTATCCAATCGGCAGCCCGGAAAGGAATACACTACATGTTCTTCCTGGAAGAGGTGGTCGACCTGGTGCACAAAGTGCAGATCGCATACAATGAGAACCTGAAATATATGCAGGAAAAAGGTATGTTGCCTTTGTTTGATGCCGGTTATATCAATATGGGACGCCAATACCTGACAATCGGTGTAAACGGTCTGGTTGAAGCGGCAGAATTTCTGGGCATTGAGATTGACGACAACCCGCGTTACACAGAGTACGTACAGCAAGTGCTCGGCCTGATTGAGGAATATAACAAACGATACCGCACCCGGGAACTCATGTTCAACTGCGAAATGATTCCGGCGGAAAACGTAGGTGTGAAACATGCCAAATGGGATGAGCGGGACGGTTATAAAGTGAACCGGGATTGCTATAACAGTTATTTCTATGTCGTGGAAGATCAATCCCTGAATATCATTGATAAGTTCCGCCTGCATGGAAAGAAATACATAGAACACCTGACGGGAGGTTCGGCGCTGCACATGAACCTGGAAGAACATCTGAGCAAAGAGCAATACTATCATTTGTTGTGTGTAGCTACGCAGGAAGGCTGCAATTACTTTACGTTCAACATTCCGAATACCGTATGTAATGACTGCGGACATATCGATAAGAGATACCTGAAGGAATGTCCGAAGTGCAAAAGTCACAAAATAGACTACCTGACCCGCATTATCGGATACATGAAGCGGGTAAGTAATTTCTCCGAATGTAGGCAGAAGGAGGCTGCGAGACGCCATTATGCTTCGGTATGTCAATTATGACGTTGTGTTTCAGGAGATACCCGGTGAGATAACATTGGCGATCAACCTGTCTAATTGCCCCAATCGTTGCAAGGGATGCCATAGCCCTTACCTGATGGAGAATGTGGGTATGATCCTGAACCGGAATTCATTGGACGAATTACTGGACAAATATGGGGGAGCGATCACTTGTGTCTGTTTTATGGGCGGTGACGCTTCTCCGAAAGAAGTGGAAGAGTTGGCGGGTTACGTACATGACAAGACCGGCAGGCGACTAAAGACCGGATGGTATTCCGGAAAGCCGGCCTTATCGCAGGATTGTTTGATTGAACACTTTGATTATATCAAATTAGGCCCGTATATCGAGCATCTCGGAGGGCTCGATTCCGTTACCACCAATCAACGTTTTTATCGTGTTTACAACAGGGCGATGATCGACGTCACAGAGGGCTTTCAAAAGAAGAAATAGGGGATGCTCATTAAACGTACGTTTAATGAGCGTAAAAATAAATCATTTATTGGCTCCATGCAAATTTTACGGCGATTAATTTTCAGGATTGTTTCAATGCCCCTCCGGAAGGGCGTTCCGGGCGAGTCTCTTATTATATTTTTAAGGGTAAAACAGGACACCCGGTTTCTCCTAAAAAGTTGTGTCATTAAACGTACGTTTAATGAGCATTACAAAGCGATTCATACAGTAACTTAATCCGGTAATCGCATGGAAAAGAGAAAGAACAAAATGATTATAGCTTCACTGTTGTGGTGGGTATTACTTGTTATGGATATTGTTTTGATTATTATTTTATATGGCTGATCGATCAAGCCACAGCCACGCAGGCATTTTGCATCAATTTCCCCATTCTTAGATACCCCTTAAAACTGCTCCAGTATCTGTATGCGTTTTTTTATCGGCGGATGTGTTGCGAACAATCCGCTAAACACTCCTTTTACGTGCTTGCCCGGATGTTCAATGAAAAGTTGCGCTATATCATCGCGTGTAACCGCTTCAATATCAGGATCAGCAGAAATCTTACGTAATGCACTCGCCAACGCCCATGGCCTTTTCGTCATTCCGGCAGCTCCGGCATCTGCCAGATATTCGCGTTTACGCGATATGGCGAAACGCATCAACGAGGAGAAAAGGAATCCCATAGCAGCAACTAAAGCGACAATAAGTAAAATAACCACACCGCCTCCCCCTTTGTTGTTACGACTACGTCCGCCGGAGTAAAAAGCCGTGCGTATAGCGATCTCGGCCAACATGGCGAAAATCCCCACAAACACAATGGAGATAATCAGCAGGCGGACATCACGGTTACGTATGTGCGAGAGTTCGTGGGCAATCACGGCCTCCAGTTCTTCATCATTCAACTTATTGATAATCCCTCTGGACAGCGTTACCGTGTATGTCCTTTCGTTTATACCGCTGGCAAAGGCATTCAGCGAATTGTCCTCAATAACGTTCACCCTGGGCGTCTTCATACCTTGCGACATACATAAATTTTCCACCAAGTTATATACCCGTTTGTTTTCCTTGCGCAATAAACTGTGCGAACTTGTTGCGGAATTTATGATGGCGGCATTCGCAAAATAAGCAATGGTAAACCAAATCAGCACTCCACCGATAGCATAGGGCGCAACCTGTGCAAACAATTGCATCGTCATATCCCTGACTCCCTGAGCTTCAACTTCATAGCCTTCTTCTACAGGGAAGATGACCAGCAGAAAGCAAAACAAAAATACCAGTCCGATGACCAGACATGGGAACAGGCAAAGCAGAATCAACGACCGGATGTTGTTCCTGCTCTGCTGCGTTTGTATTCCAACATATTGCATAACTAACCTGATAAATCAGAACCGTATCTTAGGCGCATCCTGAAGAGTTGACCGCTGCTCTCCCAAATCGAACATGATCTCTTTGCGGAAACCAAACATTCCGGCAACAATATTCGACGGGAATGTTTCCACCGCATTATTCAGTTCTTTCGTAGCCGAGTTAAAGTAGCGTCTCACCGCCGCCAATTTATTCTCAACATCGGATATCTCTTCCTGTAATTGAAGGAAATTCTGATTGGCTTTCAAATCCGGATAGGCTTCCAGCGTGATCTTTAAACCCGAAAGCGCGGAAGTCAATGCATTTTCCGCTACGATCTTTTCATCGATTGTCTTTGCACCCAGCGCACCGTTACGGGCATTGATCACTCTTTCCAGCGTATCTTTTTCATGGGCGGCATATCCTTTCACGGTTTCCACCAACTGGGGGATCAGGTCGTGGCGTTGTTTCAACTGTACATCAATATCCGCAAAAGCATTTTCCCTGTTGTTTCTCAGTTTCACAAGCGAGTTATACTTCGATATCATCAGGAGCACAAGAATAGCTGTTACAGCCAGAATAATAATTGTTACAGACATACGTTTTTGTTTTTATGTTAATACTACAATTACAGAACTAATTTTTTATTCACTCATATCCCTTGCAAGCGGTAATCATGTTGTTACCTGCGGGGATTTAGCCTTGTTGCGGTATGTGACCGTACGCGGCAATACGTTAGATAACAGCGCAAAGCCAAGAATTCCCGCCAGAAGCGATCCGCCCAATACTCCGGCTTTTGCCTGGTTCAACAGCGCGGGAGCGGTTTCCCCGAACGACAGGTTAGAGATAAACAGGGATACCGTGAACCCGATACCTCCCAGGAGTGATACCCCGGCAAGATTCCTCCAGTTCATGCCTAAAGGCATGGGCGCGAGCCTGGTCTTAATAGACATCCAGGTGAAGCTGAAGAGACCGATGAACTTACCGAGCACCAACCCCAGCATAACTCCGGCAGTCACGCTTCCGAACACTTCGCCACTGCCGCCACCCAGCGTTACGCCTGCATTGGCAAAAGCGAAAAGCGGCAGAACGACAAAGCTCACCGTATTGTGCAGGTTATCTTCCAGCGACTGTAAGATACTGATCACGCGGTCGGACGCCGACTCTACACGTTTTAGCTTGGCGATCTGCCGGTTGGTCAGTACGATACCGCCCGCCCTTTCCGAAGGCATCACAGGGAAAGTTTTGATTATACGGCGGATACGCTCTATGTATTTACCTACATCCAGACGCGGACGGGCAGGGATCACGAACGCCAGTATCACTCCCGCTATCGTACTGTGTATGCCCGATTGCAAAAACAGGTACCAGGTTATCACCCCGCCGATAACAAAGATGGATTTACTGATCGTCTGGCGTATTCCCAGCAGGTACAGCACAACAAACACCAAAGCCGCCCACAGCAAATAAGATACGGAAACATGCGAGCTATAGAAAATGGCGATCACAAGGATACCGCCAATATCATCGACCACGGCAAAGGCCGTCAGGAAAACCTTCAGGCATAGCGGTACGCGTTTGCCGAGCAGACTGAGCACACCCAGTGAAAACGCAATGTCCGTCGCCATCGGAATGGCCAGGCCGCGTCCTTCCGGAGAGCCCTGAGGGCAAACCATGGCATATATAATCACCGGAACGATCATCCCGCCGCAAGCTGCGATAAACGGCAAGATCGCTTTGCGGAAAGACGATAACTCGCCTACCAGCAACTCGCGTTTGATCTCCAACCCTACAGCCAGGAAGAAGACGGTCATAAATCCGTCATTGATCAACTGAAACACAGTCATGGCCTGGCCATCATGTGCAAACAGGTTGAAATCCCCGATGCGCAAGCAGACTTCCGTGGCGAGAAGCTGATGATAGTAAGGCGCCAGAGGCGAATTTGCCAGGATAGCGGCAGCGACAGCAGTTACAAACAGGAGAACGCTGGCGGAAATATTAATGAAAGGTAAATACCTTCTTCGTAGAAAAGCCATAACATTAACTATATTAATCTAATTTCAACACCGCAAGGAAAGCTTTCTGCGGAACTTCCACATTTCCGATCTGTTTCATCCGTTTCTTTCCTTTCTTCTGCTTTTCAAGCAATTTACGTTTACGGCTGATGTCTCCGCCATAACATTTGGCTGTCACATCCTTACGCACCGCCTTTACCGTCTCGCGCGCTATGATCTTGGAGCCGGCAGCCGCCTGAATAGCAATATCAAATTGTTGACGCGGAATAAGTTCTTTCAGTTTCTCGCACATCCGTCGTCCGAAATCCTGGGCGTTATCGAAGTGCGTCAGCGTAGACAAAGCGTCCACAGGCTCCCCATTCAGCAGGATATCGAGTTTCACCAGTCGCGACGGGCGGAAACCATCCGTATGATAATCAAAAGAGGCATATCCCCTCGATATACTTTTCAACTTATCATAGAAGTCAATCACGATCTCTCCCAAAGGCATGCTATAATAAATCTCCACACGGTTTCCCGATATATACTCCTGTTTCAGCATCTCGCCGCGCTTACCCAGACACAGTGTCATGATCGGGCCGATATAGTCTGTCGTCGTGATAACCGACGCCTTTATATAAGGTTCTTCAATATGGTCGATCAATGTCGGATCGGGCATTCCCCCGGGGTTATGCACCTCCGTCATCAGGCCTTGCTTGTCGTACACCCGATAGGATACGTTCGGCACCGTTGCGATCACGTTCATATCAAATTCCCTGTCCAGACGTTCCTGTACGATCTCCATGTGAAGCAATCCCAGGAATCCGCAACGAAACCCGAATCCCAGGGCCAGTGACGATTCCGGCTGGAAAGTCAACGATGCATCGTTCAACTGTAGCTTTTCCAGTGACGAACGCAGGTTTTCGTAATCTTCCGCTTCAATCGGATAAATTCCGGCAAACACCATCGGCTTTACCTCCTCGAATCCGGAAATAGCCTCCCGGGCCGGCCGGGCCACATGCGTAATGGTATCTCCCACCTTCACCTCACGCGAAGTCTTTATTCCCGATATGATATAGCCCACGTCACCGGTACGAAGCTCTTCGCGCGGCACCATCCGCATTTTCAGCACCCCGATCTCATCGGCCACATATTCCTTGCCGGTATTGATGAACTTCACCTTATCGCCGGTGCGGATCACCCCATTGGTTATTTTGAAATAAGCGATAATGCCACGGAACGAATTGAATACGGAATCGAAGATCAATGCCTGCAAAGGCGCTTCTTCATCCCCCTCCGGATGCGGTATCCGCCCGATAACGGCAGCCAGTATCTCTTCCACACCCATTCCGGTCTTGCCGGAAGCGCGGATAATCTCTTCGCGCTTGCATCCCAGCAGCTCGATGATCTCATCCTCTACCTCTTCGGGCATGGCATTGATCATGTCGCACTTGTTGATGACAGGAATGATTTCCAGATCGTGACCGATGGCCATATATAGATTGGATATCGTTTGCGCCTGCACGCCCTGCGAAGCGTCCACAATCAGCAAGGCGCCTTCGCACGCGGCGATCGAACGGGACACCTCGTACGAGAAGTCCACATGTCCCGGCGTATCGATCAGGTTCAGCACATACTTTTCGTCACGGTAGGTGTATTCCATCTGTATGGCATGGCTCTTGATGGTGATTCCCCTCTCCTTTTCAAGCTCCATATCGTCGAGCATCTGTCCGCCGGTCACCTGGATGGTTTTTGTAAATTCCAGCAAACGGTCTGCCAGCGTCGACTTGCCATGGTCGATATGGGCGATGATACAAAAGTTACGTATATGTTTCATTCCGGTCAATTTCCTGTTTTGGTGGGCAAATATACGTAAATACCCAAACATAAAAAAATGCGTCGATAACATTCGGAATGTAACCGGCGCACTTTGTTACCAGGTCGATGTAAGCGCTCTTAAATCAGCGTAACGAAAATATCGCCCTCGACTTCGCTTGTAGAGACCTTGTCCTCTCTGAGTAACCATCCAAGACCCAAATACAGGTCTTTGTCGCTTTTCAGTCTGGCGGCTTTCTTGATTTCCTTACCCGTAAGACCTTCTGTTCCATTCAGTGTATTCCAGATCATGCCTGCAATTTCACCGGCTTTTACGTTTAACATTTGCTTTAATGTTTGGGTTTAACATGTCGTCATCCGTGGACTTAAACGTTCTCCGGATTTGCTTATCACGACAAAGATAGGCTTTTTATACTACACACAAGAACTAAAACAAAATTAGTTTATATGGACAGGTTCACTGTTGAAACTAAGTATATACTAAAATTAAAGTTGTCCATTAAAAAAGCATAGATTGTCCGGCTTCAACGAAAATGGGGGAAAACCGGCGGTAGAAGCGTTGGCAAAATTAAAGCAGTTAGCATATGTTACAGTCATTTCATTGCCAGGCTTGCAAATATCCTTCCTTTCAACCTGTCGCTCTCTTCCGGATCAAGAGTATACATCATATCTTCTCCGGCCAGAATCGCTCTTGCCTTTTCTGTTTCATTTGCTGATCCGGAATACCTCTTCAGGAGGCTTTCCCATTTCGTATAAGCCTCCGAAGAAGTATTCAATGCACAACAGATAAACTCATCATCCCTTAAAAAATCTTCTACCTTATAATTAATCTTGAAGTTCACGCTTTGATAACTTTTTATATCAAAGAGACGTGCGTTTCACAGGTGTGTACTCAATAGCCTGTTTATTTTGCAATGCCGCGAAGTTTGGTCAGTCCGCGATGCATCAAGTTACGTACGGATTGGTAATTCATGCTCATGATCTCGCAAATATCTTCGTATTTTTTTTCTTCGATGTAATATAATGTAAGCGCTTCGCGCTGACGTGGCGAGAGTTGCTCCATCATATATTTTATGGTATGGTTTTCCGCTTGTTCCTGCTCCATGCGCAGGTATTTCCTTTCCACATCATCCGTCGCGACCGGGTCTACATCCTCAATGGCAGTGCTTGACAGATATATCCGCTTACGTATTTCATCGCATATCTTATTCTTTAATGAGATGAATATGTAAGATTTGAAATTCCCGATCGTATTCAACTCGTTTTTTCTTGTGTACACTTTCACAAAAACATCATGAATGCAATCTTTCAATAATTCACTGTCTGTAGTCAGTCTATGCCCGTAATTATACAGTATGTTAATATACAGGTCATATAAACGGGAAAAAGCTCCCGTGTTACCTGCCTGAAATTCATTCAGCAACTGGGTCGTCAGGTCGGCTGCGCCATTGGTATTAGATAAAATTACGTTTACCGGTTTCATCATCATCGTGTATTAGTCATTCATGATGATGCAAATTTAAAGAGAGAAACTCCGGAAAGGTGGGAAATTTTGGTTGCAGGACGGGAAAAACAAACACTATGTTGAGAAACAGTTTTTTATCAGTATTTTCTATTTTAAACGAGAAAGCCGCCTTGTCTAACAGGGCGGCTTTTGAACGGTTATTTCTTACAAAACCAATAAACGCCTGTTCTTTTGTCCGGCGCCTCCGGCACCTCGAATTGATATTTCCCACTGATTTCTAAAGACTTATTCACAACAGAAACAGCTCCATCCACCGGATCAATGTATTTTATTACATACCGGCCGTTTGACAACGGAAGCGAAATGTTGTTTCCCGATGGGGAGTAAATGACGCAATCCGTATCAGATTTTACCAATAAACGATGACCCGCCGTACCGGTTTCTACCATCCGCATCTGCGCTACAGCCTTCAGAAAGTCTTGATCTTTTACAGGAAGCGCCGGACAGGAGCCTTCCGCCATCAACACAGCCCACGCCACAGCCTGATAATTCTGTGCGTAATAAGTCACCGCCTTTTCCGGAAACCTGTTCCGGTACTCGCTTACAGCCTTATAAGCTTCGGCAAATGCGGCCGTGCCTACCTGCATCTGACGGGCATGCTGACGTGGAGACAGATTCTTGCCGCCTTCGGGTGCATAAACCGTTCCGTCGTTTCTGTAATGCCAGTAACGTATATCAATAATATCTACGACAGCGGCGCGTTCCGGGTCATTCAGTATGGCATCCTGTACATCTTTCGTTGTACTCAGGGCTACCATAGCCTGTTTACCGGTCTCAACCTCCCATTCCGCAATAACGTCCAACCAGAATTCCACAAAAGGTAACGGTCCGGTAAACTCTTCGCTGACAAGTTGGATGACATTATCGTTACCGGCAAAATTGTCAAGGCATTGGCGAATGTACTTCCGGTGTAATTCGCGGCGTACCGGATGGGTAATATCATAGAACATTCCGGCTACGAATATGCGTTTATCACCGGCAAAATGTACAGGTTCGGGGAAATCCGTATGATTGATATTGTTGGCCGTACGCCATGGCGAATCGACCCAATGCGCACCAGCTTCCAATATATTATGCTGGAAGTAATTCTGATGGAAAAGCAATAATCCGGACTCGGCGCCTTTATCCGCGAACGCTTTCAGGCGTGACCAATACCAGGCGTTCGGACGGTTCAGGTCATAGTTGCTCAGACCATCCCAAGCCACTTTATCACTATCCGTACGACCGAAAGGCTGTTCGTAAAAAGGCCCCCATACATCACCGTCACGACGACGGACGCGCTCATGATCATCCCGCCGGCGATCATACCATAATCCATAATTGTGATCGAGCGCCCTCACATTATTTCTCTCCATAAAGTCAACGACCGAATCGATACGGTCCGTCAATCCCCGTCCTTCCCTGCCCGGAACAAAGCGCGTAATATGCGGAGCAGCCCTTTGGATCGCGGGAGTACGAAGTTTGCCGTTCCACCAGGGCACCCTGATCCGGTCACCGGCCAGCAAAGCCCCGTTCATTGTCAATCGTCCATCCGTGATCCGGATGTTATTCATCGTCTTTTTAGCAACGGGATCATTTTTTATTTTGATCCGGTCAATGGATTTCAGTTGCGCCGGTATTTCCACGGTAGCTGTTTGCCGGTTGATCCATGCTTCCAGCGTCAACCGGGGTTTCTCCGCTTCCTGCGCCAGTTCCATGGCAACCCCGATGGTCGGACTGGTCGAGGCATTGGTACTCATCCGTAATATGCGGGCGCGCTCCGACACATCCCTGCCCAGGCGTTCCGCCAATTGCGCATAAAAGAAACTGCGGGGTTGTACATGGTTATTGGACGCCGCCCAATCCCCGTTACCCGAAAACTGCGCCCAACACCCGTATGCCCTGTTTGCCGCATCCGCCGCAGGCGAGTAACATTCAATTTCAGCGGCCGTACATTGCCAGAAAAGGCTATTCCCGGTATTCCATCCCGCCCCATTTCCGGATTGTCCCAGATTCTTAAAGGACAGGTCGTGTCCATCCACATTTACGATATCGAACAATACGCCACAGGCCCATGAACTTACGGGGCCACTGAAGCCCAACGATTCCTTAGTGTCACACTGAACAAAAACATTCGGCCCGGCCGCGCAGTATCCTACAGCAAAATCATGAATCCCATACTCGGAATAACAACGTTGAAAAAGCGTTTGCTGACCGTAGGTCATGAACGTGTTTCTCCGCATTCCTCCTGTTTCGGATATGGGTTCATAAGAGATGCAGTCCTCCACCGTTACCTTGGAAGTAGTGGGTTGAAGTATAACGGCGCTTCCGGCAAAATGCCTGAAGTTCACCTTTTGTACCCAGCAGTTCTCTGCGTTCTCAATGGAAATGCCTGTCCAGCAATGGTCTTCATCCTTGGGATATTTCCGGTTATAGTCCGAGATCAGCGTCAGACCGGAAACCCCGGCATGATCGATACGCCCCGTCCATTTATAGGAAAGCAGTTTGGCTTCGCCGCAGGATTCATCCAATGCCATGGTCAGTGGAGCGTCAAGGGTTATCCGGTCCCCGGAAACATCCGCAATGCTTCTGTCCCAGCAGATATCCATTTCCCCCGGCTTCCATCCCATCGCACTGATCCCGCCGCCAAACACATCGCAGCCTAACGCCTCGATCCACTCTTTGGTAGACGGACGGACAATAAAAACCCGGCTACCCTTCTGCAATTTCCCACCGGCCGCAACCGTCATATCCGTGGCATTGACGGGAACATACGAAGCGGTGATCCGTAAGGTATCCAATATCTCTATATCTTGTTTTCCTTCCACATAAATCACTGCTCCCCGGTCTGCCCCCTTCCTGAACAAAACTGTTTTTTCCCTGTCTACGCCTTGCAATACAACGCCTGAGGCCGTGATATACAAAGCTTTGTTCAGTTCATACACCCCTTTATCCAAAAGAATGGTTCCACGGAATCCATCCTTGTCAAGAGGCAAAGAAGAAACATAATCAATGGCTCGTTGAATCCTGTCCGAGTTATCCCCGGACTGATGGGGAACAAAAACGGCGTAAGGAACAACAGGAATATCCTGCTCCGAACTCATGTATCCACAACTGGAGAAATCCAGTATACGATTACCCTTACCATCCGTCAGGTAAGTCAATTTTCCATTCTCTACCCTTAAAGGGAAGGGCTGCGCAACAATCCGCACAAATCCTGTACCTGTTATTAACAGCAAGAGGAGTGTCTTTGACAAAGATATTTTCATTTACAGTCCGTAGTTAATAGTTCGTAGTCAGTAATGCCAATCCGTAGTTAAAGGAGTTATCGCTTTGCCCTTGTGAGGCGCCTCGAAACCTCCAAATGGGTGCTTTTTGCCTTTGTGAGGCGCCTCACAAGCTCCTCAACTACTGACCGGCATTGGCAACATATCCTTTTTTCCATTCATTCATATATTCCCTCGGCGTCTGATTGTATTTCTTACGGAAACACTTACTGTAATAGCCCGAATCTTTAAAGCCGACGGCATAAGCCACTTCAGAAATACTCATATCCGTATTTTTAAGCAGCTCAATGGACTTGTTCAGACGTATCTCCTTCACCAGGTCGACCGGAGCCAATCCGGTCAGGCTTTTCAGCTTCTTAAAGAAAGCCGAGCGGCTCAAACCGATTGAAGAAGCGATCGTATCTATATTGAAATCGCAATTGTCCATATTCTCTTCAATCACCTTATGTATCTTATCCAGCAACTGAACGTCTTTCTTCACCAGATAGTGCTCATAGCTGTCTGTCTCCGAATTTCCCCGCTGTTGCCACACTCGTTCACGGAACAGTTTACGCTCGCGCAGCAACTGTTCGATGCGGGCAATGAGATATTCCTTGCTGAAGGGTTTGGTAATATAAGCATTAGCCCCCTGATTGATCGCATTCGTTTTGGCTTCATCATCATTTTTGGCCGTCAGGATAATCACCGGAATATGACTGATCTGGAAGTCTTTACGAATATGCTGAAGCATTTCAATACCATCCATTCCGGGCATCATCTGATCGGTCACGACAATATCCGGATGATACAGATGTACTTTCTTCAGTCCCTCCACTCCATTATTTGCCGTATAGACATTAAATTTATCTTCCAGTTGCAACTTAACCAGATTTGCAAGGTCCTTATTATCCTCTACAATAAGTAAAGCCGGCAGCGACGAGTCGATACGTTCATCCGGCTGTCCATCAGCGGTCAGGGCATCTGCTTGCAGATGTTTTTCCGTTATTTTATCATTGTCGCTCACATAGAAATCAACTTCAGTAGCCTTATAGTGCCCTTTACCTAACAGAAGTTCAATGATAAAGGATGCTCCTTTCTGTGGCTGGCTTTCGGCAATAATAGAGCCATGGTGTAAATGCATGATCTCTTTAGACAACGCCAGGCCAATGCCTGTACCCTGATAATAAGTCCCCCTGATATTTTCCGCCTGGGAAAAGCGTTCGAATATCTCACTCAGTTTACTTTGTTCTATACCTACACCGGAATCTTCAATGCAGATATGACATTTCTTTCCGTCATCCGTCATACCCACGCTAACAAAGATGCGGCCTCCCGACGGCGTAAACTTAAAGGCATTGGAAATAACATTGCGCACCACAATCCCAAGCCTTTCCTTATCCGCCCAGACCATGACCGGTTCGTCGGGCAGTTGGAAAGCATAATCTATTTCATTTTCCTCGGCCAATATCTGAAACTCTTTGCAGAATGCGTTCATCATGATATTGAGGTTCACCTGTGAGATGTGCAGGCGCATCTTCCCGTTCTGTATTTTACGGAAATCCAGGATCTGATTCACTAATTGCAACATCTGATCGGTGTTCTTCTCCATCAGCTCAATATATTGCAATCCTTTGGAAGAGAGTTTCTCTTTCTCCTTCAGTTCCTGTATCGGCCCCTTGATCAGGGTTAACGGCGTACGCAGTTCGTGAGAGATATTGGTAAAGAACTTAATCTTGAGTCCGGAAAGCTTTTGTTCGATATAGATATCATTTTTCATTTTCATGAGCAATAGCCCCAGGCGAACGGCAAAATAGAGTAAGGCCGCTCCGATAATGATATAGATAAAATAAGCCACCCGGCTTCTCCACCATGGAGAAAGGATGGTGACCTGCAACGTCCGCTCGGAAATCCGGTCGGGATTCGCTTCATCAACGCTCTGCACACGAAACAAATATTCGCCCGGAGGTACATTGGTATAAGACGCTATGCGGTTCTTACCGTTAAAGTGCCACTCCTTTTCGTATCCTTCAAGAATATATTTATAGGAAATCCGGGCCGGATTGAAATAATTAAGCGCAGCAAACTCCAGGGCAAACATCGACTGGTCATATTTCAATGTAATAGATTCGGCATACTTGATGGAACCTTCTATGACCGGATCACTGCGAAAGTTCCACAACTCTTTATTGGATATTCTGAAATCGACAATATAAGTCTGATATTCCACATTACGGGATTCCAGCTTCTCAGGATTAAAAACCAGGATACCTTCGCGGCAACCCAGCCAAAGCTCATTATTCAATGTCCGTAAGGATGAGCCTTCTTCCATCACGACATTCAGAAAGCCATCATATTTATCATAGTTCCGGAACAGTTCCGTATTCCTGTCAAAGCGGGATAATCCGCTTTCGGTGGTCAGCCAGAGATTTTTCTTATCATCCTCCACGATAGAGACGATCACATCCGTATTCAGTCCTTCACGCATGCCATACGTTTTAAAGACAGGCTTGCGCGTGGCCTCATCGTATTCTATCAGTTTGTTCAGTCCGCCGCCAAACACGCTGACCCAGATCTGCGAGTCCGTATCTTTATACAGCACATAAATATCATTATCTGCAATATTGGAACTGGCGCTTTCCTCCCGGTACGTTTCAAACACGATCTCTTCGGGAGAGTTAAAACGGCCGTCAAAAGACATTAACCCGTCGGTGGTGCCTATCCAGATACGGCCGTTCTCATCTTCCGTAATGTTTCGGACTTCCATATACAGTCCATAGAGCGGATAATGCTTAAAGCCATTATATTTGTTTTTAAACGCAGTCTCCCCACCTTCTTCCCAGACTAAGTTCAGTCCTCCTCCCATCAAACCGACCCAGATACGGCCTTTACTGTCCTGGTACGTGAAATACGCATCGTTATTATTCATGGTGGAAAGCACGTTGATGTCATGGGTGAATCGTGTAAAACGGAATCCTTCGGGTGCAAGGATATCCGGCTGGGCTTTTATCAATCCGTTACCTTTGGTTGAGAACCATAAATTCCCTTTGTTATCCTCCATGATGTGATAGACATTACCAACGAAAGCATGGGCCGGAGAAAAAATCTGCTTCAATTGTCCGGCGCTACTCAGGCGGTAAAGGTCGGACCAGCGCGTACCGATCCATATATCACCGTTCTTTGCCTGAAACAAAGCCCTGATCCCTCTGTTATCAATATGTTTCTGCGTTGAATATTGTTGCGGTTCAAACAGTTTGAACTGTTTCTTCGGAAAATTGACCCGGTAAACGCCATTCATCGTAGAAGTCAGCCATAAGATGCCTTCTTCATCAATCATCTGATCAAAGAAAAGCTGATGCCGGAGGACATTCGAAAACGGCTTCAGCTCATTTACGGCGATCATGGATTGTTGTTCCCTGTCGAACATCAACAATTCACCCGACGAAGCCAGGAAGAACAGCCCTTGCTCGCCGGCGTCCTGATATTCAAATGTCCCAAGCGTAGCTCCGGGTGCAAACGGAAAGCGTCTGGATGTTTTGTTCAACGCATCATAATAGAATAGCGTTCTTTCGTTCTCAAGGAACCATATCTTATCGTACTTGTCCACAAATGCGTTCAATATCCCGTTTGTCTTCAGGTCTACCGGTAATTTACGCAGTTCCCTGTAACCCGGATCATATTCATATACCCCTTGATCTCTCACGGATATATAAGCCATACCGGATGGCGTGATCAATATATTCTGAACCGGTTGGGATATCCCCGGAAGGTCGTATTTATTCACCGTTCCCGATTGCGGGTCAATGCTGTATATCCTTCCGTTTGCATCGCCCAGCCACACCCGTTCCGGCGTTTCATAAGCACAGGTAAACAGCTCACGCGAGGACGCGGCCATCTTACGCCAGATGAAATCAGCCGGTTTATTGCGCAACTCTTCTCCTTTCCGGAAAGAGAATATCTTGTAATCCTGTCCTATCCAGTTGATATACCCGGCCGTTTCCACAAACACATTATGCTTCAGGCGGGAATCATGAGGATTGATGTCGCCGCCCGCATCGTGCAGGAGTGTCATTTCAATTTCTCCGCCGGGCGTTGCATAAGCGCGTAACAGGTTCTTGTCCTTGGTCAGCAGAAGGACTTCTCCATCGGTCGTATTCTGTATCTTGATGATCTGCGTATTACCCGAATAGTCTTTTACATCATTGTACACCGCCTGAAAGCGTTCATAAAGCCTGTCGAATATGTACAGCTTGCGGTCGATGGTCTTGATCCACAAAAAGCCATTCTTATCTTCCACAATGCTTTGGATCTTCCGTGGAGGTATGTCGGAATAAGACCCTTCCCGGTTGTTATATGTCTTAAACTTACTGCCGTCATAACTGCACAAGCCATACCAGGTGCCAAACCACATGAAACCGTCACTCCCTTTCAGGGAGCAGTTCACGTTATTGTTAGGCAGTCCCTGCTCGACGCTGTAATGCTCTACAATGATATTCGGCGCGGCAAACAGCCGGAAAGAAACAACTACGGACAACAGCACTAAAAGATGTTTTCTCATGGTCAATATGGAATAAGGGTTAATTACAGAGGCGCGGTTTACCGAACCGGTAGGCCAAAAGTAATTAAAAAAAATGATACGCCTATTCATCGGCTTTACGTTTTTCTCCGAACTCGGTTTGCTGGCGTTCCACTTCCATCAGCATTTTCTCTTTCTCTTTGTCCGTCAGGGTGGTCTTACCGGCATTGTCGCCTGTTTGCGGCGTTGCAGTTGCCGTACCGGCCGTCCTTTCCTGTTCCACAAAACAAAAAGGAAGAGCGGACGGGATACTTTCAAATTCAATTTCCGCCGGAGCCGGTGCAAGCGTTCCTTCAAACTGAACACGGGCTTTGACTCTGATCTTTCCGGCGTTACGCGTCGAGCGGATCAATACGGGAGCGGAACCGAACTCCACAGCGCGCGGGTTGGCTCCGATACGGGCGTCACCGATGATCTCCCCTTCTCCTTCAACCGTAAAAACAATGTTGTCTTTCGCCAGACGGCGGACATGGCCATTGTCATCCGTTACCTCGGCTATAACAACGATGAAGTCGGAGCCATCGGCTACGAGCTGTTTACCCAACCGGTCAACGGACAGGCGCAGCTTAGTGGAACGGCGGGACGGCATTTTCTTTTCGGTGCAAACGACTTTACCATCAATAATACCTTCAACGACAAAGCTGACCTTTTCCCAGTTCTTTTGCACATAGCTGTACTTGCGCGCTTCCCAGAAGTCCCAGGCATTTTCGAACACAACGGGAGCATTGGGTATATGGCCTTTGGCATGAACAACCGGTTTAGTCCACGTTTCCGTTCCGTCATAGGCAGACAGGCGGACCGAATCGCAGTTGCTGAATACCACCACATCGCTATCCGAGAAGGGCGACATTTCATGGGCTACGAAAACCATCGGGCCACATTCGGCAAAAGGATGCCGAAGACCGGCGGCAGTCTGGCTGCGGAACAGATAGTATGCATATTTAGGCTGGCGGAAAGCATCAAACAGGCCTCCCCAGTACGGGTCCGGATGATAACCGCGCTGATGGTCGAACGAATGCCATTGCGCTCCACCGATAAAACCGCCAACGGTGCGATACATTTCGCCGTAGCTTTCGGCGAGCGAAAGGGCCTGAATCAGCAACGGACGTTCGCCCCAGCTCCGGCCGGCGCGATTGTTATTGTTATGGGCATACCAGTCGTCTACGTTCTCACCGAACTCACGGGTGAAGATGTTTTGTCCGGCGACGCCTTTCTCATCATCTCCCGGCCAACCGTAAACCACGTCATAGTGTTCTTTCACCCCTTCGGAATGTACATCCGCAGCAGCTACAGGCCGTCCGGGATAAGGGTATTCATCTTTGGTGATTTGCAGGGCTTCCAGTGCAAAATCCAGCGGATAACGGGTTTCGTTCAGAATGGGTTCCCACATCAGTACGGACGGGTGGTTGCGGTCGCGACGAATCATCCGGCGGGTATTGAGATGTACAAGACGTGCAAATTCAGGGTCTTTGTTCCAGAACTGCCAGCCCGGAGTAGCTACAATGACAAATATACCGAGCTCGTCACAGGCATCCATGAATGTGGGATCCATCGGATAATGGGCGGAACGGATGATCCGGCATCCGGCATCGCGCAGGCGTCTGGCGTCCCGCCATTGTTGCGAGTTGGGCGCCGCATTGCCGACATAAGCGAAATCCTGGTGGCGATTGGTTCCGATGAGCTGACCGAAAGGTTTGTCATTCAGCCAAAAACCGGCTTTACCTTTGAACTCTGCTTTACGGATACCAATGCGGGTAACGCCTCCGTCAAGGGTTTGCTTGCCCGATTTGATGCGGGATTCCACACGATACAAATAAGGCGTATCCGGTGACCAGAGCTTCGGATCCTTCACCGCAAACCGTTGGGCAATCTGCTTCGATTCGCCGGAAGCCAACATGAGTTTATCGGATACCCGCCCGATCACTGCGCCATGGGTATCGGTCAACGTGGTTTCCACTATTACTGTCCGGGGTTGCCGGCCGCTGTTCTTAACGTCGGTATCCACATACACCTGCGCGCTCTGATCGCTGATCTGATCGAAATGGACAAACACACCGCCACCGGCCACCTTACCGGCTTCCATGGCATCCGTAATAGATACGGGAGATCTGGCGATCATCCATACATCCCGGTAGATTCCCCCATGATAAGCGAAATCGAGCGTATATTGGCTCTTACCCGGAGGATAGCTTTTATCATCACTGTTGTCTGCAAATACCGCAATCAGACAATGATCGCCCGGCCGGCAACCGTTTCCGGTCAGGTTGACAGTGAATGGCAGGTAACCTCCGGAATGTTCCAGTACTTTCCTGCCGTTCAGGTAAACGATTTGCTTACCCATAACGGCTTCAACGTGCAGGCTAACTTCCCGCCCTTCCGTTTCGGCAGGAACAACGAAGCGTTTACGATACCAGACCGGCCCCTGATAGTTGCGGCATCCGCTGGCTTCTGCAGGCATCAGTTCAACGGTATGCGGAGTCGATACGATCTCCCAACCGGAATCATCATAGTCCGGCGCTTCGGCGCCCTGTGCATCTCCTTTATGATAACGCCATCCGGGATTAAAGTTATAGACCAGGCGACCGCTTCCGGCAAGGGGGATGAAGCCGGCTACCGAATAAATGGGCTCAATAGCCTCATCACACACAGAACCAACAGCCTCACCAACAGCCTCACCAACAGCCTCACCAACAGCCTCACCCCGGCCCTCTCCAAAGGAGAGGGAGGAGAACCATGCGGCGTATGTTTGGTTTAATGACGGTATAAAGGTTATAAGAAGGATAAATAATAAAGAATGTTTTCTCATGGTTATTTCAGTATCATTGATTTTATTTATGCCAATCAGTAAGTTAAAGGATTTATCACTCGCTTTGCCCTTTACAAGGGCTTGTAAAACTCCAGAAATATTTTTTCATTACATTCAAGGGCTTGTAAAACTCCAAACTGTTCTTTTTGCCCTTTACAAGGGCTTGTAAAGCTCCAGAAATATTTTTTCATTACATTCAAGGGCTTGTAAAGCTCCAAAACTATTCTTTTTGCCCTTTACAAGGGCTTGTAAAGCTCCAAACTGTTTTTTTTGCCCTTTACAAGGGCTTGTAAAGCTCCAAACTGTTTTTTTTGCCTTTTACAAGGGCTTGTAAGGCTTCAAACTGTTTTTTTTGCCTTTTACAAGGGCTTGTACGGCTCCATTACACACGACTACCTCTTCTCCCTCTCCTTTGGAGAGGGTTGGGGTGAGGCTGCCGGTTTTGTTAGCGAGGCTATAAGTTCTGTAACTTACCTCCCCATTCTTCAGCTCAGCTTCCACCACGGTCCGGCCGGGAGCATGCAGCCTGAAGCGTACGTCCCACTCCACAGGCCATGCGGGGAAGAGGTATATCTTATTGCCGTCGGTTTGCAGCAGCATCTCCTGCATACCGATCATACCGCTGCCGCCATGATTATGGTCGGGCGCCCAGTCGAATCCCGGCCCCCAGAAAGCGGGGAAGCGATAAGGGCCATCGGTCATCTTGAGCCGGGTCAGGCGTACGGCTTCTTCCGTCAGGCCAAGACACGCCGCCCAGATATTGTCCTGTTTCCATCCGGTATGCGACCGGAACCTCAGCGCATCCGGATCATACAGATACGTGTTACGGGCTACATCCAGGTTCTCCTTTCCCACGCCATACATCCGCCAGGGATATACCGGATAAAGTTGCGGGGTCTCTACATTATTTATACGTTCCCAGGTTTTCGCCGGGGAGATCATCTCTTTCCCTCCGACCGTGCGAAGCGGAACAGGCGGAATGGTCCGGAGCATTCCGGGTTTCCGGCCGCAGGTTTCGAGTACGACGCGCAAGGCTGCAATGGTGCTCGAAGCGTTGTTGCTCATTTTATACGTTTCACAGGCCGAACCGGGATACAGGATCAGGTGACCGTTGCCGTCCAACTCCTTGCGTCCGCGACGGGAAGCCAGGTAACGGTAATGTTCGTCGAAGAAGGTGAGGCAACTTTCAATCAAGGGCAGGTAAGGGGTAATATCCGCATGATTATAGTTCTTCGTTTCAAGGATCATCTGGCAGAACTCGAGCACGGTATCCCACTGATATTCGAGCCAGGCGTTGTATTCCACTCCCTTGTCGAATCCTTCGGGGCGTTCAAAACCATATTCGACCGGATCGGGCAGGCCGAAGTTCTCAATCTGTTCGGTAAAGCATGCCCCCTTGTGCCCCCAATAACATTCCGAACGTAACTCGGCGTTGCGAAGCATGCGGTTGTAGAAGTCGAACTGAGCGGGCATCATGTCAAAGTCCCCGCTTTTCAACATGGGCCAATAGACTAATCGTTGATTCTGTGCAGTCATCGTTCCTCCACCCCACTTCCGGTAGTCGGGAGTAAAGGCCTGCTTCTCATCCACAAAGCAGGGGTCGAACGTAAACAGGCCGCCGTTGAATTTGGTTGGCGCGCTTCCATAGGCGTTGCAGCCCAGCATGTAACGGAACAGGGTATAGTTACGGGTATATTCCGATGCTTCGCCGGACGCCTCTATGTAGCTGCGTTGCCAGAAGTCGTTCCACCACCGGCGGGATTGCTTTTTATCTTCGGCGGATATGCGGGCGACGGTTGCCTCCAACTGCCGGCGCCAGAGGGTTATATCCGGTGTTTGTTCCGTATGGAGTGCGACACGGATATGTTCTTTACGCACAGGCCCGGACGAGCGGAATTGCCAGGCGCGATAGTCCGTTCCGGCATATTCACCGTCGGCAACGCCTGTATATTGCAGGTGATTGCCCCAGAGTTTACCGCCAAAGGTGAGGTTTGCCAACGGGTTCATCATCTGATTCTTCACGGCATCCAGGCCCTGTTGGGCCACGGCTACGTCAAACACGGTCTGCTGCGGGTTACGATGATAGAAGACAACGCTATTCCCTTCGGGCGTGATGCTGTCCGCAGAAGTAAACATACCTTCGGGCGGCGCCCATCTATAGGAGTTTTGCCACCCCTCGCCCTTGCGGATGGGTCGGTCCCGGTAACGCCAGTTTTCGTAACAGAGATCAACGGTCACCGGTTGACGGCTATCCAACTCGAGATGCGCTACCGGATGGAATACATCCGCCCAAAGCCGAAAGGTTGTTCCGCCGGCCGCGATTTCGACATATCCGTCGTCAAGCATTAACTCCTGACGGAAATCGCTGCTTTCCAGAAAGGGATTCGGTGTAAGGCGCACGCGCACGCGGCCTTGTTTAAGCATGCAGTTATGCTCATCGAACGTTCCGCTGCGGCTGATATAGAACAGCAGGTCGCCCCCTTCCACCCAAACGTTCATACCTATATCCCCACCACCGCAGGGCATAGACTCGGAAGAATCCCGGCCGGGTGTATCCCAACGAACGGAAGCGACCTGCCGGCTCCGGAGAACCGACAGGTTGCACAACAATAACATAATGAACAGAACTTTCCTTTTCATATAGAAAAGGACGGAATCCGGAAGAAAATGTACCCGATGTGGACAGGATTATTTCGCGCTTGGGCAGTTGAGTGCATCAACTGTTCGGATACGCTTTATTGTCCATGCACCTTTTGTTGTCTTTTTTTGTAAACATCCGCAGGGAATGAATCGGGCTTCCTACTCCCCATCTGGAGATCTTCTATTTGGGGGTACCCACAGTGTCGGAGTGTGGGTGCCACAGTGTCGGACTTTGGATATCGCCCTTTTGGAAGAACCATGAGGTTGTCAGGAAACAATAAAATTTATTTCAAAAAAATAAATCGATTAAATGTTATATCTTGTCAAAGACATGACAACTGCCAGATTAGACACCGGCAAATTACTCTCTATCTATCAAATTGGCGTTAAATACCCTAATTTCAAAAATAAATCCGTAATAATACGAGCTTTTATTTTTGTTTTCCGTTAAATTAATTACTTTTGTAGCCCAAATCGCATTTGGATTACAAGACATAGTCACGTAATAGGAATGAAGGACTAAAGGATTACGAATATGATACAGGAATTTAAAATTAAGAACTTTCTTTCTTTTAGGGATGAAACGACTTTGAATTTTGAAGCAACGAAAGATGACACTTTTGAAGAATACCAGGTAGTTGAAGTTGCTCCGGGTATAAGATTGCTGAGATTTTCGTTGGTGTATGGAGCGAATGCAAGCGGTAAATCCAATCTTTTAGTTGCCCTTAACTATCTTCATAAATTCTGGTTTGAGAGGAAAGAAGATATGGACCTGGCCACCAATGCCATACCGTTTCTGTTGGATACGGAAACATCAGAACTACCATCTGAATTTGAAATAAAATTTTATATCGGCAGCACGAAATTCTGGTATATGCTGTCTCTCGATAAGAAAAAGGTAATATCGGAGAAACTCTATTATTACAAGAGCGTACAGCCCACCATGTTATTCTCACGTGAATGGGAACAGGAACAATCTGTAATTAAGTTCAACCCGACTGCGGTTAAAGTAAGCAATACGGTTCTGGAAGAACTGATGCTGAAGTGCTTGCCGAATATGTCGTTTTTTGCAGCAAGAAATCAGGTAAACTGTTCTCTTCCTCTGATTGACAATGCATGGGACTGGATGAAAAAAGGATTTCTTCCTACAATTGAATCCAAGACACAAATGTCTGAATATGCAGGAAATAAAATACTTGATGACAACGAATTGAAGCAATATATACTGAGTTTCATCAAACAGGCAGACTTTAACATTACCGGGATAACCGCCAAAAGAAAATCGGTATCTATGCCGATTTTTTTGCGGAGCGCCATCATGGAAAATAACCAGATTTCAGAATCTACGAAAGAAAAAATAGTGGCAGATCCGGTTTATACTATATTGGAAACGGATTTTGAACATACGGTCAGGAACAAACGGGGTATCGAAAAATATACACTTCCAAATTTATTGCAGAGTGAAGGGACACGCCGTACTATTGGCATTGAAGCAGCTATTTATGAAGCTCTCAAGAATGAAAAGGTATTGTCTATTGACGAAATAGAATCTTCCTTGCACCCTGATTTGGTAGAGTTTATCATCGAACAGTTCCTGAAAACAAAAAATCGGAGCCAGTTATTGATAACCTCACACTATGACCCTTTACTGAATACGGTTGACGACCTTATCCGGAAAGATTCCATCTGGTTTACCGAGAAAGGAGAAGATGGAAATTCAAAACTATACTCTTTGGTAGAGTTTAAAGGACTGAACAAGATAAGTTCTTTCCAAAGGTCATACAGAAATGGGGCATTTGGAGCATTGCTGAATATCAAGGGCTAAAAAAGAAGCAAGATATGGCAAGAAAAGAAGCGATCAAGCCAAAACATAAGG
>JAIRNG010000025.1 GCA_031258135.1 Mediterranea sp. (in: CFB group bacteria)
TTCACGGATTACACGGATTTTTTAGTTTTATAATCTGCGTAAATCTGCGTTTCAATTTCTTTGCGTTAATCTGCGTTTCAAATTGTAAATTGTAATTGCTTATCCCGAACTCAGGTTAAAAATAATAAAAACGCCGTCAAAACGATTTTCCGTTAACTAAAAACAATAAAAACGGCGTCGAAACGATTTTCACCAATTTAAATGTAACAAAAACGGCGTCGAAGCGCCGTCCGCAGATTATAAAGTGAATAATCCGTGTGATCCGTGTAATCCGTGTCCTTTAACTATATATTCAGACACGGATCACGCGGATTACACGGATTTATTTCAGTCCGTAAACGTATACCTCGGACAACGAACAATTAAGATCTCTGTAACTTTCGAGAATCTGAATTTTGATGTAGCGCCCTCTTGCCGGAGTAATTCCATACATCTGCGGTTCAAAAACTTTTTCCATGACAAAGCTTCCGGCTTCCGTCCAGTTTTCTTTATCCGGACTCACATGGAATTTACCTGCCCGCGTATCTTTGTAATTGTCATGTTGTCTTTGCGCCATGGCAATATGTGTGAAACTGTACTCTTCTTTCGCATCGATAATCAATTCATGCGGCAGAGAATGGTTTCCGCTGCTCCAGCTCGAATGCCAGTAGGTGGAAAGGTTATCATCCAGAATACATCCGGGTATGCCGTTTCCGGCTCCTTCGCCACCCGACTCTTGCGTGTTGGCTTCGGCCGTCCAGCCTGTACGGTCCAGTTTATTACCTAAAATACGGATAGCCAGCGGATATATGTCATGGGTCGATGAAATCTCAAAAAGAGAGACATTCCTGATACGTATGGGCAACATATAATCACCCGGCTCCAACCGGCCGCCGTTTATGTTAGCGGTAAATTGGGTAGTCGTAGTTCCATTGGTAAGTTGCATGGTCTCCGGTATGGTATAGCTGTCCTGGGGCAACGTTCTGAAAACGGTGTTGTTAGCGGCATTATAAGCCGCCACATAGTCATTGTATACTTCCAATTCCCATTCCAACTCCCATTTATTATCCATATCAAGACCGATTGCAATCTTTTCCGAAATGTCTGGAATTTCTCCGTAATTATAATTTTTCAGCTCCGCGGATGCGCCGACAAATCCGAGTGCGGGCATGATGACCTCTTTCAAAAGCAGGATCAGGTCATTTCTCTCGGCATTGATCGAGTCGGTTTCACTGACAACACGTAAAGGCAAGGTCCATACGGCCGACGGATCGCTTTCGATGGAGGCTTTCACCTTCTGAGGCTTCAGGGATATCTCGACGATTTTATACCTGTCGGTAAGCGAAAATTCCAGGTTGCGTGTTTGCAGGACATAACAATCTTCGTCTATCCGTTTATAATTTACCTCTTCGGGAATACCATACCTGTCGTCAAGTTCAGCCTGTGTCAGCACATGAATGTTTGCACCGGCAGTCCGGTTGGGTTCGCTTCCCGACTTAACAACCGAAAGTGCGTACTTATTATCTTCGTCCGTATCGAACAGCGTCAACTCCTGTTTTCCACTGTTATTCACATATAATATTTTACGATATTCTTCCGGTACCAGTTTATCCAGATCATAATCCGAATCGTTGCAGGCGCCCGGAAAAACAGAACATCCTGCCAACAATAATACTTTTATTTTCATAATACATCGTTTTAAATTGATTAATAACCGGGGGCCTGTACTAACTGAGGATTACTGTAAAGTTCGTCCATGCCGCTTCTCGACCAAACGGGAAGGAAATACAGTTTATCGTCCCATTTGAACGGCTGGTCAATCAGGCCGGGTACATTGAATTCTTCAAAAGCGGGGTTGAGGGCGAGACCATTCAACCCGTAACGGGCGCCCGCCTTAAGCATTTCAGGAGCAATTGTCCAACGGCGCAGGTCGTAATACCGATGCCCTTCTTCAAACAACTCCACGAAACGTTCGTTGCGCACCCAATCGGTCAGCGACATCCGGGCTGTTATGTCACCCGTTGTCAAATCCTCAAATCCGGCGCGGCGGCGTATTTCGTTCAGATTGCCGAGCGCCTCTCCTGTATTGCCCAGTGCGGCATGACATTCGGCCAGGTTCAGGTAAAGTTCCGCCAGACGGATATACGGGCGTCTCGTCGCACTGAAACTCCGGGTTCCATCTGCATTGTACCGTATATTCGGATCGATGAACTTCTTTGAAAGATAGCCCGTCCCTGCAACGTTGCGTGAGTTGGTGGCATTCCACCCGTTGGTATTTGTGTTTTTGAAGTTCATCCAAAGTGAACCTCCGTTATTGATTTTCTGGGCATATTGGCCGCCGTCGAATGTAATCCAGGCATAGAACCGGGCTTCGCGTCGGGAGTTCAGTTTGATAATGTCGTTCTTTACGTTTTCATCATCCAGTCTGTCGGTGGTCAGCGAAGGGCTTGCGGCGCCTTCATGAAAACGCGCATACCATTCGGTTTCGGGATAGAATTTTTCATCTGATTCCGGTAATTTCCCATTTTCTGTATAGAAGTGTTTTACGGAATACAAAGTTGGCGCCAGAGAAGCCCATCCTCCCCACCACTGTCCGTTGCTTCTTTTCACCACCCTGTTCGGCAGACGGGAATCAGTAGCTTCTCCTCCGTTGTTGACATCGGAATCGATGCGTTGTCCCCAGATGATCTCTTTGTTGTTATCGCCTTCATGGGCGGTAACCAGATACTGGAACATACGGACACGTTCCTTAAATTCCCTGTTTTCCGGCGTATCTTCTTCCCTGCCCGGAACGAATGGAAGTCCAAGTCCGTCACGGAGAGCTTTTGCGTTGGCGGTCTCCATATCAAACAATTCATAACCGGCAGTTTTGGCGGCGGTCAAAGCCTCCTGGCAGGCAGTCAGGGCGCGCTCCCACTTTTTAGCATCGTAACCGGCGCTTACCAGTTCCCGGCCATACCCTTCCGTCTCAAAGTTCCTGTTCTTCCAGTTGGGATGAGGGAAAGAACCGTTCCACAACGGAGATGCGGCGTAAAGCAGCACACGGGCTTTCAAGGCCTTGGCAATGGTGGATGTGGCGCGTCCCAGTTCTCCGGTAGCGCGTGTGGGAGGAAGTACGGCTGCCGCATCCAGCTTGCCGACGATATAATCCACACAGTAGTCAAAGTGCGAACGTCCCGGAATTTCGCTGTTCGTGATATTCGGATTTACTTTCTGCGGGATGACCGGGCACGGGCCGAAAGCCTGCAATACACGGAAATGGTAATAAGCCTGCAGGAAGTAACATTCCGCTTTATACTGTTCCTTTTCATCTTCCGTCACGCCGACAGGTTGCAATACGTCAATCAGGCTCAGGAAATGGTGAACATATCCCAACCAGTTATAGCTGGGAGTCCATATATTCATATCGTCTCCTCCCCAACTGTTGTAATAAGAAGGAGATATACTGCCCCATGCCATCTGTTGCTGGTAGTCGTCAAAGTCTTTCGGAGCTACAATTTCATCGGCGGATTGTTCAAACGATTTGAAATCGAAAGGTTGTGAACGAGGCACGTAACCATAACAAGTGTACAGGAAAGACAGCGTAGCCGCTTCATCTTTCATTGTATCATCAAAATCCGGCTGGGCGGGCGGGACAACATCCAGATATTCGCATGAGGCGAGCAGACAGCAGGATACCGGCAGGATTTGCATGATCCGGATTATTTTATGTATTAGTTTCATACGTTTTCTTTTGGTATAAGTTAATGTATTCTTTTCAGAAGGTTAATTGAACGCCTAAGTTAAAAGTACGTTGCAGGGGATATGCGCTCCAGGAAAGTTCCGGATCCCATAACCTGAACGGGCTGAATACGGCCAGATTGTCTCCGCTGAAGTAAACGCGGCCGAACGGGAAACGATAGCCGAATTCGAGTGTCTTGAACCGCAGGAAATTTCCGTTGCGCACCCAGAACGAACTGGGTTGAGTGTTGTTGGAAATATCGGCGTTTGTTGTTCCTAAACGGGGATAAACGGCGTCCGGATCCGGGTTATCCGCCGACCAGTGTCCATCGGCGATCCACTTCATCAGGTTACGCCCCAATGTTTCGTATGTTATACCGTCGCCGCCGTCCGAAAGGAAAGGAGCGTATCCGGAGTTAATCATGATCTTGCGCTTTGCCGATCCGTTGAAGAACAGGCCGAAGTCGAACTTTTTATAGACCACATTCACCCCGAATCCGTACTGAATGTGGGGAACGTTGTTGTAAGGAGATAGCATGACCTGATCTTCCGTCGTAATTCTTCCATCCCCGTTTATGTCACGGTATTTGATGTCGCCCGGTTTGATGTTGGCGCCCAACTGAGACTGATCGGGCCGGTTCGCTATCTCTTCTTCATTCTCGAACAATCCTTCAGCCACATAACCCGTTAATGTGTTCAGCGGTTTTCCGGTTTTTGTCTGCCAGATGTAAGGATAGTCCGGCTCGTCCACATATTTATACTCATTCTGGTTGAAGGTCAGATTACTGCGCAGATCCACATACCAGTCCTTACCGAATTGCCGGGCCCAGTTTACACTCAACTCGAGGCCATGATTCCGGACTTCGCCGATGTTACTCCAGGGCAGCGATCCCCAATAACCCAACATGCCCGGCCACGAGGCGCGCGCCATCAGGATACGGTCGCGATAGTCATTGAAATAATCGAAAGTAACGTTCAGTTGATTGAACAGGGAGAGATCGACGCCGATATTCAGCTTTTTAACGTGTTCCCATCCGGCGTTTTGTATAGCCAGGACCCAGAATGCGGGGCCATTCCTGGAAATTTCATTTGCCGGAAGTCCTGTCCAATAGCTATGGGCGACGCCAATCCCGACATTGTTCTGATACAGAAAGTGCGGAGCGGCGCTGTTGAACTCGTCGCTGCCGACCAGACCATAGGAAGTCCTGATCTTAAAATGATTGACATAGCTGCTTATGGGTTTCCAGAAGTCTTCCGAACTGATCACCCAACCGACTGAAGCGGCGGGGAAAAATTCAAAACGATAGCCGTCGGCCAGACGTTCGGAACCGTTGTAACCAAAGTTGAATTCAAATAGGTATGTATTGGCATAGTCATACGTCAGGCGGCCGGAATATCCCTGGTTACGATTGGGTAACACGCCGCTGCGGTATTCGCGCATCATATACATCAGCATGGCCGACAGGTTATGGTGGCTGAAACTTCGTTTCCAGTCTAAACGGGCGTCGAAGTAAAACGTCTGATCGGCGCTTTTCCCGATATCCGACTGGGTGACATATTCATCTCCCGTTTGTAACAAATCAAGTTCGTATGTGTCGGTTTCCGGATGATATGAACCATCCCTTACGCGGTAATAATAAGGGGTGATATAACGATTGTAATAGGATTCCGACCAGTTCTTGAAGTTCACCAGAGCTTTCATGCCAAGTCCCTGGGTAATAAAACTCAGGTTCTGATCGATACTTATCGAGGTGTTCAGCGTATTGTAGTTGGTCTCTTTGAACGAACTCATCAAATATGCATACGGATTCTGTCCCAATACGCCGGATTTAATTTCGGCGTTACCGAAGCGTATAAATCCCTCATCCCCGTCCTGTTCC
The DNA here is from genome assembly GCA_031258135.1 of Mediterranea sp. (in: CFB group bacteria). Classification (GTDB taxonomy): domain Bacteria; phylum Bacteroidota; class Bacteroidia; order Bacteroidales; family Bacteroidaceae; genus Bacteroides. The sequence goes on from JAIRNG010000025.1 coordinate 5,580, forward strand.
GGAAAATAAGCCGGAAATGCTACCGGATTGGCCTGCATGGTGATGTTATACAGATCGGAGGTGGCATAGTTGGGGCCGTTCTTATTCCCGATCTGCGCCATCATCCGCAGGTTTACGGTTGTCGTGCCGGTAAGTTTATACGAGATATTATTCTGGAAATTATATTCCCAGTTGTTAATGTTGCTGTCGTAATAATAATCTTTCCGGGAATTAAGCAAACCGGTGTCGTGGTTGGCTTGCAGGCTCATGAAGTATATCACGCGGGAATCTCCTCCCTGCACATTGATGTTGGCCCGTTGGTTATAATTTCCCTCCTTAAAGATCAGGTCGTACCAGTTCACATCCGGATACATATAAGGATTCACTCCGCTGGCCGTATTCAGTATCTGTTCTTCGGTGTACCTGGGATTGGTTATCTGTTGTGAACTCCTGGCCTGCGCCGCTTCGTTATATTTCCGCATGTAGGTGGGGCCATCGGCAAATTCGATCCGGTTCATCGGCTTGAAATAAGAAGCCTCTAACGATACATTGACTTTGGCTTTGGTGTTCGCTTCACCGCTCTTGGTTGTTATCAGCATAACGCCATTGGCGCCACGGTTGCCATAAATGGCCGTGGCCGAAGCGTCTTTCAGCAGGGAGAAGCTTTCAATCGTTTCTGCGGGAATACGATTCAGGTCGGTCGTCGAGATTTCCACTCCGTCCAGCAAAATAAGCGGAGTGGCGCGGCCTCCGAACGTATTTACACCGCGGATATAAAACTCGGAAGCGGAGCCGGGCTCACCGCTGTTGGTCATGGATATAATGCCCGAAAGTTTTCCTGCGAGCGCATTTGTCAGTGAAGAAGACGGAGCTTTCAGGGTTGAACCTTTTACGGTGGAGATGGACCCTGTTACCGATACCTTTTTCTGAGTACCGGCTCCCACAATCACTACTTCGTCGAGTATTTCGTTGTCGGATTCCATTTTAACGGTCATCACTCCCAGGTCGCCAACCAATCGCGTCTGGGTTTTATAACCGACATAAGAAAAGGTCAACTCGGTATTGCTGGTAACATTCAGGGAAAACCGGCCATCGGCATCGGTAATGACCCCTTCGTTCGCACCTTTCATCTTCACATTTACGCCAATCAGCGTTTCTTCGGTAGAAGCATCCATTACGACCCCAACCAACGTACGTTTCGATAAGGGTTGTTGCCGGGCGGTTGCCGGATGGGTAACATTTGTCTGTTGGGCATATCCCGACAAACAAAACAGCAAGCATGATACGCTTAACAGCTTTCGCTGAAATCTGTTCAAAAGAATTTTCATCATGGTACTTTGCTTTTAAAATAATAACTATTGTGTCATTAAACGTTGGTTTAATGACACAACTTTTGGGGACAGACCGGGCGTCCTGTTTTATTCTTAAAAAAGTCGTTTTTTATACTGAAAGGAGTAACCCGGAACACCCATCCGGAGCGGTTTTGAAGAAATTCTGCAAATTAATTGCCGTAAAATTTGCACGGAGCGGAGAAAAGATATATTTTTACGCTCATTAAACGAACGTTTAATGAGCATCCCCTGTTTGTCATTCTTTTTTCATCTATCCATCAGATGTGGTATGCCCGGCATAGTCTTATACAGGCCTGTTTCCTATCGAGGGCGAACGCAGGAGAAGTCAAGTTCCGTCCCCCGTTTTTTTATGCGTTAAAAAGCTCTCGCAGGGGCATACCTGATGGGCGGTACGCCGGGCGTACTGCCTCTGAAAAAGCGTTTTTGACCTCTTGTCTTCTTCATTAAAAATTAAAGTCCTGTAACGGGATCAGGAAAAACAGAGAATTGTTCTGTTATCTATGTATATTCTTTATCTTTGCGTACATCAAAATGGAGTATGAAACATGAAAAAACGAATGTATATCGGCATGTTGCTGGCTGTAATGGGGATAGTAGCATGTACAGGCAATAAGAATACGGCAAAGAATGATGATACACGGGTACTGTTAAGGGATAGTATGGATTCTCATGGCATACGGCGTATGCAGGTTTCTGAAGTGGAGCAGACGATCACCTTTAAAGGAAAGGAGTATAGGTCTTTCGTACAACGTATGCCGGGCGATTCTCTTCCCCGTGTGAAGAACGAAGCGGGAGAGGTGTTTGTGGATAATGTGATAACCCTGCGATTGACGCGGGGGAATGAGAAGATATTCAATAAGACATTTACAAAACAGAGTTTTTCTTCATTCGTGAGTGGAGAGTTTATGAAACACGCTATTCTGGAAGGTATGGTGTTTGATAAGATAACGTCGCAAGGTTTTGTGTATGCAGTTAGTGTCAGTTATCCGCAAACAGATTTATATATTCCTGTGTCGGTGACAATTACCCCTGATGGAAAGATGTCGATGGTAAAGGAAGAACTAATGGAAGATATCTATATAGAAGAAGAAGAATAGTTGTTGGTATCTTGTGTTTATTCTTATAAATCAACGACTGTAATTCCGGCTCCGCCGAGTTGTACGTGTTCGTCGGCAAAATGTTTCACCCCGGATGTGGTTTGCAGGTGTTGACGGATCAGGGAACGAAGAATGCCGGTTCCCGTGCCATGTAGAATCCGTACCCGGCCCATACCGACAAGTATCGCATCGTCGATGAAATAAGTTACCGCCTGAATGGCTTCGTCTCCGCGCATGCCTCTTACGTCGATGTCCTGTTTGAAGTTAAGTTTCTTTTCGTACATCCGGTCGTGCGTTTCACTGCTGACGAAAGTGCTTCTTACATTTTCCTTTTTTAGAAGATTGGCGTTCGAGCGTTCTAAACGGTCAAGTTTCACAGTGGTTTTGATGCTGCCGAAAACAATGGTGGCATTCTTGCCGTTGATCTCCAATACCTCGCCTGTGGGTATTTGCCCTTTAATCTTCACAATGCTTCCTGCCGTAATAGCTTCTGCTTTAGGAGCCGCAACAAGGATGGGTTTGGTTGCATCCTGCTTCTTTTCCTTTTTGCGATTCTGCTTTTCCTGTAATTTTTGCATTTTCCGTGCAATCTTTTCATCCTGCTCACGGGTAGCAGCTTCTTCCATTGCCTGACGAAAATCTGTTAATTCCTGACGTGCCAGACGTGTCTTTTCCTTTTCAGCCTGTGCTTCTTTGATTGTACGGATTGTATTTTCAATCTTCGCATTTGATTCCTGAAACATTCGTTCAGCCTCTTCTTTGGCTTGACGGATAATTTCTTTGCGTGATTTGCGAAGCTCTTCTATCTCTTCTTCGTAACGGGCGATTGTATTTTCCATGTGTTTTTCCCGTTGACGGATCGTTTGCCGTTTCCCTTCCCAGTATCTCTTATCCCTGACAATATCCTGCAAGTATTTATCGGCATCAATGTATTCGCTTCCCACGATTTCCGAAGCATCCGCAATGACTTCTTCCGGCAAGCCTATTTTTCGGGCAATTTCTACGGCAAACGAGCTTCCGGGATTCCCGATCTGTAATTGGAAGACAGGTTGCATCAGATGGCGGTCATAGAGCATAGCGCCATTGACTACACCGTCGTGATCTTCTGCGTAGTGTTTCAGATTCTGATAGTGTGTAGTGATTACTCCGTAGGTCTGTTTGTCGTTATATCTTTTTAGGACAGCTTCTGCAATGGCTCCCCCAATTTGCGGTTCCGTACCTCCTCCAAACTCGTCAATCAAGATCAGGCTGCGTTCATTGCAGTTCTTTATCATTATTTTCATGTTCGTCAGGTGGGATGAATAGGTGCTCAAGTCATCTTCGATGGATTGTTCATCGCCTATATCGATAAAAATGCTACCGAACATTCCTGCATGGCTTCTTTCGTGTATGGGGATGAGCATACCGCATTGAAGCATATATTGCAATAGGCCGACCGTTTTGAGGCAAACTGACTTTCCACCTGCATTTGGTCCGGAAATAATCAATATGCGTTGGTTGTTATTAAGCTCGATATCTAATGGAACAACCTTCTTACCATGCTTTGCCAGTGAAAGTTGCAGCAATGGATGTACTGCCATCGTCCAATCCAGTAATTGTTTGTTTTCCAATGCAGGTTTAATGCTGTTGGTCTGAATGGCAAAAAGGCTTTTGGCTCTGATGAAATCTATCTCAGCCAGAAATTCATACGACTGTAGGATTTCCGGTATAGATGGACGCACCATTTCGGAAAAGGCTGTAAGTATGCGTATGATTTCCCGTCGTTCTTCTCCTTCCAGCTCACGAATCCGGTTATTTGCCTCGACTACTTCCGCCGGCTCGATGAATACCGTCTTTCCACTGGCGGATTCATCGTGTACAATACCTTTGATCTTTCTTTTTAAACCGGGCGCAACGGGTATAACCAAACGTCCGTCGCGCATGGTTGGTGTGACATCTTTATCTACAAATCCCTCTGATTGCGCATTCCGTAGAATGTTGTTCAGAGAACGTGATATCCCATTCATCGTACCACTTAATTCACGGCGTATGCGTGATAACTCTGCAGATGCATTGTCCTTTATCTTACCATATTTATCCAGGATGCTATCTATTTTAGTGATCAGTTGTGGAAATACGGCAATGTCACCCGCAAGTTTCTTTAAACAAGGATAGGAGACGTCTTCTTCTCCTGCCTCCTCATTTTTATGGAGAAAGCGTACAATGTTACATATCGTTTCCAAAGAACGACGCAAGTCGAATAATTCCTGTTCGTCCGGATACATTCCTTCGATCCGTATCCGTTTCAGGGACGGGCGTACATCAAAAAAGTATTGTGCAGGAAAATTGTCTTCTTCCTGAATGATGCGGATAAACTCGGTTACTTGGTTCAGTCTTTCCTGTACTTCATCAAATTGGTCGGAAAAATTCATTTCCGTAACCCGTTCTTTACCTAATGTACTAAGACACTTGTCGTTAAGTAACTGCCGTATTTGGTCGAATCCTATTTTTTGCTCAAAGTTATGAGGATAGATCATCTGCTTCATTTCTATACGTTGCAAAAATACGATTTATTGTCGAAAAAATCTCCGGAACATTTGTGGATTTAAAAATCGTTCGTACCTTTGCACGGCTTTCGATAGAAAGCTCTTTTTTTGAAAAAGAAGCTTGGAGAGGTGGCAGAGTGGTCGATTGCGGCGGTCTTGAAAACCGTTGAGGTGAGAGCCTCCGGGGGTTCGAATCCCTCCCTCTCCGCAAATAAGGCAGATAATCAGCAAATTACA
>JAIRNG010000051.1 GCA_031258135.1 Mediterranea sp. (in: CFB group bacteria)
AAATTGCTTCAATTTTTTCATGGATTGTTGCAAATTATATTGTTTTTTTTCGTATATTGGTCTCCATCAATATTTTAAACCCTGATAAGATGAAAACGATTCTGAAAACAGACGAATGGAACATTATTGAAGAGGGATTTCATGCCGGTTATCAGCGCGGATCGGAAAGTATATTCAGCTTGGGTAACGGCCGCTTCGGACAGCGCGGAAACTTTGAAGAGCCTTATAGTAGCGACAGCCTGCAAGGCTCTTATCTTGCCGGAATAGCTTTCTTTGATCGCACCCGCGTGGGATGGTGGAAAAACGGCTATCCCAAATTCTTTTCGCGTATACCTAACGCTCCGAACTGGAGCAGGATATACGTCCGCCTGATCGATGAAGAACTCGATCTCGCCGTTTGGAGTGTGAAAAGTTTCACACGCAGATTAGATATGAGAGCAGGCATCTCCTATCGGGATTTTGAAGCGACTTCCCCCAAAGGGAATACGCTGAACGTCCATGTGGAACATATCGCCAGCATGGCAAGCCCCAACGTATGCGCCATAAAATATAGTGTAACATCTGTCGATTATGAAGGCCGCATTTCACTCGTACCCTATCTGGATGGTGACGTAAAGCATGAAAGTTCCAATTTCGACGAAAAGATGTGGAACATTCTGCGGCTGGAAACCCAAAACGACCATGCTTACCTCCGGGTGCAAACAAGGTATGAAGATTCGCAAGCCTGCTTCGCCATGACCTACCGGTTCTTCAGAAACAGCAAAGAGATCACGACAAGCCCCATACGCATCGAAAAAGAGAAACAAACAGGATTCAGCGCCGGTTCCGACATAAAACCGGGCGAGCAGGTCACCTTAATTAAATATGTAGCGATCGCCTCCTCACTCTATTATGACAGGCAAACGCTGGTCGACGAATCGGTGAGGCAAAGCAAAGAGGCCAAAGAAAAAGGATGGGAGGCCCTGATTGAAGAACACCGGCAAGTCTGGAATAAAATATGGGAAGAATCGGATGTCACGATCGAAGGCGACCCGGAAGCGCAACAAGGCATACGCTTCAACATCTTCCAATTGCACCAGACCTATCGTGGAGACGATCCGCGACTAAACATCGGCGCCAAAGGATTCACAGGAGAAAAATACGGAGGCAATACGCATTGGAATACAGAACTGTGCTGTGTGCCCTACTTCCTGTTAACCCATGCTAAAGAGATATCCCGCAATCTGTTGCTATATCGGTATAACCAGCTATCCAAGGCGATTGACAACGCTAAGAAATTAGGTTATAACAATGGCGCCGCCCTCTACCCCATGGTAACCATTAACGGAGACGAATGTCATAACGAATGGGAAATCACGTTTGAAGAGATTCACCGGAATGCCATCATCGTTTATGCCATCGTACAATATACCCTGATGACAGACGACAAACGGTATATGGCCGATTACGGACTGGAAGTAATGATCGCCGTCAGCCGTTTCTGGGAACAACGCGTTTCCTTCTCACAAAAAAAGCGAAAGTACGTGTTACTGGGAGTTACCGGCCCAAACGAATATGAAAACAATATAGACAACAACTGGTATACGAACTTTTCCTGTATTCAATGCCTGAAGGCTACCCTGTACTATATTGAAATAACAGCGCGCGAATTTCCGGAAGAATATGCCGGTCTGCGCCGGAAAACAGGTTTTCAGTATGCAGAGACCGGGCGCTGGAAGGATATTATTGAAAACATGTATCTGCCTCAGGATGAAGAGCTGGGAATTATCGTCCAGAACGACGGATATATGGATAAGGAATTAAAACCGACCGATGAAATTCCACCCCGGGAACGCCCCATCAACCAGCACTGGTCATGGGACAGGATATTACGTTCGTGTTACATCAAGCAGAGTGACGTCCTGTTGGGGTTATATTTATACTATTACACATTCGATACGGACACGGTACGCCGGAATTTCAAGTTCTATGAGCCTAAAACCGTACACGAGTCTTCACTTTCCCCTTTCGTACACGCTATTCTCGCCGCAAGGACAGGGGATATTGAAAAAGCATATTCATTATTCCTCCACTCCACCCGTTTAGACCTGGACGATTACAATAATGAAATCAACGAAGGACTGCACATTACCAGTATGGCGGGTAGCTGGCTGGCGCTGGTAAAAGGCTTTGCCGGCATGCAGGTCGCAAAGGCCGACCTGTCTTTCATGCCGGTCATGCCTAACCACTGGAAATCATTCTCATTCAAAGTGAAGTTTAAGGAAAGGACGCTCTTCGTCAAAATCAGCCCGCAACATATAGTCATAGAACTACTTGCCGGAGAGACGCTGGAGTTATATATCGATCACAAGAAATACACGGTTTCACGCGAAAGCCCTACGATATGCCGCAATCGAACCGTCGACTATCAGACAGGATCAACCGGCGTTAAATAAACATAATTAATAGCAGGTGAATAATTAACGTATTGAAAAGTGTATTAATTTTATGCTCGATCATGACATTGAATAGGGTCTGATGTGAATGGTCGTTTGTTATATTGGAGAACAGACCCTGCTTATTAAATCAAATAAAAACATTCGTAAATGAAAAAGAATTTGTTTATCGGCGCTTTCGTAGCGTTTATCATGACGTTTTCCGTTAATGCTATCGCACAGGAAAAGGCAACGGGTAAGGTTTATAAAAACCTGAAAAAGCAAGAAAAAGTAATGGACAAGGAGTTACAGAAAAAAGCCATCAAGGAAGCCAGGAAAGAAGCCAAATCCCTGGAGAAAGAAGGCTTTAAAACGCCGGCAGGCAAGTTGCCTCTGGCAAAGCAAATAGAAGCAGCCTGGGAGAAGCAAGTGGAACTGGACACGGACGGTAATCCGTACTGGTATGTGGCTTCTGCAAGAGTTATAGGCGGAAACCAGTCGGCCGCAGTCCTGCAGGCCACTAACTCCGCCAAGATAGACCTTGCCGGACAAATTCAGACTAAGGTATCGCAACTCATCGAGGCCAGAGTGGCTAATGACGACATGGGACAAGAAAACGCAGCCAGTCTGTCGAGCGTAGTGGCGGCCAGCAAGAGCGTCATTTCCGCTACTTTGGGGCGTACCCATACGCTGGTGGAAATTTACAGAACATTGCCCAACCGGAATGTGGAAGTCATGGTGACTTTGGGTTACAGCACACAAGATGCCAATAAGGCGGCTATACAAGCTATCCGCAAGGAACTGGCCGACAAATCGGAGGAATTGGCCAAGGAATTGGATAAGTTGGGATATTAATTAAAGCATTTCCGGATGAAACGGAATTATTTAATTAATGCCGTATTATTATTGGTAGTAATACTGTCGGCTGCTTCCCTGCACGCCCAGGAAAAGATCAAGGTAAAGGGTGCGCAGGGACGTTGGCAGGTCAATGGCGATGTCACCCTGAAAGAGGCCGAAGAACGCGCCCTTCTGGAAGCGAAGAAAGAGGCGTTAAGCAAAGCCGGCGTAATGGAGAATGTATGGTCCGTCTTCGGACAGGTAACGCAAGAGAACGGAACGGAGTTCCAGGAAGCCTACTCGCAGATGAATGTGTTGGCCATAGGCGGAATGGTGAACATTACCAACAAGAAGGTGGAAGAGGTCTGGGACGAGAAAAGCCGCAGCCTGTTCAAAGTAGTGACCATCGACGCCACAGTGCAGAAAGAGGAGAAGGCGGACAAGGCTTACGCGCTGGAAGTGAAAGGCATAGCGGCCTTATATCAGGCCGGGGATGTGCTTCGCGCTACGTTGACAGTACACGGCACGGATTCTTATCTGAAAATATTCTGGTTCGACAGCAAGGGTGGTTCGTTGCTCTATCCCAATGAGTACGAAGGCAATATCCTGCTGAAAACCGGGAAGAAATATCCGGTCCCTCTTACGGATAAGGTGAATTATCTGATGGAGAAACAGGGTAGAGACAGCGAGAAAATCAATATGATGATGGTGGCCACCAAGGAGAATATCCCGTTTACGGGCGAGGTAACCTACGAAAATGTGCTGAAGTGGGTGTATGCCATCCCGAATAACCGGCGGTGCGCCTTTTACGACATGATATTGATAAAATAAGAAACTCTCACGACAACCCATAAAGAATAAATTACGATGAAACGTTTGTTTGCGGCATGTTTGGCCGTCCTTATGTGGGCGCCATTCTGCCATGCACAAGATTTAGAGAAAGAATTTGAGGAATTTGCCAAAAAGCAGCAGAGCGACTTCGAAGCGTTCAGGAACAAGGCGGATGCCGAGTTTGAAACGTTCCTGCGGGAGGCATGGAAAAAGTACGAAGCTTTTACACCCGTTCCGGTTCCGGAACATCCCGAACCACCCGAGCCGGTGACGTTCGACAAGACAAAGCCAAAGTTACCTCCCGTAGAAGTCAAGCCCGGAAAACCAAAAATACCCGAAAAGCCTTATACGCCTGTATTGGTGACAGCGCCGACAGTCCGGCCGGGAAAGCCGGTAAGACGTACTCCGGTCGAGTTTTACGGTACTGTGTTCGAAGTGGCTACGGACGTGACGGACGGCTTGGCGTTATCCGGCAACAAGGAAGGGAATGTGGCCGATGCCTGGAAAAAATTGTGCGGGAGAGATTATGAGCAGTTGGTGAACGATTGCATGACTGTCAGGAAAGAGAAGCGCCTGAGTGACTGGGCCTATCTCCTGCTCACGAAACAAATCGGTGTGCAGCTATATGGAGCGGAACACACGAACGAGATCGTCTTCCTGCAAATGTTCCTGCTGAACAAATCGGGCTTTAAAGTACGTCTGGCCAAAATAGACGACCGCCTGAAATTGTTGGTGGCTCCGGCGGGCACGATTTACGGAGTTCCTTATCTTAATCTGAACGGAGACAACTATTACGTATTCGAACCCGATCCCCACAGTTCCGACAAGATTTACACCTATCCGGAAAACTTCGCGGATGCCAGAAACCTGATATGCCTGAACATCGAAGACGTTCCGGCTTTTGAAATGGAGGAACAGGAACGCGCACTTTCTCCGCAAGGCGGCGACCTGAAAATACAGACCGCGATCAACAAGAACCTGGTGGATTTCTATCGCGACTATCCCCAGTGCGGCGTGGCGGTTCGTTACAAAACGCCGATGAGCGAGGAATTACGTTCTTCCCTGTACCCGCAGTTGAAAGCCGCCATTGCCGGGAAACCGGAAAAAGACGCCGCCGACCTGCTGCTGAACTTCGTGCAGACAGCTTTTGAGTACAAGACGGACGGCGATCAGTTCGGCTACGAGAAGCCCTTTTTCCCCGACGAAACGTTTTTCTATCCCTATTGCGACTGCGAAGACCGGGCAATGCTGTATTCCACCCTGGTGAGAGACTTGCTGGGGCTGGAAACCGTACTGCTCGATTATCCCGGACATATAGCCTCTGCGGTCCGCTTCACCGGGGACGTACCGGGCGACTATATCATGCTGGATGACGGCGGGAAGTTCGTGATCTGCGATCCTACTTACATAGGCGCCCCCGTCGGAACATGTATGGACCGGTATAAGACTGTGGCTCCGGAAATTATTCATTAACATAATAAACAATCAATAATTATGAATAGACAAAGATTAACGGGTAGCTTGCTGAAAGGCATAGGGCTACTTTTTGCCTGTACGCTGTTTTGCAGTCAGGTAAAGGCGCAAATCGAACAACGCCGGAGTTTCCCATCGGCAAAACGCATTTCAGCTTTCGACAACACCACCTTTTGTACGGCTTTCCTGTCGGACGGTTCTTTGCTGACGTTGCGCGACATTTACATCTGCGAATTGCGGGATATCGACCGGATCGTTTTTAACCCCACAGGCAGTTCGATAGCCGTGATGCGTGGAGACAAGCCCATATCCATTTATTCATTCCAGAAACGCGACCAAAAACTGTTCGACCTGAAAGATAAACGCAAAGGGTTGAATAAAAGAGCGAACCTGCCCCTCGTATTACAGGGAGAACGTGGTGAAAAGCTGATGAAAGATGTATCGAAAGGAGATATTGTCAACGTAGCGATGTGCTATGCCGACGATGCCCGTCACTTCGTGACCTCCAATTCTCTGGGTGAGATCATCATTTATGATACCAAAGAATATCTCCCCGAAGCATATATTCAGGGACAGGCCACGGCTACCACACTGGCGATGAGTTCCAACAACTACTTTATTGCCGCCGGAACAGACAGTAACCTTGATATCTGGAACTTCCAGACGAAGGAATTACGCGAAACCGTTCCGATGGATGCCGGTGTGAACGGTATGGATTTCTCCGACGACGCCTCGTTGCTGGCCGTAACTACAGACGACAATGTCCTGACCGTCTTCAACACGAAAAACTGGGAAAAGGCGCAGGTGTTCGACACATTGGGCGTCAATCTGTCCGCCCCTTCTTTCCATCCGGAAGGCAAGTATATCAGCGTAGTGAGGGACGGCCGTGACATCGTGATCGTGAATCTGAAAAACAACAAGGTGGAACAGACCCTTACGGAAGACCTCGGAGGTGTGACCGCCGGACGCTTCTTTATAGACAGGCAGAGCAGCAACGTGTTCATGCTTTCCAACCGCGCCAAGGAGATCGTGTTCTGGGATGCCAATGGCCTGAACCCCTTCTTCGGTAAATTGATGAACAAGGAAGTGGATGTCCGCATGAACGAATGGATCAAGATGGCGGAGGGCGAATCCATGGAAGACTATGCCATCCGCGTAAACGATGAAACCCGCCTGAAACAGCAGGCATTGTTCGCTCAGGAAGTGGCCACCGAGCTGGCCGGCGACCGCATATCCCTTGAGAACCCGTTTGTGGGCGATTATGATGAGTCCGGCAATGTGCTGAGCATCGGCTTCAACTCCCTGCCGCCCATCTCTCTGGGAGTGCCTGCCGGTGAAGTCGGAGACTTTAAAGACGGAAAGAACCTGAAGTTCAACAATACAGTGTATGTGCTCAACGAAAACGATGAGTTCGAGTTGGCTTACGTGGAGGTGCTCAACGAAACCAACAACAAGGTATATATCTATGATAACATCGGGCGTGTCAAGCTGACGGCCATCGAAGAAGAAGAGGAAGAATTCGTTCCGCTGGATGTGATGCAACTGGCCAGCCGCGAAGAAGAACAACTGAAAGAGATCATGGAAACCATCGTCGAAGAGAACAAGATGAACCAGTTGATCACCGAGAACACACACATCAACGTGATGACGGAGGTCATTCCCGATGTGGATGCCAACGGCAAGAAGATCCTGAACTACAAGGTAGGCTACCAGTATGAGCTTGTCAACAAGGAATTTGCCTCCAAGGAAAACTTCCCGTTGGGCGGTTACAACATAGAGAAGTCCAATGCGACCATGTCCCTGATGAAAATCATCAAGAATGCTTTTGAGGGTAACTTTGCCAAGTATCTGAGCGAAGGTAAGCAGGTGAAAGTGACCATCACCGGTTCTGCCGACGCCAGCCCTATCCGCAGGCGTATCGCCTACAACGGACAGTACGGAGAATACACCGACGAACCTTACTATAAAGACGGCAACCTCGATAACATCACCGTGACGAAAGTTACCGGCATCACCAGCAATGAACAGCTTGCACTGGTGCGCGCCGCCAGTGTGAAAGAATACATCGAAAAGAATATCGCTACCCTGAAGGATACCAGGAACGAGTATGAATATCACGTGGAAATAGCAAAGGAACGCGGCAATGAATTTTGCAAGATCATGGTGGAGTTCATTGTCGTAGATGCTTTCCCCATACAGTAACAGATTCAATAACTTAAAGAACATATAAACTCAAGAAGTTCAATATCTATGAATAAAATTCTTATACTGGTCATACTCCTTATCGCGGCAGTTGAAACAAAAGTATCGGCACAGGATGCCGCTACCGTTTCCAAGCGCGCTAACCAGCAGTATGTATTTTTTGAGAGCGAGCGCGATAAAGGAACGAACATCCCTGCGATGTACGCCTATCTGCTGGACAGTTACAGGGAATACATAAAAGTACTGGATGCGCCGGACAACGACCAATACCTGAACGGTGCGAAAAACCGGCTGCGCGCCATGTACCCATACCTGTTGAACGGAGCCTTGTATTATTCCGAGCTGAAACAACCGTCCAAAGCCATCGACCTGGCGGCCGCCTATATCGACATGCCGAAACTGAAGGCTTTCCGCAGCGAACCGTTGCCCAAGGACAACCGCTATGCTCCGATAGTATATTACGCGGCAATATCCGCCTATAACCTGCAAAAGTATTCGCAGGCCTTGAAGTACTTCCAGGAATACCTGAATACAGGTACTGATACGCAGGAGAAAGATTGTTACGTATATATGAGTATGATTTATCAGGCGCAGAAAAACTATGCCGAACAGGAACAGATATTAGAGAAGGCCATCGTTAAATATCCCGTTTCACTCGACTTCCTTTATAATTTAGTGAACGTGCATATTGCCACTAACGACATGCCCAAGTTGCTGGCCGCTATCGACCGCATCCTGGCCATCGACCCCAACAACGATAAAGTGTTGCCCACCAAGGCGCGCATCCTGGAACGTCAGGGGAAAAGTGTGGAAGCGCTCGACATCTTCAAACGCCTGTATGCCTTGTATCCCAATGATTTCAGTGTCATAACCGGTTTGGCGCGTACCAACTTCAAGATTGCGGTGGACATCGTGAACAATGGACTCACGGTATCCAATGACAACGAGTACGCACTCGTGCGCCAGCGCGCTTCCGGTTTTTTGCTGGATGCCAAAGACCTGTTCCTGAAAATTCTGGAGGAAGATCCTTCTTCCGTAAAGTTCATGCAGGGACTGGCGGGCGTATATGAGTACATGGACATGAAAGCCGAATATGAAGTGCTGACGAAGATCATTGCGGACGGCGCGTCCTATGCTTCGTTCCCTTCACGCTTGCTGGCTTACAACGAAGCGTTGAAGGAGACGAAAGCCGTGGCGCAGCAGGAGGAAAACATACCGGTACCGGTGGAAGCAGCCATGCTCGTTATCCGTGTGGACAGTTTTATCGATAACAACATGAACAAGGTGATAGACGCGGGCGAGAGCTTTGCGGTGCAGTTCACCGTCGAGAACAAGGGAGCCGGCGATGCTTACAATCTCCGCCTGCGTCTTTCCGAACAGCAGGGTTACGATGAATACTTCGACGGCCCGCGCGAATTGGACGGAGGCAATATCCCCGCAGGAACGTCCAAAAATTATACGTTCCGTTATCTCGTGAAGAAAGAGATGCCCACCGCCCTGGCAAAGCTTAACATCTACGCTTTCGAGGCGAACGGTTTCGACGCCGATGCGGCCGAATTGATCGTCAATACGCAAGAATACGCCATGCCGCGCCTGCGCGTGGCGGATCATCAGTTCTTCGCTGAAGAAGGTACCGCCATTACGTTGGGCAAGAACGGAAAGCTGACGCTCGCCGTACAGAACTTCGGCTCGCAGACGGCCCACAACGTTAAGCTGAACTTCAGGTTGCCGAACAACATTTTCACCAAAGACATTCCGGAAATGACGATAGACAGCATTGCGCCCGGCGACGTGGCCACGCTGGACTACGCCTTTGTGGTGAACAAGCGTTTCGACGGCGACTCTATCGCGGTGATGGTGAATATAAGCGAAGACAGCCGCTCTTCTTATCTGAGCGAAGCCTACAAGGTGAAGATGGGCGACTACCTGACCACGGCCAGCACCATCCATATCAACGGAAACCTGGCCGCACGCAAGGTGAACGTCGAAGACTTCAAGATCGGCTTCAAGAGCGAACTGCTGGAAGACGTACCCGTAGGAGAACCGAACCGCCACCGCTATGCGTTGATCATCGGCAACGAAGACTACAGCATGACGGGCGCCAATGCCGAAATCAATGTGCCGTATGCCGTGAATGACGCCATTGTGTTCCGGGAATACTGTATACGTACGTTCGGCGTGCCCGACAACCAGACAAAGGTGGTGCCCAACGCCACGGCCGGTATGATGCACGAACAACTCGACTGGCTGGTGAACATGGCCAGCACCGATCCCGAAGCCGAACTGATATTCTATTATTCCGGCCACGGCAATAATGACGAGGCCACCAAGGAGCCTTATCTGCTTCCGGTGGATATTACCGGTAAGAACATCCGCCTGGGTATTTCGCTTGCCGATCTGTATAAGGCGTTGGCTACTTATCCCATCAAGGGAGCTTACGTGTTCCTGGATGCATGTTTCAGCGGCGGCTACAAGAGTGAAGCCCCGTTAATCGCACAGAAAGGTGTACGCGTAGTTCCGAAGACCGGCTTGCCACAAGGGAATACATTGAGTTTCTCATCGAGTAGCGGCGACGAGACATCCAGCGTTTATCATGAGAAGAAGCAGGGATATTATACGTACTTCTTAGTCAAAGCAATCAAGGATACAAAAGGCGATCTCACCATGAAAGAGTTGTTTGAAAAGACCAATGCCGAAGTTAAGAAAGCGACAGCCTTTATCGGTAAGATGCAATCACCTCAATATATGTCATCTCCGACATGGACAAGTTGGGAGGATGTGATACTTAAGGTCTCCGCCGCCCAATAGATATTAAACACAGAGTCGCAGAGACACACAGAGAGACACAGGGTTTTTCGTTTTCAGATTGAGCCCTGTGTCTCTTTGTGTTTCCCTGTGACTTTCTGTGTCTCTGCGCCAATACTATCCCAGGAACGAGATCAACACCCCTGCCGCTACCGCCGAACCGATAACGCCGGAGATGTTACTTGCCATACAGTATTGCAGTACGTGATTCCTCGGGTCGTATTTCAACGCAATGTCATTCGCCACACGGCTTGCCATAGGTACGGCGCTCAGACCTGTAGCGCCGATCAATGGATTGATCTTTTTCCGGGTGAACAAATTAAAGAACTTCACAAAAAGAATACCCCCTGCGATAGAGATCGCAAAGGCGAGGAATCCGCCGATGACAATCCCGATTGTCGTCCAGTTCAGGAAAGCCTCGGTCGTCATGGTCGCTCCTACGCACAGTCCCAGGAAAACGGTTGCCGCATTCATGATGCTGTTTGCGGCGGCATCGTACAAACGGAAGGTATTCACGCCGATCTCTTTGACCAGATTGCCAAACATCAGCATACCCACCAGAGGCACTGCGCTCGGCACGAGCAGAGCGACAACCGTAGTCACCGCAATGGGGAAAATGATCTTCAATACGCGCATATTCTTCAGTTCCGTTTTCGACGGATGAGCTTTTTCCTGCTCTTTCATGTTGATCCTGAGTTCCCTCTTCGTACAGCACATACGTACCACCAACGGGATGATCACCGGCACAAGCGCCATGTAAGAGTAGGCCGCAATGGCGATAGGCCCTAACAGATGCGGAGCCAGTTTGATGGTCGTAAAGATAGCTGTCGGGCCATCCGCTCCCCCGATAATCCCCAACGATGCCGCTTCTTTCGGGGTGAATCCCATAAGAGTGGCGACCAGAAGTACGGTAAAGATGCCGAGCTGTGCGGCGGCTCCGAAGACGGACAGGCGCAGATTGCGAAGCATCGGGCCAAAGTCTGTCAACGCGCCGACGCCCATAAAGATGACGGGAGGAAGGAATCCGGTCTTTATCAGCAGATAATACAGAAAGTTCATGATTCCCATTTCGTGGGCGATGTCATGCAGAGGCATCTCCCAGATGCTCTCCAGCGCTCCGTTCACCATTACCCTTCCGTTCTCATCGGCTTGCGTAACCCCCATTTCCCCGCCCGGGAAGTTGGCCAGCAACACACCGAATGCAATAGGAACAAGCAATAAGGGTTCGTACTGTTTCTTGATACCCAGATAGAGTAATATAAAGGCGATGAGGTACATCACCAGGAACTGCGGTTCGGCAATGATATTGCTGAAGGCAGTCATATCATATAAATTCTCAACGATCTCCCTCATTACCGTATCTTCATTAGTACGTCATCTTCCGAAACGGCATCTCCCGGGACAGCCAGGATGGCCGTTATCACCCCGCCAAACTCAGCGCGGATAGCGTTATAGGTCTTCATGGCCTCAACGTAACCCAACAGATCGCCTTCTTTCACCACATCACCCACCTTCAATGGGGTTTCGGATGTATCTTTCGTGAGGAAGAATTTACCTTCCAGCGGTGAGACCACATCTTTGCCTTCGCCTGCCGGAACAGAAGCGGCTCCGACTGCCGGCAATTCCGTTTCGCCGTAGGCCACAGTCACACGGTATGACTGTCCGTCAACCTGTACGGTCAGTGTTTTAGGCTTCGCGTCCTCCTCCGGTGACCTGTTCTTTTCGGCTTTCTTCCCGGCAATATCAGCCAGGAAGTCTTCTTTTGCTTTTCCGCTCCTGTAAGCCTCGTATTGCGCCGGATGCATGGCGTATTCAAAGAGTTCCTCATCGTCCCGGCCAGGCTCCCATTTGTTTTCTTTCATCATCTTACGATACTTGTCGAGCGCATCGGGGTAATTCTCCTGCGGATCGCCGTCGAAGAATTTACGTCCTTCGCGTTCGGCTTTCTCTATGATCTCCGGGGCAAGTCCGCCCGGCAGGCGTCCGGCTTTACCCAGGATCATATCCCAGATATCGTCGGCAATCATTCCCCAACGCTCTTTACCTTTTTCCATCGCGATGACGTTCATCATCGCCAGGTTCTTCACGTACTGGCTGAACGGGGTTACCAGCGGAGGATAACCCACGCGGGGCCATACATAAGCGACTTCATCGAACAGTTTGATCAACAACTGGTCTTGTGTCATGAAAGGCAGGTTGCGTTTCGCTTTATATTTGTTGATCGACTCCAGATTGGTTTCGAGGTCGGTCATAAGGCTGCCCATCATGCCGCCCGGAAGTCCGGGGGCGATAAGCAATGAGTTCATCAGACGGTTTTTCGGGCTGATATATAATCCCAGGAAATCATCCATAAATTCCTGGATCAGGCCGCGTACTTTCATGTAGGCTTCCATATTAATCTCAGGCACCCGGAATCCGGCATCTTTCAGCATCGCCTGCACACTGATCACATCGGCATGCCCCGTACCCCATGACAGCGGTTCCATACCCACATCGACATAGTCGCAACCCGCTTCGCATACTTCAAGAATAGAAGCCATATTGAACCCCGGCCCTGCATGGCTATGATATTGAACGGGTATTCCGGGATGAGCTTTCTTGATGTTGGCCACGATCTGCCCCAGCGTAGCCGGGCGGCCGACGCCCGCCATGTCTTTAATACATATCTCATCCGCTCCGGCCCGGATCAGTTCCAACGCCATACCGGTGTAGTACTCCACGGTGTGGATGGGCGAATGTGTGATGGAAAGCGCACACTGGGAGATCATTCCCGCAGCTCTGGCATAAGTAATAGAAGGGATGATGTTACGGACATCGTTCAATCCGCAGAACGTACGGGTAATGTCCGTACCTTGCGCTTTCTTTACTTTATAGAACAGCTTACGCACATCGGCAGGAACGGGACTCATACGCAGGCCATTCAGGGCGCGATCGAGCATGTGCGTCTGAATACCTGCGTCATGAAACGGTTTTGTCCAATCACGCACCGCTTTGTTCGGATTTTCCCCGAACAATAAATTGACTTGTTCAAAGCCCCCGCCATTCGTTTCCACACGGGCGAAACAGCCCATCTCAACGATAGCCGGCGCAACTTTTACGAGCTGGTCTACACGGGGAACATACTTACCGGCGGATTGCCACATGTCCCTGAATACCAAACTGAATTTTACTTCTCCTTTCATGTTTCCTTGATATATAACTTATACAATTAGTTTTGTTTTTCCACTTTCACGATTTTACCCTTGTTGTGGGTCACCACGTTGACCGCCGCTGTAATGGCGGCAAGTATATGGGCCGGTACAGGCGCCTTCTTCAGAGGCGCAACTTCTTCGGGAGCGTATTTATTGACTAAGTAAATGAGGAACTTACCCAGATAAATCACGATAAGCAATATCGTGAAGACAGTGGTCATTCCCACGACCATAAGCAAGAGCGCTGTTTGCAGATTTTCCATATCAGAATGTATTAAGTGATAAATTACAACTATTTCCCGTTTAAAAACGAAAAAACGCCCGAATTTATTAAATAATAATAAGAGTATGGCAGAATAAAGAGATAAAAAATACTAAATCATTATTTTGATTGACGATTTGACGATTTATGATCCGGCGATTGAGGTTTCCGGCAGTAATTTCAATCGTAAAATTATAAACCGTCAAATCGTCAATCACTTAACGCCGCGCCGACGTACTTGGAGCTTTTTCAGAACGGGAAAACGCCGCGCCGACGTACTTGGAGCTTTTCTGAAACGGGAAAACGCCGCGCCGGCGTACTTGGAGCTTTTTCAGAACAGGAAAACGCCGCGCCGGCGTACTTGGAGCTTTTCAGAACGGGAAAACGCCAATCCTGCAGGATTGGAGCTTTTCTGAAACCGGAAAACGCCAATCCTGCAGGATTGTAATTTTTTTTCGTCCAAACGGCGTAAATCCTGCAGGATTGTAATTATTTCAAAACCGGAAAACGCCAATCCTGCAGGATTGTAACTTTTTTTCGCTCGGAAAACGCCAATCCTGCAGGATTGTAACTTTTTTTCGTCCGGAAAACGCCAATCCTGCAGGATTGTAACTTTTTTTCGTCCAAACGGCGTAAAACGGATTTCGGTTCACCATTTACCATTTATATCTTTAATGTTATAATCTGCGTGAATCTGCGTGAATCTGCGGTTAGTAAGATAGCGCGCCATTTCGCACGCCGCCAGCAAGAAAGCTCCTACTCCGAAATCGGCTTGCGAGTCGGCGTCGACGGCTTGCCCGGGAATGGCTTTTTCGCCGATGGGTTGTACATAGCCGACTTTCCCGTCGGGTTGCAAGGCTACGGTTGTAAGATACATCCATGCTTTACGGATCGCCGGAGCATATTCGTCTTTCGGAAGGAGCCCGTTGTTCACTCCCCAGAGGATGCCATACGTAAAGAATGCCGTTCCGCTGGTTTCCGGCCCCGGCGCATGTTCCGGGTCCAGCATGCTGCGTGTCCAGTAGCCTTCCGGTTGTTGCGAGCCGGCCACAGCTTTAGCCATCATCCGGAAACGTTCGACATATTCATCCCGGTATTTACTGTCCGCAGGCAGGTCTTGTAAAACCCTGGCAAATGCAGCCAATACCCATCCGTCGCCACGGGCCCAGAAATCTTTCTTTCCGTTCATCGTCTGATGTTTCGGGTAGACGTATTTAGCATCACGGTAGTACAGGTTTGCCTGGGCGTCGTACATCACACTGTCCGCAAACGCCAGGTACTCGTGCATTTTCTCTAAATAGAGCGGGTTCTGTGTGATCTTATACAGGCGGGTCATGACAGGCATCACCATGTACAGTCCGTCGGCCCACCACCAATAGCCATTGTAGCCGGTACTCATCTGGTATTCCATCACTTCGCGCGCACGAACTATTTTATGCGCTTCCGGAGCCAGACCGTACAGGTCCGCATAGACCTGAAAGCACGTCTGGAAATCACCGAAGAGTACATATTCATCCGTTTCGCCATACGTATATTTCCATTCTTCTTTATTGTCCGACCCGGCTCCCTTCCATTCATTATGTTCCGCCCACGCCAGGGAGAACTCCAGGTATGCAGGTTCTTTCGTCAGATGATAGGCTTCCATGTTACCGGTATGGTATACGGCCCTGTGCCAAAAGGAATTTCCATGCTCGGGATTATGGGTTTGCCAGTAATTGTTTACCCGGTGAATAATCTCAATAACTTCATCCGCCTGTGTTCCCTTCTGCCCGCAAGAGAAACAGATTGTTGTCAGGATGTATAGGAACAGCCTCACCCCGGCCCTCTCCAAAGGAGAGGGGGAAAAACCATGCGGCATCCTTCTCCCTCTCCTTTGGAGAGGGCCGGGGTGAGGCTTCTGTTGGGGCTTCTGCATTTCTTCATTCATAATAAGCCTTGTCTTTAGGGAAATCCTCACCCGACCATGCTTTCTTTGCCGTCCAGTCCTGCGGAGCGTCTGTCCAGAAAGGATGACCGGCAGGAAGCCCCAACGGCAGGAAAGCCAGCGTGGTCAGATATAAACTTCCATTGTTCGTATAAACATCCGCCAGCCTGGGTTGATGTCCGGCAAAGCCCAATTGTAAAAAGCCTTTCCCGTTAAAGTTGCCCGGAGCCGCAAACATGCGCTTCATGACACAGGTCAGCGCCGCACGCACCTGTGCGCCGGAAATTCCTTCGGGCAGTTTCTGCTGGAACGCCAAAAGCGACAGCACATGGAATATTCCCATCCGGTAAGTCATCGACCGGCCAACGACAGGGAAAGAACCTTCGGGAGAGATCATCCGTTCGAGTATGGCGCCATAACGCTGCATCCGCTTCACTCCCCTGTTCAGACGCTGTTCATTCACTCTGGGATATTTCCTTGCCGCATACAGCGCCTGCAATATCTCGACATACATCGGCTGAATGACAAAACTGTTGTAGTAGTCGAACGCAAATTCCGGGCCATCCGAATACCATCCGTCCCCAACATACCACTCTTCCGTTTTGCGCAGGCTTATATCTATCCGGTAGGCGTCATATTCCCCGCCGACGGTCATCAGGAAGGTTTCGATCGTCCCCACAAACAGTATCCAATTGGTATAAACGGGAGTGAACCGGCGTAATCCCCGGAATTCTTTGATATACCGCTGTTTGGTGGCTTCATCCAACGGCTCCCATAATTGCCCGGGCGCACGCAGGAAGCTTTCCGCAATATAAGCGGCATCCACCAATGCCTGTCCTTCTTTATTCCATAGCAGATAATCCTTACTTTGGGGATCGACGGCATGTGCGTAACTCTTCAGCGCCCATTCACGGAGCTGTTGGCGCTGCTTGCCTTCCGGGGTGTCATCGTCCGGCAGCGAAAGCCAGGGAGCAAGTCCGGCCATCAGCCGTCCGAAGGCTTCCATATAGGTTACATTCCGATCCCTGCCATCCCAGACGGGACTAAGCTCCACCTCCATATTCTCCCGCAATTTTCCTTCACTCATGTTTTGCAATACGGGTTCTGCTATCCGGTACAGGAGATTGCACCAATATTCACGGTCGGCGACTTCTTTCTCTTTCTTCTTCCCGGCCCGGACATCCTGAACAGAGATAAACAGGAACAGGGCAACTAATACTAACGAAACTTTATCGGTTCTCATGATCAATTATAAATTAGGAGTTAGCGCGAAGCGCTAACCCCTGACCAATTCAACTACACTTTATTCAATGTTATCCTCATCGGCTACCGCGTCTTCCCACTTGTCCCATTTCGGCGTATTGGCGTCATAACCGTCGTATCCGTAGTTCTGGCTGAGTTCGCCTTTCTTATTGGCCGTGATGGCTGAATTGGGAACCGGCCAGTAAATGTTATGCTTACCGATGGAATACGTTTTGTTACGTATGGGAACGTTATTGTTATAATAGCCATATTTCGTGAGCCGGTGATACCAGAAACTTTCTATTTCCGAGAGCCTGTCGGCATCGGTTGCGGTGAAGCTGCCGAAAT
Source organism: Mediterranea sp. (in: CFB group bacteria) (assembly GCA_031258135.1). Lineage (GTDB taxonomy): Bacteria > Bacteroidota > Bacteroidia > Bacteroidales > Bacteroidaceae > Bacteroides. The sequence continues at coordinate 17,530 of JAIRNG010000051.1, forward strand.
TGTCGGATTTGTTGGCTAAGGCAAGGCTGCGCGATATACGTGTCAACTCCACGTTGCGCCATTCTTCGAGGTACAGCTCGCGGGCGCGCTCGTTCGCAATGTCGTCGATGCCGACCGTTGTGTACAGTTGTGAGCACTGCGCCCTGTTTCGTACTTCGTTTACATCGGCGGCGGCTCCGGCAGCGTCGCCCAGATAGAATTTGGCTTCGGCGCGGAGCAGGTAAGCCTCGGCAAGCCGGTAGAGATACCAGTCGGCATTGCCGCCGGTGGTCGCTCCGTTGAACTGTTCGGACGACTGATTGGCTTCTGCTGCGACGTCGTGCAGGTAAAGTTTGTAATGCGGCCAGTTATACCATATCTGGTTGGCATTGTTGGTCGACGCCGAGTTGAGCGTAAAGCCGTCTTCCAGACGCACGTTCTTGCCGTACCATACACTGGACCTGTTGTTACACTTGAGCGAATCCATCCGCCCCCAATTGCCTACCGTGCTGTTGTGGCGCAAGTCGTCGTTGTCTTCCACTCCGTTGACAATCCACAAGTCCTTCTGTGCAAAGGTTGTCAGGGCGTAACAGCCGATGCCGCGACCGATAGCCCGCGTGTAATCGAGGGTGGCGGTGTAATTGCTATTGCTGCGCGCCCAGTTGGTAACGGCGTTCATTCCGTCGGGGGTTTTGATATTTGCGTTGTTCCACATCGGGCCAAACACGCGCATGGTATTGAACGCGATCATGGATTCCGCCGTCGAACCGCGGTTGGGCATACCCATAATGACCTCTTTATTGGCGGCGATCAGTTTGTTTTCGGCGCGGTGCAGATCCCATATCACGTTACGTTGAACAGGCCATGTTTCGGGCGAATAGTTTTGAATCCATGAACCGAAAGTGTTTTTCATCAATTCATACCCCGACCGGCCGATGAGGATGTCCGCCTGGTCTTTCGCTTTCTGGAACTGCCCTGTCGCCAGATAGCACTTGATGAGCAGCATACGGCAAGCGCCCTTATTGACCATGCCCACATAGTCCATGTCCGCCTGTTCGGGCACCCATTCCACGGCAAACTCCATATCTTTCGTGATCATCTCCAGGATGGCCGCTTTCGTGGTGGAACGATACGTGAATTTCGGCTTTTCGGGAATCTTGGTTATCAGGGGGACGTCGCCAAACTGAAAGACGAGATTATAATAGCGGTATGTCCGGTGAAAGTATGCCCTTCCCTTGTATGCGTTCTTGGTAGCTTCACTCAATCCTTCCACCTGGTCGATGAAAGTCAGAATGGTATTGGCCGCCTTGACGCCGTTGAAGCCTTCCGTCCAGTAGAACGGTCTGAAGTCGCCGCCTTCATGTCCCAGGTTTTCGGTCGTGGGGGTCAACTGTACATCGATGTTGGACAGGATGTTGTTACCCACGTCGGCCTTGGTGGCGACACTCAAATCCGAATAGACATACTCCGTTGCGATGGGGGCGGAATTGGAATTGGCCGTGTAGTGCGTCCAGTTGTTGCGAAGGTTTTTGTCGCAGTTCGCCATTGCCGCCTGTAGTCCCGATTCGGTGCTGAACGTCGAGGTCGGCTCGTAGAACGACAGCGGGTCGGGTTCCAGAAAATCCTGGGAACAACTGTAGAAAAAGACCGGACCACATAACATGATCATAAGCGCCTTTACTGAAGGCGTGTTCTTTTTGTTTTTATATATTCGTTTCATGTTCGTTTAAGTTTAAAAAGTTGCATTTAATCCAAGTGAGAAAACACGTGTTGCCAGACCGCTGGTTTCGGGGTCGCCGTATTCCCAGTCTTTTTGCCAGACGGCCACGTTACGGATAGAGCCGAAGACCTTTAACCGGTCTATTTCAAATTTGGAAGTCCACGCTTTCGGCAGTGTATATCCTACGGATATGTTTTCCAGACGGATGAACGAACGGTCGTGAAGACGGGGTGCGCTCACTGCTCCCGCAGGTCCTGATGCGTCCAGCCGCGCATACGTGTCGGATGGGTTTTCGGGCGTCCAGTATTCCTTGGCGAAGATGTTGTAGCAATTCGTTACGCGCGAACCGCCATTATCGTTGTTCAGGTAGTTGGTTTCCGTGGATTTGTGTCCCATGTACGAATAGATGTTGAAAGAAAGGGATAAATTCTTCCACAGGGTAAATTCGTTGTATAACGACCAGTGAATGGGAGGGGCCGTCGTTCCCAGAAATTCTTTGTCTTTGTCGTTGTATACCGGGGTCACGCTGCCGTCGACATTCACCACATCGTCGGCCGTATAAATGTTCGCCACTTTGGGGTCGCCCGGTTTCTGCCCGTATTTGGCGGCTTCGTCGATTTCGTTTACCTGCCAGATACCTGTTACGCGATAGTTCCAGATCGTGTTGATAGGTTGGCCGATGAACCAGCCGTTGGATGTGTCATCCATTTCCTTGGTTCCGATAACCTGTCCCGCCGCATCGAGTACATCTTCGTTTTCATAATAAAGGTGCTTGATCACATTTTTATTGTACGATAGTCCCAGGGTGGTGCGCCATTCAAAATTTTTGTTTTTGATGTTGATGGTATTGACGGAAAGCTCAAATCCCGAATTTTGCACTTCGCCGAGATTGGTGGTTATGCTTCCAAAACCTGAAAATTCGGGCAGGCGTTGAGCCATAATCATGTCGTGGGTAGTCGTTTTGTAGTATTCCACACTGCCGGATATGCGGTTATTCAGGAAGCTGTAATCCAGGCCGATGTTCCATGCCTGCGACTTTTCCCATTGCAGGTTCGGGTTGGCCAGGCGGTCCATGATCAGATATTTCACGAGGTAGGTGTTCGTGCCGCTTACGTATCCCTGCATGGTTCCCGTTCCGGAACCAAGGTTTGCGAGCGATACGTATGGGTCGCTGAGCGAACGGTTACCGTTTTCGCCCCACGAAATGCGCAGTTTACCGAAATCCATGGGTTCCCATTTGAAGAACTCTTCGTTCGTAAACGTCCATCCGAGCGCTATCGAAGGAAAAGTAGCATACGGATTGCTTTGCCCGAAGGCGGAATATCCGTCCCGGCGGATAGACGCCGTAATCATATAGCGGTCGGCATACGAATAAAATCCGCGCGCCAACAGGGCGTCGGCCGTTTGGTGCGTATCCGTCGAGTTGAATTTGCTGTCGGCCTTGGTGGCGTTTTCCGTGTTGTGCAAGCCCAATGCATCCGTAGGCAGAATATTCTTTGCTTCGATGCGGTCGAGCCATGACCGGCGTTCTTCGGCTTCCTGCACCAGCGTCAGTATGACGTGGTGTTTCTTATTGAAAGTATAATCCCAGTTGATGGTATTGTTGAGCGAATAATCGAACCGCTTGGTTTGTTCACGGTTTACCTGACTGTCCTTGGCGGTGCGGGCGGGGTGGTCGCTCGATACGAAATACCGGTCATAAAAGAATTGGAAACGCGGTGAAACGTTGAACGAGTAGGTGATATTGAACGGCAGATAAACCTTTGCGTTCAGTATGGAATTGAAGATGGTATAACCTTTTTCCAGGTCCAGATACTGCCGGTTAAAATCGTAGTTGTACTGATAAATAGGTCCATCGCCCATCGGACGGTACACCAGGTTGCCGTCATCGTCGTGATGCGATGCGTACGGCGAGTTCCAGATTTCGTTCTCGTCCCAATAGTTTGTGCCCAATCCTACTTGAATATCGCCGTCGCTACGCTGTTGGAAGTTGACGTTTGCACCCACTTCGAGCCATTTGGTCACCTTGCCTTCCAGCTTCATATTGCTACGGATAGAACTGTATTCATTCCCTTTAACGGCGCCTTCATTGCTGAGGTAACCGAAACTCAGGTAGTAGTTCATTTTGTCGTTCGCGCCGCTCACGCTGGCGTTGTAATCCTGGTTGAATCCCGTCCGGAATACGTTGTCGAACCAGTTGTACGTTTTTCCGGCAAGATAATTTTCGAGTAAAAGAGTACTGGTATTCAGTCCGAGCCGTTTGGCGTAAATACTGGCATCGCTTTCGCCTGCCGCATTGGTCGTATAGGCTCGCCAGTCTTCGGGCGAAACGCCATACTTACCCAGGTTTTCGGGACGTTCAAAGTATCCTGCTCTTTTTTCTGAGGCCTGATAGGGTTCATACTTGCCTGTTGCAGGATTCATGCCGTAAGTAAGGCGTTTTTGCCAGTCTTCACGATACTGCATGTACCCTTCGGTATCGAATACTTCGCGGTAAGCGCTCTTCTGGGTGAAGCTGACGTTGGCAGTCACGTTCACCGAAGGTTTGCCGGCTTTGCCTTTCTTCGTTACGATGATCACCGCTCCGTTTGCCGCTTTCGCCCCGTAGATAGCGGACGCCGAAGCATCTTTCAATATATCGATCTGTTCGATGTCATCGGGATTGATTTCCGACAGTTCGCCGTAGAACATCATCCCGTCGAGGATAATCAGCGGGTCGTTGTGGCCTCCATCCGTGTACACGGAACGCTGTCCGCGAATCTGCATGGAGCCTCCACCCTTTGCGGATGCATCATAACCCACTTGCAAACCGGGAGTTCCCCGCAGGATGTCCTGAACGGTTTTGGGGTTTTCATTCGCCAGTTTATCGGGGCGAATCTGAACGATAGACCCGGTAAGGTCTTTCTTGCGCATCGTTCCGTAACCTACTACCACGACTTCATCGAGTAGCTTACTATCTTCTTTCAACAGGATATTGAAGGAAGATTTTCCGTTTACGGGAATTTCCTGGGTGGCATAGCCGATAAAACTAACCACTAACGTACCATTAGGAGCTACAGTCAGTGAAAAACCGCCTCTCAGATCGGTTATCGTACCGTTAGCCGTTCCTTTTTCAAGTACACTGGCGCCAATGAAGGTTTCACCTGCCTCATCTTTCACTACGCCGGTCACATTGATCTTTTGATTTTGCGCACTCAGTTCCTGAATGTTCAAAAACAGACTTATACATATTAATAAGGTAGTGAAAGCCTTATTACATCCAAGTCCATGAGAAGTCTTTAGTCTTTTCATTTAATAGAATTTAAAGATTAAACATACGTTGATTCATTCTGTGCGGCGAATGTAATCCGAATAAGTCTCAATGGACGCCAACTATGGTTCACAGAGGTAGAATTTGGGACACTCTACTTTTTTGAATGATAATTCGACTTCATTCATGTATGGAACATGGGCTGATATGTGTCATCCTTTAGATCCGTGTCCTTTAACTGTCAGTTGATTGATCATATGTCGATCGATCGGTCGATCGATATATAATGACACGGGATTTCAACGCTTAACGAATAAAGAATCTCTCCATGTACTCCGATGGCAACAGTCCGAATTCTTTTTTGAAGCAGGAGCTGAAGTATTTGGGGTCATTGAAGCCTACGGCATAGGCCAGTTCGGAGACGCGGATACCTTTCTTTTCTTCCATGATTTTAATGGCGGCTTTCAGGCGGATGTTGCAGATAAAGGAAGAAGTGTTCAGTCCGGTGAGGGATTTCAGTTTTTTATACAGTGTGGATTTACTCGTACCCATTTCGTCGACGAACTGGGGTTGGTCGAAGTCAGGATTATCCAAGTGGCGGTTCACGCAATCAATGGCGCTCTGTATGAACGCTTCGTCGATGCTTGTATAATTCAGGTCTTTTACTTCGAACACCAATTGGTTTTTGAAGTCGCGCGCCGTACGTTCTTTGGCTTTGAGCAAGTTTTTGATGCGTGCATGCAATACCACAAGATTGAACGGTTTGCTGATAAAGCCATCCGCTCCCGACTCGTAGGCCTCCGCCCGTTCTTCCTCCTTGTTTTTTGCCGTGAGCAGGATCACAGGGATATGGCTGAATTCCAGCTTTCCTTTTATATATTTGCAGAACCCGATGCCATCCATTTCGGGCATCATAATATCGGAAACGACCAGGTCGATGTCTTCATTCTCAACAATCACTATTCCTTCCTTTCCGTTTCCGGCCGTGAAAACGCGATACTCCCGGCTCAGCAGCGTCAGCATCAGTTGAAGCAATTCTTCATTGTCTTCCAACACCAGGACGGCGTATTTCTTTTCCCCATCCGTTTCCGGCAATTCCCGTACATGCGGTTCAATGCCCGAAACCGTTTTGCTGACCGGTATGACATTCTCGTCTATTTCTTCTTCCTTGAAATAAGACCGCTCGATCGGCAGGCAAACGAAGAAGGCCGACCCTTTGTCCGGTTCGCTTTCCACTCTGATCGTTCCGCCATGCAGTTCCACCAGGTCTTTGGCCAGAGACAGGCCGATGCCCGTGCCGATGGTATTAAATCTACGGTAATCGCCCTCATAGAAACGCTTGAACAGGGTTTTCTGATTTTCCGGGGAAATGCCTTTACCGTCATCTTTAACCGTAATCAGTGCATGGTCTTTCGTATCGGCATACGAAAGGTTAACGCGGATGAATCCTCCCTCATGGCTGTATTTGGCTGCGTTGGAAAAGAGGTTATAGAGTATCTTATCCAACTTGTCGGTATCAAAATATCCGGATATGACGTCCGGATCACACAGTATGGAGAAGTGTAGTTTCCGCTTTTTGATCAGCGGCCGGAAAGCCTCGGCCTCATTCCGGACAAAGGCGGCCAGATCGCCCGGAGATACGCGCAGTTTCAGATTGCCTGTCTCGGCTTTGCGAAATTCCAGTATTTGTTGGAGCAAGCGGATCAGTCGTTGGATATTCGTGCTGATGACCGGATAAAGGGTGGTATATTGGGGCGCCTGTATCTTCAGTTCGTCCACCGTTGCCGAAATGATGGTCAACGGCGTCAGGAGTTCGTGCGTAATGTTCGTAAAGAACTGTAGTTTGGCATGGTTCAGTTCTTCCGCTTTCGCTTTCTCCATTTTTTGCAGTTCAAGGCTGTTTTTGAGTTTCATACGGTTCCTGGCGATCCGGTAGGCATAATAGACGGTAGCGACCACCACGCAAAAGTAAATCAGGCACGCCCACCATGTCGTCCAGAAAGGAGGTAATATGACCACGGTCAATTCACGCGTATACCTGCTCCATATTCCGTTCTCATTCGTAGCCCGGAGCTGAAAAGTATATGTCCCGCTTTTCAGATTATTGTAGTAAGCAAAATGCCGTGTGGCATCCGTATATTGCCAGTCTTTATCGAAACCGGCAAGTTTGTAGGCGTATTTGTTCAGTTCGGGATTCTTATACGTGAGCGATGCAAACTCAATATTGAAGTTATTGTATTTGTAGGGCAGTGTGATCTTATCCGTAAACGAGGGCGTTTCCGGGGATATGCGGTTTCTCAGCTTATCATCCAGCATGCTGAACGAGCTGTTGTATATCTTGATATCCGTGATCTGGAAAGGAACATCCCTGACGTCCATATCGAGGTCGTCCGGATTGAAACTGTTGTATCCGCCGAAACCACCGAAAAACAACTTATTACCGGACTTACAGGAAGAGTGCGGGATGAAGAAGTTGTTCTGCAACCCGTCGACAGCCGTATATAACCGCTGTTCGGCGGCTTTCATGTCTTCACTTACAGACAGCCTGACTAAGCCTTTATTGGTGCCCAGCCAGAGATTTCCCCGGTCATCTTCTTCGATACTTCCCACCAGGTCTACCGGCAGGTTATATTCTATACTCTTGCTCTCAAATATATCTTTCTCCCGGTTATACATAAATAATCCATGCCCTTCCGTTCCTACCCATAGCCGGCCTTGGGAGTCACGCTTCAGGCAAATGATACTTTTGGCCGGTATCTTGTTGTTCCGGATGGAGTAGTCTGTATATTGCAGGGACTCCGGACGGTATATATCGCCCGAAATACGGATCAATCCCGAATTGGTGCTTGCCAACCAGATGTCTCCGTTCGTATCTTCAAGGATATCGCGGATGTAGGCGGAAGCCAGCTCTGTCTCTCCCGCCCTCATATTCCTGAAGAGGTAACCGGCGCCGTCAGAGCGTTTCACCCCCAATCCGGTGCGGGTTCCCACCCAACAGTTCCCATATTGGTCTTCGTATAGCGCCGTAACGATATCATGCATCACAAAGTCTGAGTTATGCGGAAGATATTGTTTCACCTTCTCGCCTTTCTTATAGATATACACCCCGCCATTATAGGCTCCGAACCATAAGTCACCCGTTTTCCGGCGCTGGATAATGGAATAAATGGTAGGCATTTCTTCAATCTCCGAAAATTCGGGCCATTCGGAATAGAATGAATAATGATTGACTGCACGGTTGTATTTCGCCACGCCATAATTGCCTATTCCCATCCAGACGGTTTCGTCCTTATCCACAAACAAGGAGCGGACAGCCACTGTAAGTACACTTTTATCGGGGGCCTCGAAATGAAAAAGCTCGAACCGGGGTTTACGGGTATCTACCATGAACACTCCTCCGCCGATAGACCCGAGCCACAGTTTGCCCGACCGGTCACGGATGATGGAGTTTATCTCATTATGGGGAATGTAATAAGGGGATTCGGTTGGCTTATAATTGATAAATTCGCCCGGACGGTCCAAAGACATGATACTGACCCCGCTACGGGTTCCTACCCATAAAGTTCCCGTGTTCAGGTCTTCATTCAACGTATAGACAATATCGTCGGATAAACTTAATGGGTCGCCGGAAGCATGTTTATAGACTTTCCAGGATAAACGCTCCATGTCTTTCGGGGCTTCAAGCAGATAAAGTCCTTCGTTCCAGCCTCCGATCCAGATGTTTTTCCGGGAATCCTCAAATATGGTATGCGCCGAATTTGACGCATTGAATGGCGGATAGGTATAGAGTTTCTTTTCCGAAGGGGAAAAGCGACATAAACCGCGATTCCAGGAACCGATCCAGATATCTCCATCCGAATCTTCGTACAGTTCATTCTCCGATCCGAAGAATAACTTGTCGAGACCGCCATCCGTGACTATCTCCAGAGAGTCGGCCTGAACGTTATAGCGATACAGGCAGGTGTCATAACTTATCCAGACCGTATTGTTGCGTGTGACCAGGATAGAAGAGACATTTCCGTTGCCGGCCTTCAGGCTGTTTGTCTTACGGACAGTTCCTGTGGCTTTGTTAAGCACGTCAATTCCCTCAAATGTTCCTATCCACAGGTTGTGGCCGGCGTCATCGCCCAGACAACGGATGTTGTTGCTTGTCAATAGCTCCGGATTGTATATATCCGATTTTATGGTGGTCACCTGATAACCGTCATATTTGCAAAGTCCGTACCGCGTAGCGAACCACATAAAGCCTTCCCTGTCCTGAAAAACCCTCTGTACTTCATCATTCGGTAATCCATTCAATGAATTTATCTGCTTGAACGCCAGTTTGTGGATCGGTTCATGCCCTGAAACCTG
>JAIRNG010000056.1 GCA_031258135.1 Mediterranea sp. (in: CFB group bacteria)
CGTTGCTCCTCGGTCAACTGTCCGTGCGTCACCGTAGCCGGATGCACGATCAACGACCGCGAATCGCCCACGTTGGCCAGGAAAGAGAACAGACGCGTGGATTCCACGAAAGATGCGGCTTTCCCGAATCCGCCCTTTACGCCGAAGGAAAGGATGCCGCTCGCGCCTTTGGGGAAGTATTTCTCTGCCAACCGGTGGTAGGGACTGGATGGCAAGCCGGGGTAGGACACCCATGCCACGTGGGGATGCCGTTCGAGGTATTCCGCGATCTTCAGGGCGTTGGACGTCTGCTTCTCCATGCGGTAGGAGAGGGTCTCCAACCCTTGGAGCAGCAGGAAGGCGTTGAAGGGGCTTAACGCCGCTCCCATGTCGCGCATGTAATGCAGACGGCATTTGTTGATATACGCCACGTTTCCAAGGAGCGGGTCGTTGCCCCAGCGGTCCCAGAATACCTGGTTGGCCGATGAGGGGTCGGGCGTGGTAAATTCCGGGAAAAGCCCATTCCCCCAGTTGAAGTTCCCCCCATCGACGATCACTCCCCCGATGGTAGTTCCATGTCCGCCGATGTATTTGGTAGCGGAATGTACCACGATATTCGCCCCGTAAGCGAAAGGCCTGAAAAGGTAGGGCGTGCCGAACGTATTATCCACGATCAGCGGTATCCCGTGTCTTTCGGCAATGCGGGCTACCTTCTCGAAATCGACGATATCGATGTTGGGGTTGCCGAGCGTCTCGACAAATATCGCCCGGGTGTTGGCCGTAACGGCGCGCTCGAAATTCTCCGCGTCGTCCGGATCCACCAGCGCGGTACTGACGCCATACTTGGGCAATGTGGACATGAAGAGGTTATACGTGCCGCCATACAGGCTTTTTGCCGCCACGATCCCGTCGCCCGCCTGCGCGATGTTCATCACGGCGTATGATACGGCGGCCGCACCGGATGCCACGGCTAACGCCGCAGTACCCCCTTCCAGCGCGGAGATCCTCCGCTCCAACACATCTACCGTGGGGTTACTTATGCGTGAATACTCAAATCCGGGCTCCCTGCCGGATGCGATCAACTCCGCACTGTGGAAATCCTTGAACTTGAACGCGGCGGTCTGGTAGATAGGCGTCGCGCACGAGCCGGTGACAGGGTCGACCTGCTGGCCCGCGTGGAGTTGTAAGGTATCGAATTTAAATTCTCTTGTAGGCATACTCTTATATTGCTATAACAATCTGGAATAAATTTCCGGCGAAGATACGACATTTGGTGAGAACGGACAATGTACGGTATGAAATACAGCAAAATATTCTGTTTTCGTATGCAGTGTGGAATATTATTCCATTGATTTAAACTCATCCATATCCCGGCGATCTTTCTTCGTAGGACGCCCCGACCCACGGACGCGATCAACAAAACCGCCGGCTTTACTCATCTCCAACAATTCGTATTGATCGGGAGCCGTCACGTTTTCCATGCTTTCGGAAACCAACTTCGCACCTACCCTTTTCTCTATGGCCTGCAACACCTTGAACGAATACGTAACCGGCGGCATCTTTACCTGAACCACATCGCCGGGCTTCACCATACGCGACGCTTTTACCTGCGAACCATTTATCGTCACACGGCCCTTCCTGCACTCCTCAACGGCCATCGTACGCGTCTTGAATACACGCACAGCCCATAACCATTTATCTATTCTTGCTTCCATAATTATATATGTAAGAGTAGGAAGTCAGGCTATGTATTTGCCCAACTACCCGTTATACCGGTTCATTGTGATCTCAATGCCCGCCAGGCAGAAGCTTTTGACGATCTCGCCTGCGGTTTCCAGCCGTTCGCCGATGGTCTCCCCTTCCTTTTCATTGAAAGGACTGAGCACATAGTCGACTTGTCCGCCGCGTGGGAAGTCATTTCCGATGCCGAATCTTAAGCGGGCGTAATTCTCGGCGCCCAATGTCAGGGCGATATGCCTTAATCCGTTATGTCCGGCGTCACTTCCTTTTCCTTTCAGGCGTAAAGCGCCAAAAGGCAACGCCAGATCATCTACTATGACCAGCACATTCTCCAGGGGAATCTTTTCCTGTTGCATATAGTAACGGACTGCGAATCCACTCAGGTTCATGTAGGTAGAAGGTTTCAACAGGAACAGTTGCCGGCCTTTCAGCGGTAAACGGGTAACGGCGCCGTATCGTTTATCGCTGAAAACAAGATTGGACGCCTTTGCCAGGGCGTCCAATACCATAAATCCTATGTTGTGACGGGTGTTATGGTATTCATCGCCCATATTACCCAATCCGACAATCAAGTATTTCACCTCTACTTACTGTTTTTTTGCAGCAAGACCTCTTGCCGCACGTGTCAACTTAACGACGCATACCACATTGTCTTTTGCGTTCAACAGTTCAAGCCCTTCGAATGAGAGTTCGCCTACTTTGATCGTTTTACCCAGTCCCAGGTGGGATACGTTTATCACCAGTTTCTCCGGTATATTGTCGCATAGCGCTTTTGCTTTCAGCTTACGCATTTGCAGCGTCAGCTTACCCCCTTCTTTCACCCCTTCCGCCAGGCCTTCAAGTTGTACAGGCACTTCCATTACAACAGGTTTGCCGTCAAGAACCTCAAGGAAGTCTACGTGAAGAATGGAATCCTTCACCGGATGGAACTGGATGTCTTTCAGGACAGCCTTTATTTCCTTACCGTCGATGTTCAGATTCACCGAATAAATATCCGGCGTATACACCAGGTTACGCAACATATCGTTGGTAACCGTGAAATGTATATTCTCGGCGCCGCCGTACAGTACGCAAGGCACACCGTTGTTCCTACGAATTTCTTTCAGCGCCCTGCTTTGTTCCGAAGAACGTTCTGCAATCTGTCTTACAGTTCCTTTTACTTCAATTGATTTCATTTTTAATTGTGTTACTCTAAATTAAGTTTATTTTTTGCTTAATTCACCATCACACGGTGTGATATCATACCCACACGATGTTGCAAAAAGCAGTGCAAAATTACGTTTTCTTTTCGATCTATCAAAAAATATGTTATGTATGTACATTAAAAAGTATGATATATGTGCAAAGAGTTAATTTAAATAGCTACTTTTGCGCAACAATATATTAGTTTTTATTTCAAGATTATGATTAACAGAGTTCTTATTCGTCTTAAGATTATACAGATTATATACGCTTACTATCAGAACGGAAGTAAAAATTTAGACTCTGCGGAAAAAGAATTATTCTTCAGTCTTTCTAAAGCTTACGATTTATACCACTATCTCCTGACGTTGATTATTGCATCGACGGACTATGCAAAAAAGCGTATGGAAAAGCTCAGACAGTCTTCCGAAAAAGACCTGTATCCCCATGTAAAGTTTACGCAAAACAAATTCACAGCCCAGTTACGGGTAAACATGCAACTGGACGAATTTATCACCACCCGGAAAAAGACATGGGATGATAATCCGGATTTCATCAAGGAATTATATGAAAAGATTATCGCTTCCGATATCTATAAAAAATATATGGCTACTTCCGACCCTTCGTATGAGTTAGACCGGGAGCTATGGAGAAAACTTTATAAGACCTTCATCTTCAATAACGAATCACTGGACTCGTATCTTGAAGAACAGAGCCTGTACTGGAACGACGACAAAGAGATCGTCGACACGTTTGTTCTGAAAACCATCAGGCGCTTTGATGAAAAACAGGGAGCGAACCAACCGTTGTTACCTGAATTTAAAGATGAAGAAGACAAGGAATTTACCCGCCACCTGTTCCGTCGCACCATCCTTAATGAGGAATACTACCGCCACCTTATCAGCGAGAGCGTAAAGAACTGGGATATCGAGCGCGTGGCATTTATGGATGTGATCATTATGCAATGCGCACTTGCCGAAATATTGAGTTTCCCGAATATCCCGATCAGCGTTACGCTGAATGAATATGTTGAGATCGCTAAGTTCTACAGCACACCTAAGAGCGGAAGCTTCATCAACGGGACGCTGGATGGAATCGTCAATCAGTTGAAGAGCGAAGGTAAACTGACGAAGAACTAAACTTTTGCATCAATATAAAACAAAAAACAGAATTTATGAACCCATTACTCATCACTTTCTTACAGGAACAACCGCCGGTTGGCGGCGGAGGCAACATCATGTGGATCATGTTGATCGCCATGTTCGCCATCATGTATTTCTTTATGATCCGTCCCCAGAACAAGAAGCAAAAAGAGATAGCCAATTTCCGCAAGTCCCTGGAGGTTAACCGGAACGTTGTCACCGCAGGCGGCATACACGGAAAGATCAAGGAAATTAAAGACACCTACGTCGTTCTTGAAATAGCAGACAACGTAAAAATCAAAGTAGATAAAAATTCGATCTTTGCCTCAAGCGAAAACACTCCGGCTAAATAAAGGCCTATATGGTTGGTTGCAGGAAAATAGTACTGTTTTATTCACGATTATCTAAAAGAATAAAGAACTTTCTGTTGAGTAGGCAAAGCAGGGAGTTCTTTGTTTTTTTACTCTTCTTTTTCATCGCAGGGGCATTCTGGCTACTCCAGACACTTAATAATGATTTTGAAGCGGAGTTGACGATGCCCGTACGTCTGAGAGGGGTTCCAACCTATATTGTAATGACATCGGAACCTCCGCCGGAACTTAAGGTGCGGGTGAAAGACAAAGGGGTAACGCTGCTGAACTATACCATAGCCCGGAACTTCTATCCGGTCAACCTTGACTTTAACGACTATAAAGACGCCAACAATCACATCAAAATCTATGCTGCGGAATTTGAGAAGAAAATCCGGAGCCAGCTGAACGCCTCCACGCATCTGCTCTCCGTACATCCGGATACGCTGGACTATATCTATTCCACCGGAAAATCCAGGTACGTTCCGGTCAGGCTACAAGGCAAAGTCACTTCCGGCAGGCAATATTATATCCCCGACACACTCTATAATCCGGATTCCGTGTTGGTGTATGCACCCGCTGCATTGCTCGACACCATCAGCTATGCCTATACGGAGAAGTTTATTCTGGAATACATATCCGATACAACCACCTACAAGGCGGCTATCCGTCCGGTCAGGGGCGCGAAATTTGTCCCTAATACGGTAGAATTGACTTTCCCTGTGGATGTTTACACGGAAAAAACGGTAGAAGTTCCTTTGATCGGTACAAACTTCCCCGCCGACAAGATACTACGGACATTCCCGTCCAAGGTTAAAGTTACGTTCCGGGTCGGCATGAGTAAATTTAAGGATATCGAAGCGGAGAGCTTTGCCATCCGTATTCCTTATGAGGATTTACTGCGCCTCCGCTCGGATAAATACAAAGTCGCATTGAAGACAGCCCCCATGGGGGTCAGCCATATCCGCATCTCACCGAAGGAAATTGACTTCTTAATAGAACAAGTGAATGTCAATGCCGATTAAGCTGGGAATTACCGGAGGAATAGGAAGCGGTAAAAGTGTAGTTTCCCGCTTATTGGAGATAATGGGCGTACCGGTCTATCTGTCGGACGCCGAATCCAAAAGGCTTACCGCCACCGATTCGCATATACGCCGGGAACTGATAGCGCTACTCGGCGAAGAGGTCTATCCGAATGGCGAACTCAACAAACCGCTGTTAGCCAACGCTCTTTTCAGTGATCCGGAACAGGCCCGGAAGATAAACAGCGTCATTCACCCCTGCGTGAAAGAGGATTTCCGGCAATGGGTGGAAAAGCATAAAGACGCTCCTCTCATCGCCCTGGAAGCAGCCATATTGATCGAGGCCGGTTTTGCCGGTGAAGTGGATTATATTGTTATGGTGTACGCCCCGATGGATATCCGGATTGAACGTGCGATGAAACGGGATGCAAGTCCCAGAGAGGAGATTGTCAGGCGAATCCGGCACCAGATGAGCGACGAAGAGAAAAAAGCCAAAGCGCACTATACGATACTGAATGACGGCGCGCAGGCGATCATTCCGCAAGTAGAGGAGCTGTTGAATACGTTTACGCACAACATAATTGAAACAAAATTGAATATATGATGTTAAAGACCATTTTGTCTATCTCAGGTAAGCAGGGATTGTATAAGCTCGTTTCCAAAGGAAAAAACATGCTGATCGTTGAGACGTTATCAGCTGAGAAAAAGCGTTTTCCCATTCATAGCAGTGAAAAAGTCATCTCGCTGGGAGATATCGCCTTGTATACGGATGAAGAAGAAGCGCCTTTGAGGGACGTATTGACCTCCATCAAAGAAAAAGAAAAGAGCGCAGTCCTCTCTATTGATGTCAAAAAGGCGTCTCCCGATGAACTTCGCGACTATCTGAGCGGGATACTTCCCAACTATGACCGTGAAAAGGTGCACGCCAACGACATCAGAAAGTTGATTTCATGGTACAATATCCTGATCACCAACGGGATCACTGATTTCCGGGAATAAGAAGCATCAATTCTTGAACCACAGTTTATCTTCTTCTATGGCGTCTGCAACGATGGGTTTGTTGCGGTCGATTTCCTGGGCCAACAGTTTCTTCGACAAATCATTGAGCAGATAACGTTGGATGGCTCTCTTCACCGGACGGGCGCCAAATTCGGGATTGTATCCGGCTTCGGCCAGAAAGTCTAATGCCGCATCCGTCAATATCAGTTCCACTCCATTGCCGGCCAGCATTTTCTGTACCCCCTTGATCTGCAGGGCGACGATCCGCCTGATTTCTTTTTCCGTCAGGGGCAGGAACATGATCGTTTCGTCAATACGGTTCAGGAACTCGGGACGAATGGTTTTCTTCAACAGATTCATCACCTCATTTTTGGTTTCTTCAATGACCGCATCTTTATTGTTACCATTCAGCTTTTCCATCTGACTCTGAATATAGGAGCTTCCCATATTGGAGGTCATGATGATGATGGTGTTCTTAAAGTTTACCACACGGCCTTTATTGTCGGTCAGGCGACCATCGTCAAGAACCTGTAACAGGATGTTGAATACATCCGGATGCGCTTTCTCTATTTCATCGAACAACACGACAGAATACGGTTTGCGGCGGATAGCCTCGGTCAATTGTCCACCCTCATCATAGCCTACGTATCCCGGAGGAGCTCCTACCAGACGGGAAACGGCATGTTTTTCCTGGTATTCACTCATGTCGATACGGGTCATCATGGCCTCGTCATCGAACAGGAACTCCGCCAACGCTTTTGCCAGCTCGGTCTTTCCCACCCCGGTCGTTCCCAGGAAGATAAACGAACCGATCGGACGGCGCGGGTCCTGCAAACCGGCGCGGCTGCGGCGCACGGCATCGGCCACAGCTTCTATAGCCTCATCCTGCCCGATCACGCGTTTGTGGAGTTCTTCTTCCAGATGCAACAACTTGTCTTTTTCGCTCTGCAACATCTTGCTTACCGGTATGCCTGTCCAACGGGACACAACGTCGGCAATGTCTCCGGCATCGACCTCTTCTTTGATCATGGCCGTGTCACCCTGCATTTCATACAGTTCCTGCTGGGTTTCTCTGATCCCTTTGTCCAGCGCTTGCAGTTTACCGTAGCGTATCTCGGCCACGCGTCCATAGTCGCCTTCACGTTCGGCTTTCTCAGCCTCGAACTTCAGGTTCTCTATTTCGGCCTTATTTTGCTGAATCCTGTTGATCAGGGCCTTTTCGCTCTGCCATTTGGCTTTAAGCAAGTTCTCCTGTTCCTTCAATTCGGCGACTTCTTTATTCAAAACCTGTAGTTTGGCTTCATCCTTTTCGCGTTTGATCGCTTCGCGTTCAATCTCAAGCTGCGTGATCTTACGTGATATTTCGTCCAGGCCTTCCGGCACAGAGTCGACCTCCATACGGAGTTTGGCTGCCGCCTCGTCCATCAGGTCGATCGCTTTGTCGGGCAAGAAACGCTCCGTGATGTACCGGTTGCTCAGTTCCACGGCGGCAATGATGGCATCGTCCTTGATGCGCACCTTGTGGTGGGTTTCATAGCGTTCCTTCAGTCCGCGCAGGATCGAGACCGTGCTCATGGTGTCCGGTTCGTTCACCTGTACGGTCTGGAAACGGCGTTCCAGCGCCTTGTCTTTTTCAAAATACTTCTGATATTCATCCAGCGTAGTGGCGCCAATGGCACGCAGTTCGCCGCGGGCCAGCGCCGGTTTCAGGATATTGGCCGCGTCCATGGCGCCTTCGCTCTTGCCTGCACCCACCAGTGTATGGATCTCGTCAATGAACAGGATGATATTCCCTTCCGCCTTCTGTACTTCGGAAACGACCGATTTCAACCGTTCTTCAAATTCTCCTTTATACTTGGCGCCGGCAACCAACGCCCCCATATCCAGTGAATATATCTGCTTGTCTTTCAGGTTCCCGGGCACGTCGCCCCGAAGGATACGATGAGCGAGGCCTTCAACAATAGCGGTCTTACCGGTGCCCGGCTCGCCGATCAGGATCGGGTTGTTCTTTGTGCGGCGGCTCAGGATCTGGAGGACGCGACGGATCTCTTCGTCACGGCCAATCACCGGGTCCAGCTTACCGTTTCCGGCAGCCTCATTCAGGTTGATTGCGTATTTATCCAGGCTTTGATACGTATCTTCGCTGGATGGGGAAGTTACTTTCATATATTATCTCCTTTCCTTATTTATATCTATCGCCGGATAAGCCGCAAAAGATTTGCCACAGACGGGGAAATGTCAATTTAGCAGGCGGAGTATGATTTCTTAAGACAAAAAGTCAGGAAGCCTCCGGCTATCCGTGCTTATAAAGCTCCCATCCCAGATAGGTCCCGACGGCTTCGGAAACAACGTCCCGGACGTTGCCGCGGCACATGGCTACGTGATGTTCAAAGCCGTTCTTACACATATATTTCATCAGGTTCTGCAGGTTCGGGACCTCGGTCACGGCAATACAACCGTCCATGCCATACGGATCATCGGTCAGCTTACCTTCGCCCAGATAGGATTTGATAATGCCTTTCGGGTCGTCGGTAGAGATACGGAAGTAGGTGAACGGGCCGGCCGTTACCTTACCTTTCACCGCGCCGAATGTATGTTCCGTTCCCATGGTACGGCTCAGAACGCCAAGGTTACCCAGTTCCAGCCGGTTGTTGACAAAGCTTTTCGGGAAGTTCCCACAGTGTGTGCAAACACATTTGTTACGGTCTTCGGCAAAGTTGTTATTCCAATCGACAAGTGCGGAGGCGTTGCCTGAAGCCAATGTCAGGATATACATGGAGACGGCGCCGGCAATGTCTACCTCACAGGCGCACGGAATCAGTCTGTCACCCAGCATACTCATGGTTACGCAAGCTGCGCAGCCGTAATTGGTCTGCAGGGAATCCCAGCACTGGATGGCCACGGCGTCAATATCGTTCGCAGCGATCCATCGCTCCACCGCCAGACCGAACTTGGCCTGTTTCATCAGTTTCTTTTCGTAACCGCCGGGCACGACGGCATAGCCATGGATCTCCCTGATGCGGTCGAGCAGTGCGCCGTCTTCATCGCCAATGGCATCCGCCCTGCCGATAATTTCCGACAGATCGACCGGAACAACGGTAATACCCGTACGTTGAAGGATCTTCTCGGAAGCGCGTACCGTCTGGAATCCCGCCGGGCGAGCGCCGATAGCTCCGATGCGGGCGCCACGGATACGGTTCACTACGCGGCAAACCGCGGCGAAACGGTGAATGTCCTGAAGCAACAACGGGCTGTGAATGGAATACGTATGCAGCGTGGTGTCCGTAAACGGGATGCCATACTGATACAGGTTGTTGCAAACGGAGAGCTTACCGCAGAATGCATCGCGGCGGTTGTCCAGATCGACCTTGTCGTTATCGTCATCGCAAGCCTGCACGAGGACGGGGACATTCAGGTTTGCCTGCTGTATGGCCGTAATCACACCGATCTCAAAACCGAAGTTCGGCAATGTCACGATGATGCCGTCTATGCGTTCGCGGTTCTGCTTGAAAAGATTGGCGCATTTCACGCCGTCCTCGCGGGTTTCCATGCTTCCCGAACCGGTCGGGGTGTCTTCCTCATTGAGGATAACATAGTCGTAATTGTTCGCGGTCAATACGTGTGTCAATGTCTCGCGAACGTCTTTAGCCAGCGCGGAGTTGAAATAACTGCGGGTAGCCAGAATAATGCCAAAGGTAGTTTTCCTGTTCTTCATGATAGAATAATATGATAGTTTATAGTTATTAGCCTCTATATGCGATTCTTCTCAGCCTCCTGAGAAACATCTTCTCAGCCTCCTGAGAAACATCTTCTCAGCCTCCTGAGAAACATCTTCTCAGCCTCCTGAGAAACATCTTCTCAGCCTCCTGAGAAACATCTTCTCAGCCTCCTGAGAAGAATCTTATTAGCCTCCTAATAGACACCCTATTAGCCTCCTAATAAGATTGCACAGTTTTCGTTCTGCCGATAGCGTCGAGCCAGCCCTCGTAGAGTCTGTTCCGGCTCTCCTCATCCATCCGGGGAGAGATGATCTGCTCCGTGTTCCGGAGCGCCGCGACTTCCTCCAACGATTTCCAGAGGCCGCGGGCTAAACCGTTCATGATGGCCGCGCCACGGGCGGACGCTTCCTCGACACCGGAACGGTTGATGGTTACATTCAGCATATCGCTCTGGAATTGCATCAGGAAGCGGTTCCCGGTCGGGCCGCCGTCCACACGCAGCTCTTTCAGCGGGATACCGGCCCGGCGGGTCATCAGGTCTACCAGGTCCTTCACCTGATAGGCGATGGCTTCGAGCGCCGCCCGTACCACATGGGCCTTACCGGTTCCCAACGTCATGCCGTATATCATGGCTTTGGCCTGCGAATCCCACCATGGAGCCCCCAATCCGGTAAAAGCAGGTACAAAATAGACCCCGCCGTTGTCCGGTATGCTTGTCGCCAGGGATTCCGCTTCGAGCGGACTGCCGGTCAGTTGCAATCGCTCTTCCAGCCATTTGACGGTAGCCCCGGTGCAATGAACATTACCCTCGAAAGCGTAATACACCTTCCCGCATGCAGCGAATCCCACTGAGGTTACCAGTCCACCGGAAGCCTCGACCGCCTTCTCACCGATATTGACCATGACGGAAGAGCCTGTGCCATACGTACACTTACCCATGCCCGCGTCAAAACACATCTGTCCGGCCAACGCCCCGTGCGAATCGCCCAGAACGCCGGCAATGACAACCGGTTCGGGAAATATGCCCCCAACGGCGCTTTCGCCGAATATGGAATCGCAAGGTCTGACGTCCGGCATCATGGAACGCGGGATCGTGAACAGGGAAAGAAGCTCGTCGTCCCAATCCAGCGTATGAATATTGAATAGCAGTGTGCGTGAAGCGTTGGTATAGTCCGTGGCATGCACTTTTCCGTTCGTCAGCTTCCACAGCAGCCAGGAATCTATCGTACCTCCCAGCAACTTGCCCTCATCCGCAAGGACGCGCGCGCCGCCGACATGATCGAGTATCCACTTCATGCCGCTTGCCGAGAAATAAGGATCAACGATCAGACCGCTTTTACTCTTGATGGTTCCGGCGTAGCCCCGGTCAATCAGGTCCGCACAAATCTCCGCTCCGCGCCGGCATTGCCAGACCACGGCATTGTAAACGGGCTTACCGGTCTCCCTGTTCCATACCACCGCCGTTTCGCGCTGGTTCGTGATGGCTATGGAACAGACGGCGTCCGGTTCGATATTCCCGCTCTCCACCACTTGCCTCACCGCCCTGAGCGTATTGGCGTAGATCTCCTCCGCATCATGTTCCACCCATCCCGGAGCCGGATAATATTGCTTGTGAGGTATCGTAGAGCGACAGACCAGCTCGCACTTGTCATTGAACAGTATGGCCTTTGTGGCCGATGTGCTCTGGTCGACGGACAGGATATACTCCTTCATATATATATAGATTAGCTTCGGTAAAACTCAATAGCCGTACGGTATATGCCTTCGGCGTCGATTCCGTAATAACGGAAAATCTCCAGAGGCTTGCCATGTATGACATTCTCATCGGGGATGCCTAATATCCTGACGGGTACGGGATGATTCTGTACTACCGTTTCGGCCACAATAGCGCCCAGGCCGCCGAAAACGCTGTGTTCTTCCACCGTAATGATCTTACCTGTCTCCCTGGCCGCCTCAATGATAGCGCCGGTGTCGGCGGGCTTCAGCGTATGCATATCGATGACACGGGCGTTTATGCCCTGTTCCCTCAGTCTCCCGGCCGCTTCGCAGCAATGGTAGACCGTCTCCCCGGCGCCTATCAGCGTCAGGTCGTTTCCATCCGCCAGCCTGTTGGACTTACCGATCCGGAAGTCGAATGTATCGTCCGGATACACATCGGGAACCGCATTGCGCCCCACACGCACATAAACCGGATGGTCATTATCTACCAGCTGTTCTGCCAACTTCCGGGTCTGGCGGACGTCGCAAGGCAAAACGACCTGCATTCCGGGGAAAGTACGGAGAACGGCAATGTCATGCAGGCTGTGGTGCGTAGCGCCCAACGCGCCATAGCTCACGCCGCCGCTCACGCCCAATATCTTGACGTTGTTCTGCGAATAGGCCAGGTCCACCTTGACTTGTTCCAGGCTACGCGCCACATAGAAGCAGGCCGGCCCGCACACGAATACTTTCTTTCCGGCCATGGAAAGGCCTGCGCCCACACCTACGGCATTCTGTTCGGCGATGCCGACTTCTACGAACTGCTCCGGAAGTTCTTTTGCAAAATCGCTCAATGTGACCGAGCCTCTGGCGTCGGAAGTTACGACGACAATATCTTTATCTTTTCTGCCCAGTTCCAGCAAGGTATCCGTGAAACTCTGGCGGCAGGGAATGGTTTGTTTCATATCAGGTTGAATATTTCTTTGAGACATTTGCGGTATTCTTCTCCATTGGGCACGCCATGATGCCATTTCAGTACGTTCTCCATGCAGGAGAACCCTTTGCCTTTGGTGGTCCGGGACAGGATGAGATGGGGCTTATGGTTTTGGAAGTCGATATGGTCCAGCGTTTCTACGATACACCCCATGTCGTCCCCGTTGACTTCGGTAACATCCCATCCGAAAGCCTCCCAACGTTCGGCCAGAGGTTCGAGCGACATGACCTTTTCGGTTTTATCGCTGATCTGCAATCCGTTCCGGTCGATGATAGCCGTCAGGTTATCCAGTTGATAATGGCTTCCGGCCATAGCCGCTTCATAGACGGAACCTTCGCCCTGTTCGCCGTCGCCCATCAGGACAAAGGTTCTGTACGCTTTCTTGTCCATCCTGGCGGCGATGGCCAGCCCCACCCCTACGGACAGTCCGTGTCCCAGAGCGCCGGTGTTCACCTCGATGCCCGGAACCTTAACCGTGGGATGCCCGGCCAATGGCGACTTGTAAGTTCCATACGTATGGAGCAGTCCGGGGGTGATGAATCCTTTTTCTTCCAGCACGCAATAGAGCGCCTCTACACAGTGCCCTTTGCTCAGGATAAACCGGTCCCGGTCTTCCATCTCCGGATGCCGGGGGTCTACCTTCAACGTATGAAAGTACAGGGCGGTGAGCATATTCAGGCAGGACAAACCTCCGCCGATGTGCCCCGCCTTTGCATAATAAACGACTTCCAACAGTCTCTTTCTCATTCTTACCGCCGTATACTCCAGACGGTCGATCTCTTCTCTTTGAACCATCTCATTCTCCTTTTTTGAATCGTTAATTACCTGAAACAACAGGAATAGTAGGAACAAAAATAGACAAACGGCAGTGGGAAGCAGAAGAAATAGAAAGTTTAACGCTATTTTAACGTGAACCCGGCGATCACCGGTTCACTGCGCCGCAGTGCGGGCATGTTCCTTTCGCCTTGAGCTTACCCCCGCAACCCCCGCAATGATACCGGTAGACATTCATCTTCCGGGCTTTTTGTATAAACAGCAGGACGGCTACCCCTGCAAACAGGTATCCGATATAGTACCGCGTAGTCAGGGTAAAAAAGAAGTAGCAAAAGATACAGGCCGACAGCAGGCCTAAAACATAAAAGAAGATCTCGGAAGGCGATGACAACCGGCTGAATATATCGTCAAGGGCGGCCAGCATGACAAGGACGGTCAGCCACAGGCTGAGCAGGAATGTGGAAAGTATGCCGGGCGTTTCAAAGGGCGAAAGGGTCGGGTTGAAGAAATATTCCCGCCAGGTTTGCGGAGCAAAAAGCTGCACGGACTCATAAAGCATGGCGCTGATTGCCGTCAGCAGGCAAAGCAGAAGCGGGTATATGCTGTCGATATCATTAAAGCAGACCATCCTGACCTGCTTCCTGCGGGATATGCGGAACAGGTACGCCGCGATGAAAAGCGCTACGATAACGACAAAGCAAGACATATATGTATGGCTGAACAGATGGATGAATTGCGATATGCCGTTCACAGGAACGAAGGAGGCGGTCAGTTCGCTTTCCCGTAACCAGCCCTGGGCCTTCTGGGTATGGGCCACCTTCACCCACACCGTGTCTACGCTGTCTCCGGCATGGACGGCAAACTCGGCCACAACAACCTGCGCGCCTTTATACAAAGAGATATAGGCGTCTTTCAGGGGCAACAGCTCCAGGGCGGCAGAATCGGCATACAGTTCGAGGTTCGCGTTCTTGCGCACCACCGGATGTATCCCGCCTCCGGTTCCGGGACGGGGATAGTGGCACGACACGAATCCGATAACAAGCAGCAGTAGCGTGGCGGGATGTTTCATGCGGTATGGACTTTCATTCGATCTCCTCGATGTTGTAGGGCGTTTCCTGATATACGTAATAGTTCAGCCAGTTTGAGAACAGCAGGTTGGCATGTCCGCGCCAACGCACCAGCGGCCCTTTGCAGGGATCGTTGTCTTTATAGTAGTCTTTCGGGATTCCGATGGGCAATCCCTTATCCAGGTCGCGGCGGTACTCGGCATCCAGCGTCAGGGGTGAATACTCGGAATGTCCCGTCACGAAAAGCTCGCGGCCTCCACGGGCCATAACCAGGTAAACGCCTGCCTCTTCCGACTCGGAGAGCAGGGACAGTTCCGGATGCTTCAGTATGTCTTCCTTGCGTATCTCGGTATGACGGCTATGCGGTGCATGGAATATGTCGTCGAATCCACGGAAGATGGGCGAAAACGGATCGAGGGCCACATGCTCGAACACGCCGAACTTCTTCCGGTCCAGCAGGTATTTGGGTATGCCGTAATGGTGATACAATCCGGCAAACGCCGCCCAGCAGATATAAAGGGTGGAAGTTACGTGTGTACGCGACCAGTCGAATATCTCCATCATCTCGTTCCAGTACGTCACCTCTTCATATTCTATCTGTTCCACGGGCGCTCCGGTGATGATCATGCCGTCGTACTTCCCGTTGCGCATCTCTTCAAAATCGGTATAGAACGCCTGCATGTGTTCTATGGGCGTGTTTTTCGGGGTGTGGTTCCTGATCTTCATGAATGAGAGTTCCAATTGTAACGGGGTGTTCGACAGCAGGCGGATCAGGTCGGTCTCCGTCGTGATCTTCAACGGCATCAGGTTGAGGATCACGATCCGCAACGGACGGATGTCCTGCCGTGTGGCGCGGGAACTGTCGATCACAAAGATATTCTCTTTCTTGAGAAGCTCTATGGCAGGGAGTCTGTCGGGTAAGTTTAAAGGCATGGCAATCTGTCGTTAACCGGTTGAGTTGCAAAAGTAGTAAAAAAGCTGTTATTGAAATCCCATTAGCCGGAAGAGTTACAATTTTGGATGTTTTAAACGGATTAAGGCGCGAATTATCAACAAAACCCTTACATTTGCACCTGTGAATATTAATATTAACGATTAAAACTTAAGAAAATGGCTCACGTAATCACAGACGATTGTATTGCCTGCGGTTCTTGTATCGACGAATGTCCGGTAGAAGCGATCTCAGAAGGCGATATCTATTCAATCGACGCCGATGTATGTACTGATTGTGGCACCTGTGCGGATATTTGTCCTTCCGAGGCGATTCATCCGGGCGAATAGTACGTCATCCGTAAACAAAGCTAAGAGGCTGTTCTTTCTGATGGAGGAACAGCCTCTTTAATATGAATGGGTGTCATACGGGGTGTCTCTGTGTTTAAGATGGCCGGTCATCCCAGCGCCGATCCCAGATCTGCGATCAGATCATCCGCATCTTCCAGACCGACGGATAACCGGAAAATCCCTTCACCCGCAAATGTGTTCCATGAATCAAGCTGAGCCGGAGATGAAAACCGGAATGAGGTTTGCAACAACTCCTCGCTGTGCAGATAAAAGAGCAGGGAACGGTGGTGTCCCAGGGATACGGCATAATGGATCACCTGCAATTTCTCCGCGATTTCCCGCACCCGCTCCTTTCCCCGTTCTATCTGAAAGGTAATGATGCCGGAGAAATTACTCATTTGCCGCCTGGCCAGTTCGTGTTGAGGGTGCGAAGCCAGCCCGGGATAGATGACCCTTTTCACTTCCGGGTGTTGTTCCAGAAAGGAAGCCACCTTCAACGCATTCTCCTGATGTACTCTCATGCGGATAGGAAACGTGGCTATCCCCCGTAAGATCAGCCATGCGTTGAAAGGGCTTAACGATCCGCCCAGGCGTATGGCTGTTTTTTTACGCAGCGGGGTAAGTTCGTTTTTCTTCCCCAGAACCACCCCTCCCAGGGCGTCGCCATGTCCTCCCAGATATTTGGTCAGCGAATGGATCACAAAGTCGGCGCCCAGTGACAACGGTCTGGTTGCCGCCGGAGTGGCGAACGTGGAATCGACGGCCAGCTTCGCCCCTGCGTGATGGGCGATATCCGCCACAAGCGCAATATCGGTCAGGCGCAACAGGGGGTTACACGGCGTTTCGATATAGATCAGCTTCGTGGCAGGCTTCAGCGCCTTCTTTATCGCTTCCGCATCGGACGTGTCCGTCTTTGTTATTTCGATCCCCAAGTCGGGGATCAATTCGTTGGTTATTTCCGACAGGGCGGCGTAGGCGACGTCGCTGATAATGGCATGGTCTCCCGCCTTAAGCAAGTGAAACAGCAGGGCGGTGATAGCTCCCATCCCGCTGGCAAAGGCCACGGCCGTTTCCGCTTCTTCCAGCGCGGCCAGTTTCTCTTCCAACTGGCGGATGGTCGGATTGCCCCAACGGGTATAGATCCATGTATTTCCCTCTTCCAACCCCTCCACGGAAAAGACCGTATCGCTATCGGCGATAAACGTTGTCGACATGACCAGGTTGGGGGCCGAAGCCCCCGTCACCGGATCCGGATATTCACCCGCATGAATGGCTTTCGTTTGTTCCCGGTGCATCATTTACAGCGGATACTCGTCAAAGGCATACAAAACGGTCGACAGGTAACGCTCTCCCGTATCAGGCAGGATGACGACGATGTTTTTACCTTCGTTTTCCGGCAAACGGCCGATCTGAACGGCGGCATACGCGGCTGCGCCCGAAGATATGCCGACCAGAAGCCCCTCGCTCTTGGCCAGTTCGCGGCTGGTACGTATGGCGTCATCATTGGCTACGGTAATAACCTGGTCTACCACCGAACCGTCATAGTTCGTCGGAACGAACCCCGCTCCTATACCCTGTATCTTATGGGGGCCGGGAGAACCGCCGGACAATACCGGAGATTCAAGCGGCTCAACGGCATATACTTTCAGGTGCGGATTGAGTTCCTTCAATCTTTTTCCCGCTCCGCTGACCGTTCCGCCCGTTCCCACTCCGGAAACGAATATATCCACCTGTCCGTCCGTGTCCCGCCAGATCTCCTCGGCTGTCGTTCTGCGGTGTACTTCGGGATTGGACGGATTGTCAAACTGTTGCAGGATAACGGAACCGGCTATTTCCTGCTGAAGCGCCCCGGCTCTCGCTATAGCGCCCTTCATCCCTTCCGCCCCGGGCGTAAGCACAAGCGTCGCTCCCAGCGCCTTCAGCAAATTCCGCCGTTCCAGACTCATCGTTTCCGGCATGGTAAGAATCAGATGATAACCTTTGGTCGCGGCCACAAAAGCAAGCCCGATACCGGTATTCCCGCTGGTAGGCTCGATGATTGTAGTCTCCGGCGAAAGAACGCCCCGTCTCTCCGCATCTTCTATCATAGCCAGCGCTATGCGGTCTTTGACGCTTCCCAACGGATTAAAATACTCCAACTTTCCCGTCAGACGTGCGTGTAGTGAAAAATGCTTCCCGAAAGAAGCCAACTCCAATAACGGAGTGTTGCCGATAAGGTCGGTCAGTTTTTTTGCAATATTAGCCATAACTGTTTCATTTAATTAGTTAATAGTATGTTCCTGCAAAGATAGGCTTTCGACGGAATATAAAAAATAACACATTTATGGTATATTTCCGCCTGAGCCAAATGATTACTTTTGTATCCTGATATTTCACCTCAAAAAAAGCATCTAAATGGAAACCTGTATTCTGGCGGACAATCAGTTCATTACAAGTCAGGGACTTGCCGCTCTTCTTAAACGGATCGGGATCGAAAATATTGTTCAGGTGCGGACAATGAGCGGGTTACAGGAAAAATTAGGCGTTTTTCCCGAAGCGCTTGTTGTGCTGGACTATGCCTTATTTGACTTCGTCTCGATGCAGCAGATGCTGAACCTCAGATCGGCAGCCCAAAGATCGGTATGGATACTTTTCTCCGGTGAACTGGGGGAACATTTCCTGCGTTATGTTTTACTCTCGGACCCGGCGATAAGTGTCGTAATGAAAAGCGATTCCGAAGAAGAGGTGATGACAGCCCTGCAAAATGCAACAAATCATACACCCTATATCTGTGAGTCCGTGGAACAGATTCTCCGGAATGATAATCTGGCAAACGCAAAAACGCCGTCAGTCAATCTTACCGCTTCGGAAAAGATCATTTTGCATGAGATCGCTTTGGGGAAAACCACCAAAGAGATCGCTTATGAAAAACATCTGAGTTTCCATACGGTCAACTCCCACAGAAAAAACATCTTCAGGAAGCTGGAAATAAACAATATGCATGAAGCGATAAGATATGCCGTCCGTGCAGGCATCTTCGATGTCGCAGAATACTATATTTAAATTGAGAATTACGATGCCGCATGGATACAGAGGTAAGGCGGAATTGCACGGATTGTTTACGCAGGGTATTAAATGGTAAATGGTCTAATGGTAAATTGTAAATGGTTCAGCGCTTCCCGTATGCGCTCCTTTTCCGGTTCTTCAAACTTGTAGCAAGGTGCAGCCAGATGATCGTTGCACACGCCTAAGAGTCCCAGGGCGCACTTAACGCCTTTCAGGTAGCTGCTTCCGTATTTTCCGACCGTGTACAGGGTGGTAGATATTAACATCACGATCTTCTGCAACCGACGCACCTCTTCCAGATTTCCGGCTACGGCGGCATGATAGAGGTTGACGTATAATCCGGGGAACAGATTGGCTCCGCCATTGATGCCGCCATGCCCGCCCATAAGCACAATCTCGGCCGTCATCTCTTCCGGCCCCACCATCATGGAGAAGTCCGGCCGGCCGGCCATGGCCGTCAACACGCTCTGGAAATAAACGGCATTGGCCGAGCTGTCCTTGAAGCCGATCACGTTTTTGTGCTCTGCTATCCGGCGGACGGTTCCGGGTGCGAAGCTCACCTTGGTATGGCTCGGCATGTTGTACAGGAACAGGGGCAGCGGCAAGCGGTCGGCCAGGTCATGATAGAACCCGGCCAGCTCCTCCTGGCTGGGCGCATAGTAGTAGGGAGGCGCCGATACCACGGCATCCGCTCCGCAACCGGCTGCGATGTTCGCCAGGTTGATGCTTTCCGTGATGCTGGTGTCCGAGATACAGACCAGCAACGGCAGGCGCCTGCCGTTGATCCGGCTGGTCTCTTCAATCATCCGGCGGCGCAGGTTGTAACTGATGCTTTGCGCCTCGCCGGTGGTACCCAGGATAAACAATCCGTGTACCCCACCCGCAATGAGGCGTTCGATAAGGTTCTCCAATCCTGCGGTGTCCAGCGTGTCGTTGTCCGACAGGGGAGTGACCAATGGAGGTATGATGCCCTTCAGCGGGGCGTTTGCAATTAAACGATTCATATACTGCTGCTTAACGATTATAATTTATAATGACTTCATCCCTTGTATCTATCCACAGGCGATACCGGTGCTCACCCAGCGATTCGGCCTTGGCGATGTTGGCTTGGGGTTGGGTGCGGCTGGTGAAGGTTATGTATCCGCTTCCCCCGCCCGCCTTTACTCTGACCGTCTGCCCGTCCATATAGACCCGGATGTCACCGTTTGGTGTCGGGACGCATCCCTCCATCCATTCCAGGCCGCCTAATACCGGGTCGATGGCAAATTCCCCATATCCTGCCTTTACGGGACGGACGCCTAAACAGTATTTCCCCAACAGGTAGATCGGACTTGCTCCCCACGCATGGCAGAGGCTCTTTCCGTAAGGACGTCCGTACATGGCCAGATGCTCTTTTCCCGTCTCTTCCGGATTATATTTTTCCCAGAACGAGGTTGCGCCCAGCGCCAACATCCCTCCCCAATACGCTTTTATCTCTTTCAGCACCCGCTCCTGTTCACCCAACGCGCAAAGCGCCTCCAGCTCATAGAAACGCATATAGGGAGTCGTGATCTTCAGCACATCGTCATTGAGCAACACGGAGTTC